>DASUGD010000271.1:0-87219 GCA_036274195.1 Gemmatimonadaceae bacterium | reverse complement strand
CATGTTGTGCCAGATGAAGCTCGCCGCCCGCTCCTCGCGGGCCATCGACGCGCCGATCGAGAACGACCGGGGCCC
Organism: Gemmatimonadaceae bacterium; assembly: GCA_036274195.1. GTDB lineage: Bacteria > Gemmatimonadota > Gemmatimonadetes > Gemmatimonadales > Gemmatimonadaceae > JAJKIV01. The sequence continues at coordinate 87,144 of DASUGD010000271.1, read as the reverse complement.
CCAGAGCGCGGGGAACGCGGCGGTGCCCTGGCCGTCCGCCTGGTGGCAGGCGACGCACTCGCGTTTAAAGACGGCCTCACCACGCGCGATGTCGCCCACGAGCGTGTCCCGCATGCTGAGCAGGCCGTCGGTCCCGGCGGTCTTCGTCCCGACCGGCACGTCGTGCGAGATGAACGCGAGATAGGCGAGGATGTCGTTCATCTGCCGGCTCTCGGGCGGCAGCACGTTCCCGGCGAGCGAGCGGGTGAAGCAGTAGTTCACGCGGTCGGCGAGGCCGATCACGGCGCCCGAGCGGGGCATGTACTTCGGGTAGCGTGCGTGCGCGCCGGTGAGCGGCGCGGCGCTCGCCTTGGTGCCGTCGTTCTGATGGCAGCTCGTGCAGCGGAGGCTCGACGTCGCGTAGGCGGGCAGGCTCTCCGGGGTGAAGCGGAGGAGGTAGAGGCCGCGGCGGATCGCGGCGCCGAGGGAGTCGTGGGGGATGTCGGCCTCGGTGGGGGGCCGCCAGCTGGCCTCGACGAACGTCGCCGCCTTCGCGGCGGTGTCGCGAGCGGTCGCGGCTGATGCCGATTTGCCCGATCCCTGGCAGGCGACGGCCAGCGCGGCCGCTATCCACGGCAATGTTCGCCGAAGCACTGTGTCCCACGCGGCGTCAGTCATCGGAATGACTCGCATATCTAGCCGACCCAATATGCGACAATCGCCGCCGCGAAAGAATTGAGGAGTTGAGCGGCCCTGAATTGAACCACTGAGGTCACTGAGGTCACTGAGGAAACAAGATCGTTCTTACCGCGGTTCAATCATGTTGCTTTTGACGTTCTCCGTGACCTCAGTGACCTCTGTGGTTAATGAGCGTCACCGAATTTGGTTAACGCTCGGGCGCCGCGCCGGCATCACGGCCGGGACAGTGCGGTCAAGGCCAGGACCTAACGCGGATTTCGAACATCGATCACACCGATGTTCGCAGAGTTGCCCCGCGGGCAGTGACGCCTCCGGCGGCACGTCCGGTCTCTCATACTTTCTTTGTTGAACGACCTCGGGGCGCATGGGCTTCCTGAGGTCGTCTGTTCTCACTCCGGCTCGTTGCGAGCGGAGACCGAAGTGCCGAGGAGCGATCCGAGTATCCGCTGTTTCCGTCGCATCCGTTTCCCCCTTCGTCTGTGGGGCCGGCCCTCTCCGGTCGTGCGTGAGCGACCGTGAGCCGCAACGATTCCCTTACCTGAATTCCGCGAAGCTCATTAAACAAGTCGTACTCGTGGGTCAAACAAGTCGCACTCGTGCGTCTACAGCGATGACCCTGTCCTCGAACGCGAGCAGTGGATTGAGGTCGAGCTCCTCTATCTCCGGGAAATCGACCGTGAGCTGCGAGACGCGACGGAGCACGTCCACGAGCGCGCCGCGATCGGCGCCCGGGCGACCGCGCATCCCGGCGAGAATGGGCGTGCCGCGAATGCCGTCGAGCATGTCCTCGGCATCGAGCGAGCTGATTGGGGCGACGCGGAACACCACGTCGCGCAGTGCCTCGACGTAGATCCCGCCAAGCCCGAACATGACGAGCGGTCCGAAAAGGCGGTCGTGACTCACGCCGACGATCGTCTCGAGGCCACCGCGAACCATCGGCTGTACCAGCACGCCCTCGAGCCGCGCGTTAGGCGCTCGACCCCTGACCTCGCGCATCATGTCGTCGTACGCCGCCCGCGCGGCAGCGTCGTCCTCGATGCCGAGCGTCACGCCGCCCACGTCACTCTTGTGGTCGATGTCCGGCGACACGACTTTCATGACGACAGGGAAGCCGAGTTCCGTCGCAACGCTCCCCGCCTCGTTGGCCGACCGGGCGATCCTGGCCGGGGCGGTCGGTATGCCGTACGACGAAAACAGCTCGAGCGCCTCGGACTGCTCGAGATGGGCGCGGCCAGCGGCGCGCGCTCGCGCGATCACGGCGGCAGCCCGGTCATGGTCCACGGGCAAGGGCGTCATCGTCGCCGCTGGCCTGCCTAACCACTCCTGGTACCTGCATAACGCGGCGAGCGCCCGCGCCGCCGACTCCGGAAACACGAAGGCGGGAACGCCCACCGAATGAAGCTCGGCCCGGCCTTCCGACAGGCCGCTGCGTCCCATGAGCACGGCCACCACGGCTTTCCCGGGACGCTGTTGAACCGCGCTCACGATCGCCTCGGCCACCGCCGCCTGGCTCACGCCGAACGGGGGAACGAATACGGCGACGACGCAGTCGACCCCCGCGTCGGACAGCAGGACCTCGAGCGCCTGCCGATAGCTCGTGGGCCGGGCCGACGCGATCATGTCCACCGGATTGCGAATGGACGCCTCCTCGGGGAAGAGCGGCTTCATCGCGGCCACAGTCTCCGGCTGCAGCTCCACGACGGCAAGGCCGTTCGCCTCGAGCGCGTCGGCGGCCAGGATGCCGGGACCACCGGCGTTCGTGAGCACGGCAGTGCGGCGAGACCGGGGCCGAACCGTCGCGCCGAACGCCATCGCCATGTCGAACAGCTCCTCGACCGAGGCCGCGCGGAGCACGCCGGCCTGCGCGAGCAGTGCGTCCACCGCGGCGTTGCTCGCGGCCAGCGCACCGGTGTGTGACGATGCGGCGCGCGCGCCGCTCGCGGAGCGTCCGGCCTTGAGGGCGATGATGGGCTTTCGTTTCGTGATGCGCGACGCGGTCTCGAGAAACCGGCGCGGATTCCCGAAGTTCTCGACGTACATGAGGATCGTCGAAACCGCGGGGTCGTCCTCCCACTGCAGCAACAGGTCGTTACTGCTCACGTCCGCCTTGTTGCCGACGGACACGAACTGCGCGAGCCCGATCTGATACTCGCGCGCGTAGTCGAGAATGTTCACGCCCATGGCACCGGACTGCGACATGAGGGCTGCCGGGCCGAATGGCGGCATCACCGGCCCGAACGTCGCGTTCAGCGAGAACGCCGGGTCGGCGTTGATGACGCCGAGGCAGTTGGGGCCAACCATGCGCATGCCGCGGGACCGAACGAGGTCGGCGAGCGCCCGTTCGCGCTCGGCACCAGCCTCGCCCATCTCGCGAAAGCCGGCGGTGATCACCACGAGGCCGCGCACGCCCGCGTCGGCGCACTCGCCGGCGATGTCCACCACGAGATGCTTCGGCACGACGATGACCGCGAGATCGACGGAGTCCGGCACCGAGCCGATATCGGGGTACGACCGGACCGAGCACACCGCCCTGGCCGACGGGTTCACCGGATAGACGGAGCCCGTGAAACCGTGCTGAATGAGATTCGCGGTGACCTGATGGCCAATGTGACTCGGCGAGCGCGACGCGCCGATGACGGCGACGGTGCGCGGCTTGAGGATCGGGTCGAGAGCGGCTGGCATGTCCGATTGGATTATTGCGCGGCTCCGGCCGAGCGACGACGTTGCGAGGGAGTCTGGCACCGGAGGCGAGGATCGTGTGACGAGCCCGATAATCTTCCATTGCGACCCTGAGACTGTCGAGCTTCGTCAGACCGTGCGCCTGCGCGATCTCGACGGGTGCCTGACGATCGCCCGACGGGCCGACGGCAAGCGACCACGATTCGTGTGGCGCGGCCCGCCGACGGACCCGGTGTTTTCCCTCGAGAACTGCCGGGAGTCGGTCATCGAGCACATCGACGTCGTGTGCGAGACGCCGTGTACGGCCGTGTTCCTCATCCGGCGCACGAAGAGCGGCAAGGGCGTCATCCCGAGCACGCTGCATCAGTTTCACGACGTGCGGATCTTCGGCAACGCGCGCGCGCGTCGCGGCTACGACTACACCAGCGCGATCGACGAGAACAACGAGCACGGGCGATGGGATTCGTGCTCGGTGTACGGCTGTACCGACGCGGCGTGGGTGTTCTCCGGCCAGCAGTCCAAGGAGCACGTGCTCACGCAGTGTCGCGCCGAGTCGGTGCACGCGGCGGTGAGCGCGAGCTCGTCGTTCGTCTGGATCGGCGGCACGGGCGCGGTGTGCCAGATCGGTATCGTCCTCTCCAGCGTCGGCGATCCGGTGGTCATCGAGGGCGTGGGCTTCGAGGCCTGTGGCCGTTTACTCGTGACCAGCGGTCCCACGACAGCATCACAGCCGGTGACGCTCACCGGCGTGCGCTACGAGGCCGACCAGCTGCACGCGGATGGCGACTGCATTCTCCTGCGACACGCCGGTCCGCTGAGCGTGACGGGCTGCCGGTTCGGTGGGGGCAAGCAGCGGGTCCCGCGCATCGCGTTGTTAGGCGCCGGCCCGCAGGTGGCGACCATCTCGGGCAACACGTTCGGCGCATTCGGCGCGCATCAGGTGTGCCCGGTCCGAGCGCCGAATCACGCGAATGCCAACGTCACGTGGGGCAACAACGCCTACCAGCGCGATGCGCACGATCCGCAGAACGTCGAGAGTCGGCTCACGTGGGCGGAGAAGTCGTACACGTGATAGGCATCCGGCGGCGGCATGGCCAGTTCCAAGTGAGTCGGTCCTCAGTTGTTAGTCATCAGGCATCAGATCCAGTTTCCTCCGCTGGGTGACCCAAGCGGCCTGGGGGCCGGCTGTGCTCCTCCCGCAACTCCAGGAAATGGACCCTGATGCCTGATCACTCCTCACTGGCGACTGACCCACGTGGGACTGGCCATGCCGCCGCCGGATGATCAAACGACTCCGACGCCCTTTCGATCGCCAGGTGTCGATAGAGGGGACGGGCCTGGATGGCAGAATTGCCACACCAAGCTCGGATGTACCAGGCAACGATCTGTGCTATGGCAATTCTGCCATACAGGCCGATCCCGCCGACACCTCACCTGCGATTGACTAGCCAGCCGCAGCCTCGGGTTGACTCGTCGTTCGAGCCGCCCGCCGCTGCCCTTCGTGCACGCCTTCGCCGAACTCCTCGATCATCTTCCGGTTGAACGCCGGAATGTCGTCCGGCTTGCGGCTCGTCACCAGCCCCTCGTCCGTCACCACCTCCCGGTCCACCCAATCGGCGCCGGCGTTGCGCAGGTCGGTGCGCAGCGACGGCCACGACGTCACCGTACGGCCGCGGACGACGTCCGCCTCCACCAGCATCCAGGGCCCGTGGCAGATCGCGGCGACGGGTTTTCCCGCCTGAAAGAACGACTTCACGAATCGCACGGCCCGCTCGTCCTGGCGCAGCTTGTCGGGATTGATCACACCACCGGGCAGGAGCAGGGCGTCGAAGTCATCGGCGTTCGCGCGCTCGAGCGGCACATCAACGCGGAGCTCGCCGCCCCAATGGTCGTGCTGCCATGCCTTGATGGTGTCGGGTTTCGGGGAGACGAGCGAGGTGCGCGCGCCCGCCGCGTCCAGTGCCTTCCGCGGTTCGACCAGCTCGACCTCTTCAACGCCATCGGTCGCCAGGATGGCGACGCGCTTCCCGTTGAGCTTTTCTGCTGCCATCTGCTGCTCCTCGAACAACGAGTTGATGCCAAGGGGGGCTCGAGCCCCCGTGAAACGCTGCGGGTGGGTCGCAAGCACCGAGCCGCGCGCGGCCGATTGTTCGAAGCGCTTCCTTCGCGATTCACATGTGGCGTAGCGCGCCGTCTGTCGTCCAACACAAAACTCCGTCGTTGGACGTGGGTACCATATCCTGTAGCGACGCTCATCAGCATCCTGATGGCGTCTGCGATCCCTGTTGCCGTATCGGTCTGGCTGCACCTGAGATGCATCCCGCCTCTTCCTTTCTCTTCGCCACCGGCATCGAGAACAGTTATCCCACGCTCGCCTCCGGCGTGCGCATCGACCAGATGGAGAAATGCGGTCACTACGCGCGCTGGGAAGAGGATTTTGGCCTGGTCCGTGAGCTCGGACTGAACGCGCTGCGGTATGGGCCGCCATACTACCGCACCCACGTCGCCCCGGACCGCTACGAGTGGGACTCGGCGGACGCGCCCATGGAGCGGCTGCGGGACCTTGGCATCGAGGTCATTGCGGACCTCTGCCACTTCGGGGTCCCGTCCTGGCTCGGCGGTTTTCAGGACGCGGCGTTCCCGGTGCTGTTTGCCGATTACGCGAGAACGTTCGCGCGGCGGTATCCCTGGGTTCGCTACTTCACACCGGTGAACGAGATCTTCATCTGCGCCAGCTTTTCGGCGCTTCGGGGATGGTGGAACGAGTGTGAGGCGAGTGACGCGACGTTCGTTCGTGCGCTCCGCAACCTTTGTATGGCGCACGAGCTTGCCGTCGAGGCCATTCTCACCGAACGGCCCGACGCCGTCATCGTGCAAGGGGAGTCGATCGAGTATTTCCACGCGGCCGGGCGATCGGCGAGGAAGGAAGCGGATCGGCTCAACGGTATCAAGCACCTCTCGCTCGACATGACGTTAGGCAGGGAGCTGGGCCATGGCATGGCCGCCTACCTCAACGAGCACGGCGTCACGTCGAACGACCTCAGCTTCTTCCGGGAGCGGCGTGGCGTTGGCCAGCGCTGGCTCGGTACCGACTACTATCTGACCTGCGAGCATCGCGTTGCCGCCAGCGGCCGGTGCACGACGGCGCGCCAGGGCGTGGGGTTCCGCGCGTTGGCGGCGCAGTATTACCAGCGCTACGGACTCCCGCTGTTCCACTGCGAGACGAACCAGGTGAGCGGGCGGGCCGTGGAGTGGTTGGACGGACAGTGGAGCGACGTGATCGCACTGCGCTCGTCAGGCGTGCCGGTGTGCGGGTTCACCTGGTACTCGCTGACCGACCAGATCGATTGGCAACACGGGCTCCGTGTGGAGCGCAACGATCTGCATCCGGTTGGGCTCTACGATCTCGACCGACGGCCGCGGCCGGTTGCGCACCGGTATCGCGAGATCGTGGCAAGCTGGAGCGGCGTCGTCGCGGCTGACGGCGACAGCGTCGCGCTCGCTCAGCACGGAGTCCGCGCGCGGGCGTAGGCGGCGTCGGCTTCGCGGGCGAAGCCAACTATCGGTTTCGGCGATGGTTGCACCGCAGCGGCGCGGCGGGGAGCGCGTCGGCCGACGTTATGCCGCGTTAGGCATCGCGTTTCACCGCACGGCCGTGCCGCCCGGGGCATGTGAATTGCTCGTGGTTGGAAGCCCAACTACAAGAGCTTCCATCATCTCCGCCGGATGCCCATGAGTGATGCACGCACGCCTCCGACCATTGGATCGTCTCCGCTGATCGTCCACAGTCATCTGCGGTGGGACTACGTGTGGCAGCGCCCGCAGCAGCTCCTGTCGCGCTTTGCCCGGAGCCGTGCGGTGTTGTTCGTCGAGGAACCGGTCTTCGGGGACGACGTCGGAGCGGCACGATTCGACCTGACGTCACCGTGTGCGCGCGTGCATCGCGTCATCCCTCGGCTCCCAGCGCGACTGCGCGGGTCCAGCTTCGATACAGCGGTGGCCGTCCGATCGTTGCTGCGACAGTTGACCGGGGATGGCGGCACGCTCGCAGGAGTGTTCGATCGCCCCGTCCAGTGGTTTTACACGCCGCTGCCCGCGCCCGTCATGGTCGATGCCTTCAACGAGCGGGGCGTCGTCTACGATTGCATGGACGAGCTCTCGCAGTTCCGGTTCGCGCCGCCTGAGCTGGTGCAGTGCGAGCGGTTCCTGCTCGATCGCGCCGACGTCGTGTTCACCGGCGGACAGCATCTCTTCGAGTCCAAGTCGCGCTACCACGCCAACGTCCACTTTTTCGGCTGCGGCGTGGACGCCTCGCATTTCGCTCGCGCGCTGTGCGACGACACCGCCGTTGCGCCGGAGCTCCGTGACCTGCCGCGCCCCGTGCTGGGCTACTTCGGTGTCGTCGACGAACGCCTCGACTACCGGTTGATCGCGCGACTGGCCGAGCATTTCGCTCACGGGTCGGTCGTGCTCGTGGGACCGACGGCCAAGGTCGACCCGGCGGAACTGCCGCAGCGTGAGAACCTTCACTGGCTCGGTCAGCGGCTGTATGCGAAGCTCCCCGAATACGTGAAGGGCTTCGATGTGTGCCTCATGCCCTTCGCGCTGAACGATGCGACGCAGTACATCAACCCGACCAAGACGCTGGAATACATGGCGGCGGGCCGGCCGATCGTGTCCACCGCCGTGCCGGACGTCGTACGCCACTTCACGCCGATCGTGCATGTCGCGTATACGACGGCAGGTTTTCTGGACGCGATCGAATCCTCGTTGAAGCCGGATCCCGTTCGGATCACCGCCGGCAGATCTCGCGCACAGGCGGCCACCTGGGAGTCGATCGTCTCGGCGATGGACGCGTTGATCGTCCAGGCCGTGGGTGACCAGCGCAGTAACAGCGATGCCCGTCCCCGCATCGCGATGCCGAAACGGTCGGCATCGGGAATCGCGCCGGGACGTCGAACCGGCGCGGGGAACGACGGCGCGATCGTCGCCTAGCGTTTCGAGCGCGGGCGATGGACATGGGTATCGCGGTCTGGGGCGGCATCGAGTGCTCGTACAACCGGGTCGGCGACAGGTATTTCGATCAGCTCGAGCGAAGTGGGCTGTACGACTTCCCGGACGAGCTCGATCGGCTCGCCGCCCTCGGGATCACCGCCCTGCGCTTCCCGGTCCTGTGGGAGCGCGTGTGCGCGTTAGGCGATCGGGCGTGGGCGTGGACGGATGATGGTTTGAACCGGATTCGCGCTCACGGCATCACACCCATCGTCACACTGCTGCATCACGGGAGTGGCCCGCGCGACCTCGACCTGACGAGCTCTCGATTCCCGGCGCGCTTTGCGGCGTTCGCGCGAACGGTCGCCAGGCGGTATCCGTGGGTCGAGCACTACACACCGATCAACGAGCCACTCACGACGGCGCGCTTCGCGACGCTGTATGGCATGTGGTATCCCCACGCCCGATCCCCGCGCGCGTTCGGTCGCGCGATGGTCGTGCAGTGCCGGGCGATCGGCGACGCGATGCGCGCGATTCGCGAAGTGACGCCGCACGCGCGGCTCGTGCAGACCGAAGATCTCGGAAAGACGTACGCCACCGAGGTGCTCGAGTATCAGGCCGACTTCGAGAACGAACGCCGGTGGCTGACGTTCGACCTCCTGCTCGGCAGAGTGACCGGCGATCACCCCGTTGCCCACTATCTGCGCTGGGCGGGTGTCCGTGACCGCGAGCTCGCGCCGCTCGCGCAGCGTCCGTGTCCGCCCGACATCCTGGGGCTCAACCACTACCTGACGAGCGAGCGGTTCCTCGATCACCGCCTGACGCGGTATCCGGCCGAGTCGTGGGGAGGGAACGGCCGCCATCGTTATGCGGATGTCGAAGCGGTGCGCGTGTTGGGTGACGGAGTGGCCGGCCCGTACGTGTTGATCCGGGAGGCATGGCAACGCTACGGCTTGCCGATCGCCGTCACCGAAGCGCAACTCGCCTGTACGCGCGAGCAGCAGCTCCGCTGGCTGTCCGAGGTGTGGAACGCGGCGACGCGACTGCGGCGTGAAGGGGGCGATGTCCGCGCGGTCACGGCGTGGTCGGCGTTCGGCGCGTTCGACTGGTCGTCGCTCCTGACCCGGGACGAGGGCCAGTACGAGCCCGGCCTGTTCGACATTCGCGCGCCTCACGCTCGCCCGACGCTGCTCGCCCACATGGTCAGGTCGCTCGCGAATTGCGGTGCCTTCGATCATCCCGTCCTCGATGCGCCGGGATGGTGGCGGTGTCACGAGCGGCTCGCGTATCCCGTCGCTCCGGCTTCGTCATCGAGACCACATGGCGCTCAGGCGGAGCCGACAACGTCGCCTCCCTTCGTCCACCGAAATGGAGCCGCGCGGCCCGTCCTGATCGTTGGCGCACATGGCACGCTAGGACGAGCCGTGGCACGTGCGTGCGCGGAGCGCGGTCTCACGAGCCTCGCTGTCGGGCGCGCGGATCTCGACGTCACCGACTACGAGCGCGTGGTGCACGCGCTGAGCACCGTGCGCCCATGGTGTGTGGTGAACTGTGCCGGCTTCGTGCGCGTCGATGATGCCGAGTGCGAGGCCCCGGCGTGTCGAAGCGCGAATGTCGGCGGCGCAGGCACGCTCGCCCGCGCCTGCGCCGAGACGGACATCAAGCTCGTCGCCTTCTCGACAGACCTCGTCTTCGACGGGGAGAAAGCCGCGCCGTATGTGGAGTCCGATGCGCCGAACCCGCTCTCGGAGTACGGGCGCACGAAGGCCGACGCGGAGGCGGCGATTCTCGCCACCGCGGCGAGCGCGCTCGTCGTGCGAACGGCCGCGTTCTTCGGCGAGCACGACGACTACAACTTCGTCACGCGAACGCTTCGGGCACTGAGTGCCGGCGACGAGTGGGTCGCGGCGAGCGACATGGTCGTGTCGCCGACGTACGTTCCGGACCTGGTTCACGCGGTGCTCGATCTCGCCATCGACAACGAGCGCGGGCTCTGGCACCTCACGAGCGACGGCGCGCTGACGTGGGAGGAGCTGGCCAGGCGCGCCGCACGAATGGCGCGCGTGAACCCCGCCTCGCTGCGCGGTGTGCCGCTCGCGGAGCTGCGGCTGGCCGCGCCGCGCCCCAAGTTCTCAGCGCTGACGAGCGAGCGAGGGTGGATCATGCCACCGATCGACAACGCGCTCGCTCGTTATGCGCGCAGCTGTGCGTGGGAGCGAACACCATGATGGCGTCTACGATCGGTACGACCGCCGATGGTCCCAGGATCGTGATCATTGGCGCCGGTCCCACCGGCCTCGCGGCCGGCTATCGGCTGCGGGAGCTCGGCTACACCAACTTCGTGCTGCTCGAGGCGCGCCACAAAGTGGGTGGGCTGGCCTCGTCGGAGACGAGCCCGAACGGGTTCATCTACGACATCGGCGGCCACGTGCTGTTCTCGCACTACCAGTACTTCGATCGTCTGTTCGACCGGCTGATGGGTGACGAGTACCAGGAGCTGTTGCGGGAGTCCTGGGTCTGGATGTTCGATCGGTTTCTCCCGTACCCGTTCCAGAACAACATCAAGTTCCTGCCGAAGGACGTCGTGCTGGAGTGCCTGCTCGGGCTGATCGAGGCCCAGAAGCAGCCGCTCGACAAGTCGCGCTTCGAGAACTTCGAGGAGCTCATTCTCGGGGTTTTCGGTCGGGGTATCGCGAAGCACTTCATGATGCCCTACAACTTCAAGGTCTGGGCGCACCCGCCGCGCCTCATGAACAAGGAGTGGATCGGCGAGCGCGTGGCGACTCCGCCGATCGAGCGCGTGCTCGGCAACGTGATCCTCGATCGCCAGGACGTGTCGTGGGGGCCTAACGCGACATTCAAGTATCCGAGGTACGGCGGCACCGGGGAGCTGTTCTGCCGGATGCGTCCGTACGTCGAGGATCAGCTGCGCCTCTGCTCAGGCGTTGCGTCCGTGGACGTGGAGCGCAAGCAGGTCCGCCTGCGCGATGGGCGAACGGAGCCGTACGACGTGCTGCTGTCGACCATGCCGCTCGACCTCCTCGTGACCTCGCTCGCCGGCGAGGTCCCGGACTGCGTTCGTACGCAGGCGGCCCGGCTCCGTCATTCCGGTTCCTATATCGTTGGCGTCGGCATCCAGCACGAGTGTCCGTCGTCCAAGTGCTGGATGTACTTCCCGGAGGGCAACTGCCCGTTCTACCGGCTGACGTATCTCTCCAACTATTCGCCGGATGTGGTACCCGACGCGACGAGCCAGTACTCGATTCTCGCGGAGATCTCTCACTCGGTGCACAAGCCGGTGAATCGTGCGACCGTCGTCGACGACACCATCCAGGGGCTGGTCAACACGCGGATGATCAGCGAGTCGGATCGAGACTCGATCGTGGACGCGTTTCTCATCGAGCGCGACTACACCTATCCGACGCCGTCGCTGGAGCGCGATGAGGCGCTGGGCGTGGTGCAGCCGTGGCTCGAGGAGCAGGGCATCTATTCGCGCGGCCGCTTCGGCGCGTGGCGGTACGAGGTGGGGAACATGGATCACTCGGTCGCGCAGGGCGTGGAATGGGTGAACCGCACCCTGCTCGGCGATCGGGCGAACGAGCTGACGTGGTTGGCGAAGCGGGGGTGCTGACCACCTGGTGGTCTCATCGGCGCACGGCTACGTGGCAGCGCTCTGGCATCCCTAACGCGATACCGACCGGCCAGCGTCGATACGAATCGCGACCCAGGCGACTACAAACAAGGAGACACAGATCACGCAGGCCGGCGCTTCGCGCCGGACTCGGGTTGCCACAGTTGGCTCCTCTCACATCCATAGCTCCTCGCACCACGGCCATATTGAAAGGGGGAACTGCCTCAGGCGGCTATGAGCCTGCCCGAGGCAGTTCCCCCTGAAAAAAACCGGCTCGTTGCGTGAGGAGCTTTGTCCTCACCGGGAGCACGCTGCGTCAATCGGCGTCCGCCCGCGTCAGCGGGCGGTCTGTGTATTCCGTGTCTCCTTGTTTTTCGAGCCTACAGGTCGCGATGCCGAGGCGTCGACCACCCGCCGCATGTGCCTACACATTCAGGTCAGCGCACCGAGCGGGTACTCGAACCCGGGCAGGACACCTTCGCCTCGTAACGCACCTGTCTCGTCGAGGATGGACTCGCTCCCGTCGGCGCGATACACGCGCGCGGCCACACGGACAGGATCGACGACCCATACCAGGCGAGCTCCCGCATTCAACCAGTCGGCAACCTTCGCGAGCACCTCGCCCGGCCGATCATCTGGCGACAACACCTCCACCGCGAGGTCCGGCGCGAGCTCGGCGAAGCCGCGAGGCGGCCGGTCCGGGAGTCGCGCTGAGCTCACGTATGCGACGTCCGGAGCGCGCACTGTGTCCGGGTTCCGCGCGAGAGTGAACCCCGTCTCGGCCGCGAATACCCGGCCCAGACCGTGTCCCTCGACGTAGGTGAAGATTGCCGCAGCGAGCCGCATCGCTACGTCACCGTGCTGATAGCCGGCCGGCTCTCGGATGACGAGCACGCCACGCACGAGCTCCGTACGCTTGTTCGGGAGATTCAGGCGTAGGAGCTCCTCGGCGGTCATGAGCGGCGGGACGTGGGCGTGTGCGGACACGCCCCCAATCTACCCCGGATGTCATCGGCCCGCCGCATCCAAAACACGCCGCCACATCGACACTGCGAACACCGCTCGCGCCATCAGTCGACGATGTAGCGCCACGCTCCGGTATTCTACTTCTGCCAGACCGAGAAATACTTGCCGAGCTTCTCCCCGACATCATTGAACACCCAGCCGACGGTAAAAGCCAGGTCACCGCTCGCGGCGGCGTGCGCGATCTCGGGCGTCCAGGAGAAGATGCCTAACGGATCGCCCGCGTGCGTCTCACCAATCGCGGCCGGCCCGAACACCCACCCCACGCTCTCCGAGTTCCCCGATTGCGCACCCGTCGGCGCCGCATAACGAGCGAATGCCTCCGCATTGCCCACGACCTCGGCGAGATCGCCGAACGCCCGATCCGTCGCGGCCACGGCGCCCGCCTCCGACTCCGCGTCGGTGTTCGGGAAGTAGCGGCGATGCTTCGTGTCCGGCGTCTCGAAACCGGGGGGCGGCGTGAGCGACACTGCGCCCGCGGCGCGTGGGATGCGCTTGTACGCCTCGACCTTCCACGTGCCATCGGCCTGCTTCGCCCAGTAGGCCACGTAGCGATCGGGCAACACGGTGCCCGAGGGTTGCGTCAACTCCGTGTACCCCCATCGTGTAGCCTTCCGTGCCGTCACTCGACACGTCCACGCGAATGGCCGTCCACGACCATTTCGACAGCGCGTTGGTCGGCGTCGCGGAGAGCAGCGCCCGAGCGGCGTCGGGGCCGCGCAGGATCTCCGGGCCGGGCGCGAGAAACACGGCGTCCGGCGCGAGCGGCGCATGCGACCTCCCGGTATGGGACGAACGGTGCGCGCGGAGCACGCGACCTCCTGCACTTGCGCATTCTCGTCGTCAGAACACGCCGGCCCAACGTGTGGGTGATGACATGCGTCCGCCTCGTGCGACGCGGACTCTCACGGGATAAGCGCCTCGTCACTGAGCGTTCTTGCTGTCGCTCTCCGCCGCGACATTATTCTCGCGTGAGCCGTCACGTTCATAACGACCGTCGGCGATCGTGAGGCAGTTGCCGCCGATCGTTCTCGCGATCGCGTTCGCTGGAGTCGTCGTCGCGGTGACCGCGATCGCGCGGCACCTTCCGGTCCCGACGCCCATCCTCCAGGTCGCCGCGGGCTTCCTCATCGGGCTCCTTCCCGGCATGGCCATTCCGCCGCTCGAGCCTGACGTCGTCTTCTTCGTATTCCTGCCGCCGATCCTCTGGGCCGCCGCGTTCTTCACTTCGCTACGAGACTTCAATCGCTACCGTCGCCCCATCGGGTTCCTGGCGATAGGACTCGTGCTCGTGACGTCGGTCACGGTCGCAATCGCGGCGCGCGCGCTGTTCCCGGGGATGACGTGGCCGGTCGCCATCGCCCTCGGCGCCATCGTGTCACCGCCCGACGCCGTCGCCGCATCCGCCATCATATCCCGGCTGCCAGTGCCGCGACGCGTGATCGTCGTGCTCGAGGGCGAAAGCCTCGTGAACGACGCCTCGGCGCTCATCCTCTACCGCTCCGCGATTGCAGCGGCGGTGATCGGTACGTTCAGCTGGGGCGAGTCGATCGTTCGGTTTTTCGTGGATTCGGGCGTCGGTGTCGGGGTCGGCGTGCTCGTCGCGTGGCTCGTTGTCCGGCTGCTGCGATGGTCGAAGGACACGATGGCCGCGATCGTGCTCACACTCACCGCCCCGTACGTGGCGTGGCTGACTGGCGAGACACTCCACGTTTCTTCCGTGCTCGCCTGCGTGGCTGGCGGCGTGTACCTGCGCCGCCATTTCTCGAGTGTGGTGACGCCGCTCGCGAGGATCCAGAGCCGCTCGGTGTGGGACCTCGTCATCTTCGTTCTCAACGCGGCGATCTTCCTGCTGCTCGGCGTGCAGTTCCGGTCGCTGCTTGCCGACGTGCCGCGGGACATGGCGGTTTCACTCCTGCGTGCGGGTGTTCTGGTCGGCGTGGTGGTGATCGCTGTCCGGCTCTTCTGGGTGCCGATCGCGGCGTACGCGCCGTTCGCCCTGAGCGCCCGGGTGCGGCGCGACGAAACGCCGCCGACGCGAAAGATGGTCGCGCTCGTGGCGTGGACGAGCATGCGCGGGATCGTGTCGCTCGCGACTGCGCTCGCGTTGCCCGTCGCGGTGGCTGGTGGCGCGCCGTTCCCGTATCGGGACGCGATCATCGTGATCGCGATGTGCGTGATCATCATGACGCTCGTGGTGCAGGGGCTGACGCTTGCGCCGCTCATCCGGCACCTGAGGTTCCCGACCGAGACCACGCACCACGCGGAGGCCCGGGTCGCCCGGTTGGAGGCGGTGCGACGCGGAGCGGAGGCTCTCGATGACCTGGCGCGCGAGACCTGGGCGGATCCGCGCGACGTGGAGTGGCTTCGCACCGAGCTGCGGGACCACGTGCGGCTGCTGGAGCACCACGCGGGCGAGCCCGAGGGGCGGCGCCGGCTCCGCGCGGAGATGCTGCGTGCCGAGCGGCGAATGCTCGTGCGCCTGCGGAACGAGGGTGCGATCTCCGACGAGGTGCTGGCGCAGCTCGAGCAGGAGCTCGACCTGGAGTCGGTGCGCGTCGGCGCGGGAGACGACCGATAGTCGTCAGCCGTTGGACGTTAGGCTCCAGGCGGCAGCCGGTGCCTAACGGCTATCGACGCTCGTGAGCTCCGCTTCCGCCGGCACGCTCGTCGTCCCGGCTTCGAGCCGGTCCAGTCGGTCGAGGCGGTCCACGTCGATCGCGACCACGCCGTCGGTCGACGTCGCAAAGACGCTGGCGAACTTCGCGTCCCACCGGATCTCGTCCCAGAAGTAGGAGGCGCGCGCCGTCACACGCGTCGAGAAGGTCTCCTCGTGCGCGTTGATGAGGATCAGGAGCTCCGCCTGAGCCGTGCGCAGCGACTCGGGGGTTGCGCCGCGCAGCGGGCTGTCGGCCGTGATCGGGTGCACCACCGTCAAGTGGAGCGTGAACAGATCGACCGACGTCCGCTCCAGCGCGAGCGGATAGAAGTTGCGCTGTCGATTGCCGTTGATCTCCTCGACGAGCACGAGGCTCACGCGCACCTGCACGTCGCTGAGCTCCGCCGGCTGCGCGTTCACGAAGCGGAACATGAGTCCGCGGCCACCCTCGTACGGCGCGACGACAGCCGACTCGCTGAAGCGAAGCCGCATCCGCGGCCGAGTCAACCGTGCGATCACGAGCCCGGCGGCCGCCACGAGTACCGTCGGGCCGAAGAACGACTCGAACACGACGAGCCAGTTTGCCGTCGAGCCGACCGCGTACATGGGCCCGGCGCCGGTCGTCGTGAAGATGCCGACGCTGAACGCCAGCTCGCGAAGAAACGGGTCGGAGATCCCGAGCACCTCGCCGCCTTGCAGCGCGTCCTCGCCCAGCGCGAGATACGCCAGGGCGAAGAAACCGTTGAGCAGGAGCAGCGCGCCGAACGTCCACGCGAAGAATGACGCGGGTGGCTCGGCAAGCGCGCGCAGGTAGAACCGCTCGAATCGCTGCGCGCCGAGCCCGTACTTCCGGCTCGTCGGCTGACCGTCGCGCGTGAGGAAGCGGCCGCGGACCTGCTGCGCGACGACGCGGCCGAAGCCGAGGTCGGTGTAGGCTCGCTGTGGCTCCAACGGAGTGGGAGAGGGATGGTCGCGGTCGTCGGTCATCGCGAGCTCACGGATCGAACGGGCGTGTCACGCTACGATTCGTCAGGACAGATCTCGGAGGGAACCCGCCGCCATCAACCGGCGAACGACGTCGGCCAGGAGTGACGCAATGCCCACGCGGGTCACGGGAAGCGCGCCGTCCGACTCGCCCGGGATGGAGTCCGACACGAGCACTTCGCTCACACCCGCGGTGCGCAGCCGTTCGGTCGCACCGGCCACGAGGAGGCCGTGACTGGCCACGACCACCAGTCCCTCCCGAGCGCCATTCGCCCGCAGCGCCCGAGCCGCTTCGACGATGGTGCCGCCCGTGGTGATCATGTCGTCGACGATCACGCACGGACGATCGCGAACATCCCCGATCACCTGCGTCACCTCGACGCTCTCTCCGTCCATCCGGCGCTTCACGCAGATGGCGACCGGCCGCCGCAGGTTCTCGGCGAGCTCGGTCGCGCGCTTCACACCGCCCAGGTCCGGCGACACGATGACCGCGTCGTCGGTGAGTCGCGACTCGAGTGCGCCGCACATGATCGGGAGGATCGACAGGTTGTCGATCGGGATGCGAAAGAACCCCTCGATCTGCGGCGTGTGCGCGTCGAGCGTCACCACGTGGTCGATACCGATGGACTGCATCATGTCGGCGACGGCGCGCGCGGTGACCGGTACACGACGTCCCGAACGCTTGTCGGCTCGTGCGTACGCAAAGTACGGGACGATGGCCGTGATCCGGTCCGCGTCGGCACGCCGGCAGGCATCGGCAACCACCAGCAGCTCGACGAGGTGGTCGTTCACCGGCGGGGCCATCGGCTGCACGATGAACACGTCGTGCCCGCGGACCGACTGCTGCAGCTCGGCCGCGACCTCGCCGTCGGGAAAGCGCTCGACACGGCACGCGCCAAGCGGGACGCCGAGGTGGACCGCGATGTCCGACGCGAGCCGGGGATGCGCGGTACCGGCGAGGACCACGAACGGCTTCGACGTACCTAACGTCGATCGCGCGTCCTCGGGCACCGGGTAGGTCGTCGTGGCGGTCATGCGTCTAATGAAGCGTCGCTCCCACCGGCGCGTCTAGGCCGGCAGCGTGGCTGTCCAGCGCTGCGGCTCCTCACCGAGCCAGTCCGGGTGCGCCGCCGTGGCGTCGTAGATCGAGCTCGTCTTGAACAGCTCGAACTCCCCGCTGGACGCCGCGTCGGCCGTGCGTGCAAGGAGCACGGCCACGTCACGGTCGCTCATCGGCTGAAACGTGCGCACCGCCTCGAAGGCCTGGTCGAGGATCTCGAGGCTCTCACAGCCCGTGATGACGACCGACGTCGGCAGGTGCAGCGCGTAGTGCAGGCACTCGACCGCGGTCACGGTGCCCGACTGGAGAATGCGCCCGTTGGCGAGCGCCTTCATGCCGAGCACCCCGATGTTCTGCCGCACGAGCTCGGGAAGTACCATGCGCTCGAAGCTCCGGAAGTGAGCGTCCATCACGTTGAGCGGCATCTGCACGGTGTCGAACGTGAAGCCGTGCTTCCTCGCGACTTCGAGCGTGTAGAGGTGAACGTGCGGGTCCTTGTGCCCGGTGAAGCCGATGTAGCGGAGCTTGCCCGCGGCACGCGCCTCGATGAGCGCGGCCTGCGCGCCCTCCTCGTCGAACATGCGGTCCGGATCTTCGAATCGGACGACCTCGTGATGCTGGACGAGGTCGATCCGGTCGGTTCGGAGTCTGCGCAGCGATTCGTCGAGCTGGCGCGTGGCCTCACGCTTCGTCCGGCCGTCGATCTTGGTCATGAGGAACACGCGCGAGCGATAGCCGTCGCCTAACGCCTTACCCATCCGCCGTTCGCTTTCCCCCTCCCAGTAGTCCCACGAGTTGTCCATGAAGGTGATGCCGCGGTCGATCGCGGTCCGGATGATTCGTATGGCAGCCTGCTCGTCGAGCTTCGGGAACGCGAGATGCCAGCCGCCGAGGCCGACGGCGGAGACCCGTTCGCCGGTGTGGCCCAGAACGCGGTACGGCATGTCGGTGCTCGGCGTGCTCGTGGACATCGTTGCCTCCTCGGCGGCAGGGGATGGGTCGACCAGTTGAACGCTAGCGACACGCGTCGCGGAACGTCAGGAAGGGAATGCCGCCCGCGTCATGATGCTGTCGGCCCCGGCAGGAGAGGCCAGATTATTCGGGGAACGGGAAGGTCAAACTCGACCGGCGACTCGTGCGGACGCGAGTCGGCATCAGAGCTCCCCAACCTCGCCGCCAATGCCATTGCTTCAGACATCGCGGGACCGCGCTGCCCTGCTGATTCTCGTCCTCGCGGTCGTCGTCGTCATAGGATTGTCGCCCTTCTTCAGCGGGCTGCTTGGCGCGGCGGTCCTCTACGTGGTTTGCGTCAATCCGTATCGGTGGCTCGCGCGCGCCATCAAGCCGTCCGTTGCCGCCGCTCTCGTGCTCGTGGCGGCGCTCGTGCTCATCGCTCTGCCAGCCACCTGGCTGATCGGTTTGCTGATCGATCAGGCACCCGACGCCCTGCGACGGGCGCAGAGCAGCGACGTGTTCTCTCGCGTGGCCCAGATGCGAATAGGCAGCCTTCAGGTGGGACCGGAGCTGGCGAAGGCGACGGACTCGCTGCTGTCGTGGCTGTCGTCGCAGCTCGTGGGGTTCGTGGGTGGAGCGACATCGCTCGTGCTCAACATCGTCATCGCGTTCTTCGGCCTGTTTTATCTGCTCCGCTCGGGCACCCAATTATGGACCGTGGCGCGCAGCTACATTCCGTTCTCGCAGCAGACGTCGGACGCGTTGGCGAGTCGTTTTTTCGGTGTGACGGAGGCGACGCTGCTCGGGACGGCGCTCATTGCGGTGATACAGGGGGCCCTGATCGGCGTGGGGTTCTGGCTCGTGGATCTCGCGAACCCACTTTTCTGGGGAGCCGTGACTGCCCTTGCGTCGGTACTGCCGGTTCTCGGTAGCGGTCTGGTCTGGCTTCCTGCCACCATCATTCTCCTCGCCCACGAGCGGCTTGGTGCGGCGGCCACGATGGCCGTGATCGGCGCCGGAGTCGCGAGCAACGTCGACAACCTCATTCGCCCGCTCGTGTACAAGCGGGTGTCGAACATTCATCCAATGATCACGCTCGTCGGCGCGTTTGCGGGCGTCAGGTATTTCGGGCTTCTCGGCATCCTCCTCGGCCCGCTGGCGATTGCGTATCTGTTCGAGTTGCTGCACGCCTACCGTCACGAGTACGGCGCGGGCAGCGATGGAGTGGTGGCACCTTCAGGAGCGGGAGCCACGGATGTGCGAACGGACATATCGCGCGCGGCCGCACGACAGCTGAGCGATGCGTAGCAATGCGGAAGCGGGGTTGATCGCAATGGAGATCGTGCTGTCATTCTTTCGTTGATTGCGAGTCGAGGACCGATTGTGACTTCTTCCGGCTTCCAGCCGCCCACCAAACCGCCCGGCGTGCACCCCGTTGTGGTTGCCGACGAGCTCGTTCCGCAGCGGCGGGGAACTGTCGCGTTTCTCTCCCACGTCAAACGGGCCGGCGATTGGACGCTCCCGCGGCTGTTCCGCACGTTCGCGCTGTGGGGGAACGCGGAGGTCGACCTCACGCGGGCGCAAATCGGGGCCGGCACGTCTCACATCGAGATCAAGTGCATCATGGCCAACGTCACGGTGTTCGTGCCGCCCGATCTTCGTATCGAGTGCGACGTCGACCCGGTGATGGGCAGCGTCGAAGTCGTGCGAGAGGTGGAAGGCGTGAGCTCAGCGGACGCCCCGCTGGTGCGCATTACGGGAACGGCGTTGATGGGCGCGGTGGAAGTGAAGGTGATCGATCCGAATGCGCCGGGCTGGTTAGAGAGGCTGCGTGCACGATGGCTCGGGACCGGCTGAACTTCTTGCGAGTCATGCCATGCCTCGTCTGCCACTCTACCTCTTCCTCACGCGAACAGACGCACTCCCCGATTTGCCACCGCTCGTTGCCGTGATGACCGCCGACCCTTCCCTCAAGGCGAGTACGCCACCGGCGTTATCCACGACCGCGATCCGTGTGTCGCTGCTCGCCCACTCCACCCGCGCCTCGGTCATGATGTTCCCGCGCGAGTCGTAGACGTTCGCGGTGAGCCGGAAGGAGCCACCCGCCTTGACGGTGGTCGAGGCCGGCGTGACCTGTACGCGGTTGACCGACGGGGCGCGCACGACGATCGTCGCGCTACCGCGCCGCCCCTCGCTCGCCGCCGTGATGGTCGCCATCCCCGGAGACAGCGCGGTTACGACCCCCGTCGATGTGACCGTCGCGACGGCCGACCGATCCGTCGACCACGTCACCGCCCGGCCGCCGAGTGGCTGGCCCGACGCGTCGCGGGGCTGGGCACCGAGCTGCACGGTCTCCCCGACGACGAGCGTCGCCGAGGTGGGGCTCACGGCGACCGAGGCGACCGATGCCGGGGCGACCGTAATTGCCGCGACGCCGTTCTTGCCTTCGACCGTCGCCGTGATGATGGCACTCCCGGGCGAGCGGGCCGTGACGGCGCCGCTCCCGCTCACGGTTGCGACGCTGGTGCGGCTCGAGCTCCACGCGATCGAGCGGCCGGACAGCACAGCGCCTTTGGCGTCCAGCGGCTCGGCCGTGAGCTGCACGGTCCCGCCGACCGTGAGGTCGCGACTCATGGGCGACAGACGCACGGCGACAACCGGGACCGGCGTTACCCGGATCTGGGCGACCGCGGCTTTCCCTTCGACGCTGGCGGCGACGGGCACGGTGCCGACCCGCCGTCCCGTGACGACACCGGCGGCGGAGACCGTCGCGAGGTTGGAGTCGCCGGCCGCCCAGACCACCTTCCGGCCGGTGACCACGTTGCCGGACGCGTCGAGCGCAGACGCGGTGAGCGTCACCGTCGCGCCGACCGCGACGCTTGCGGTGGGCGGCGCAACTTCTACGCTTGCGACCTGTCCGTGCGAGGGTTCGAGCCCATCCTTCCCGCACGCGACGAGAGCGACAGCGGCAGCCGCGGCCAGTGCTAGGCGCATCCACGTCGGCTCTCGGTTTGTCATACGCAACGGGCTCGTATTGCAGAAATCGAACCCGCGAGGCGCGAGAAACGTGGAAAACAGGGTGCCCGGTGGTCTTACGCCAGCCGTGGCGTGGTCCCTACCTAACGCGACCGCGGCCGATACCATCGTGTAATGGAGCCGCGGGCACGGCTCGGATATGATCCTGACCGTATGCCAGACCCCATCGACCACGATCGCCGGCGCTTGTTAGGCCTCGGAGCTGGTCTCGGTCGTACCGCAGGGCGGCGAGGTCGCCGCGGACTGGGGCAACCTCAAGTCGCCCGAGACGTATGTCGGGTTTGGGCAAGCCGAGAACTCTCATCCCCTGGCGGCGCCGCGGTCGACCAGCGTCGCGTGTACGCTGTCCCTCAGCAGTTGCGGCTCAATCAGTGGGCGCTCTCGGGTGACTGGACCGTCACGCAGCGGGCCGCGGCGCTCAACGTGCCTAACGGGCGGATCGCCTATCGCTTCCACGGCCGCGATGTCAACCTCATCATGGGGCCGGCAACGCGAGGCGTGCCGGTCCGGTTCCGCGTGCTGGTGGATGGACGACCGCCGGCGGCGGCGCATGGGGGGGACGCCGACCAACCGGGAAACGGTACCGTCACCGAACAGCGGGTGTATCAGCTGATCCGACAACCGATGCCCACGCCGATTTCGCGGATTTGGGAGCCAATCCGCGAAATCGTACTGACCGTAGTCAATCCGCGTTAGGCCTTGCCGTTGATCCGGGCTCGGCTCGCGAGCCAGCGCACCGGCATCAGGGTCGTACTAGTCACGCAGGAAGTGACAGGTGTAGCCACCCGGGTTCTTCCGGAGGTAATCCTGGTGATATGCCTCCGCGCTGTACCACGTGGAGGCAGGCTCGATCGACGTCGTGATCGGCCGCTTCCACTTCCCCGACGCCTGCACGCGCGCGATCACGCGCTCCGCCGTCGCCTTCTGCTCCGGCGACTGCGGGAAGATCGCCGAGCGATACTGGGTGCCGATGTCGTTGCCCTGGCGGTTGAGCGTGGTCGGGTCGTGCAGCCGGAAGAACCACTGCTCGAGCAGGTCCTCGTAACTGAGTACCGCTGGATCGAACGTCACGCGGACGGCCTCGGCATGACCCGACTTGCTGTCGTGCGTGTCGTCATATCTCGGGTTCTCCAGCCAGCCGCCCGTGTACCCGACGTCGGTGTCGATCACGCCCGGTACGTCACGCAGAATATCCTCGACGCCCCAGAAGCAGCCGCCCGCGAGCACGGCCACCTCCGTCTGACGTCCTGTGGCAACAGTCGATGCAGTAGTTGCCCCGCCGTTCTCGTTCACCTCGGTCTTCCCCATCGCAGCATCCTCCCGCAGTGCTCGTCTCTGGGCGCCGCCGACGTATCCTGATGGCGTCGACGTTCGCGCGTAGTCGGAAAGATACTTCGTGCTCATGGCCTGTCGGCGGTGCCCCCAGCGGACCAACACCATAAGGATGATCGCTCGACCCCAGCCGCGGGCCACATTGTCCTCGTGGTGATCTCGATTGGAGCAACGAACATGTCGGACGACACGAGACGGGGCCGCAGACGGTTCCTCGGGAGCGCGGTGACTACACTCGCCGCCACGAAGCTCTGGCTGGTTGGCTCGGCACACGCCCAATGGACCATGATCGGTTCCGCGCGCCCAACATCGGGCGCGCCAGAGCCGCGTGACTCGTTCGCTCCGCTGAAGCAGATCGATGCCGGGCTCCTGAATATCGGCTACGCCGAGGACGGCCGAGCCAACGGTCGGCCAGTGATCCTTCTGCACGGCTGGCCCTACGACATCCACAGCTTCGCGGAGGTCTCGCCGCTGCTCGCGAAGGCGGGCTTCCGCGTGATCGTGCCGCACTTGCGCGGCTATGGCACGACGCGATTTCTCTCGAATACCACGGTTCGCAACGGCCAGCAGTCCGTCGTCGCGCTCGACATCATCGCGCTCATGGATGCGCTCGAGATCGAGAGTGCGGTGGTGGCCGGTTTCCGGCAAGTACGCGCACCGGATCATCCAGGGCGGAGTAGGGCACAACCTGCCGCAGGAAGCGCCACAAGCGTTCGCCGACGCCGTGATCGAGGCAGCCGGGTCTCGATGAGCGGAGCGCTCCAGCGCGCTCACTGATATATGTGTCCGGCGTGCTTCACCCAGCCGGGTCTGTGCCGACGCGATGGGTCGCGATGCGTCCAGTGCACGATGCCACCCTGATCGTTCCAGACATACTCGCCCTCGAACTCGACTTCGTCGCCGACTCGCAGGTTCTCGACGCGCGGCGCAATGTCGATGTTGTGCACGATCAGGATCGATTGGCCCGTCGGGAGCAGGACGAGAAAGCGTTGGTGTCGTCCGCCCTGGTTGTCATCGGAAAGCACCCGCGACACGGAACCGCTGCCGTCGACGCGAACGTCCCGGGCGCGGTTCGCGAACGCGCGGCCGATGGCGGCGTTGTCCGAGAGGCTCGGCGTCGGGGTCGTGCCAGGGAGCGCGGGCGTGGGCGCAGTCGCGGCGCCAACCGCCCTCGGCGCGGGGCTGGTCAGCGAGGCCGGGTGTCGCACGACGCGAACCGCGAGGTAGAGACCAATGACCGCGGCGATGACGAGGAAGAACCGCTTCACAAAGTCCTCCGGCGAATGACGTACGGGGATTCACGACGCGCGCGCGTACACGACCACTTCCCAGCCTAACGTCTGGCGCCATGACCTGCGCTCGAGCCCCGCGGCACGAAGCTCGGCATCAATGGCGGCCGGGTCGTGAAGGAAGACGCGGAACGTGGTGCGCTTGAGCCGCTGGAAAAGGTTGACCGCGGCGATCGCGATGCGCATCCAGCCGATCTGCCTCGGGTACACGGCGCCGTATAGCCGGCCGGCCTTTCGGGCCGAACGCCGTACGAGGCCGTGCATGTCGTCGAAGCAGCAGATCACGCGGTCGAGCGTGACGATGTCGGCTGCGGGGATGGTGTCGGCGAGCGCGACGAAGTCGCCGAACACGAACTCCACGCGTCCACTGTGGCCTCGGCGCTCCGTCTCCTCGCGAGCCGCGGCCAGCTGCGCCGTGGACGCGTCGACGTGCACGGCCCGGCTCACGCGGCCATTGAGCAGCTCGTGATGGATCGCGCCTATCCCGGCGCCGATGTCGAGCAGCACCGAGTCGTGAGCGTCGCTTGCGGCAAGCGCGGCGCGCAGATCCTCGATGAGCATCCGCGTCGTCTTGTCAGGCCCGCGGCGCCGATAGTGGCGGAGCTTCTTTCTCGCCTCGCCGCGGTCGAATTGACTCTCGATTCCCTTACACTGCGCGCATGACATGGCTCGGTTCGGGCGTTCAGGTCGGCATTCGGCGCGATGCGGCGCCCAGTAACACACGCGGCCTCGATCAGCAAAGGCAATTGAACGATAGAGCAAAGGCAAAGTGAGCCACCAGGCATAGGGCCGAGCGCGCGCTTAGCGGCCTGCGCGCTCGGCCGATTCCCGGCAACGACGCGGCCATTTCCCGACTGATGGCCGTTCCGCCGGCGTAGGCTCGCGCGCGCTTGCCTGTCGTCACGGTCCGTCGGGAATTTCCGGACAACTCCACCATGACTACCCTACCGCGGCGACGTCGCGGACGCGCTACTATGCGAGCATGCTCCATCGCGTCGTGGGAATCGTGACCGCTTTACTGCTCCTCCACCTTACGCTGGGGGGATGGCGCGTCGCGTGCATGACGCACGTGTGGGGGGCGGATGCTGCGGTGAGCGATCACAGCGAGATGTCGATGGACGGATCCATCCGCTCGGCGACCCCGGACGACTCGCCTTGTCCTGCGCACCACACCCCGGCCTCCTGCGATTCGATGACGGCCTGCGCGTCGGTCGTGCTCGGCGCGGCGGTTGCGGGCATGAGCATCGTCGTCGCACCAGCCGACCGCGGCGTCCCGAGCCGCGTGCTCGCACCTCCGACACGCACCACTGCTCCGGAGCTCCCACCTCCACGCTCGTAACTCCCTCACAGGCACAACGTGAGTCGTCCGCCGCCGCCACATCGCCGGCGCCCCGGACGAGGTGATGTCGCGCTTCCGGTTCATCAAACGGGAGCCGTAACCCGGAGTCGAGCGTGTCACTCATCAAGAGAGTCATTGATAGTCGTCGGCGTAGCCATCGCCGCGAGCGAACGCGTGCCATACTGACCACGGCGAGCGTGCTGTGGGGTCTATCGGCATCGGCCGCGATCCTGACGGCCGGAGCCCAGGATCGCGCGACGAGCGGGCAATCGCTCCGCCTGGGAGAGCTGTACGACGAAGCCCAGCGCGACAGCCCGCGAGTCGCGGCGGCCCGGGCCCTCGCCAGCGCGGCGGAGGCCCGTGTGTCGTCGGCGAAACTTCCGCCCGATCCGCAGCTCCAGCTCGGGTTCATGAACTACACGCTGCCCGGCCTCCGGCCGATGGACCCGTTAGGCATGGTGCAGCTCCAGCTCATGCAGATGCTGCCGGTGGCCGGGAAGCTGGGCCTCTCGGGCCGCGTCGCATCCTTCCAGGCGTCCGCGCAGGCCGAACGCGTGCGGGCAGTGCAATGGGAGCTTCGAAGCGACGTCGCGATGGCGTTCTACGATCTGTACCAGACGGATCAGCGTCTCGCCGTCATGCGCGAGACACTTGGGCTGCTGCAGGACATACGTAGAACTGCGGAGGCGATGTATCGCGTCGGCGAGGGGCGCCAGGCGGATGTGCTCCGCGCTCAAGTCGAGATCGCGCGGATGGTGGAGGACACCGTCCGCATGACGACAATGCGTACGGGAATGGCCGCTCGCCTCGATGCGCTCCTCGACCGCCCCGGCCGCGAGTCGTGGCCGTCGCCCGCCCTCCCGGCGTTCCCCGACTCGGTGCCGTCGATGGATTCGCTCGTATCGCTCGCAGAGACCGGACGCCCGATGCTCCGGGCCGGTGAGCGCGATCTGCAAGCGGCCGATGCGCAGGCGAGCCTCGCGCGACGCGAGATCTGGCCGGATGTCACGATTGGCCTTCAGTACGGGACGCAAAGCGGTGAAATGGGAACCGAACGGATGGGGAGCCTCATGGTCGGCGCGTCGGTTCCGGTGTTCGCCGGGCGGCGCCAACTCCGCATGCGCGAGGAGACGGACGCGATGCGGAAGATGGCCGCGGCCGACCTGGCGGCGATGCACGCCGAAACGCGGGCGCGGGTGACGGAGGCGTACGCGAGCCTAACGCGGGCACGCAATCTCGCCGCGCTGTACCGCACGACGGTGATCCCGCAGGCGGAAGCCACCGCGGCGTCATCGCTCGCGGCGTACCGCGTGGGCGGCGTGGACTTCATGACGCTCCTCGACAATCGGATGACCGTCAACACGTACCGTCAGGAGCTGTTCACGCTCGACGCCGAGCAGGGAAAGGCGTGGGCGGACCTCGAGATGCTCGTGGGGCGCGAGCTGTTCGACGCCAACAGCGTCGCTGGTGAGGCTCGGCTGACGCGGGAGAAGCCATGAACGACGACAACGAATCGCCTTTCCGCGACCAGAGCCGGGAGCGCCGGCATGTGCTGCGATGGAGCCTGTACCTGGGCATTCCGCTTGCCGCGGTCGCAGCCGCGTACTTCTCGACGCGAACCGCGAGGCAACCGACAGCCGGAGCCGCGCATGATCACGCTGCCGCACCGGCCGCCGAGACGGGCAAGCCCGTGATGCTCTCGAGCGCCGAGGCGAAGCGGATCGGCGTGACGTACGCCGTCGCTTCGATGGGCGAGTTGAAGCGAGAGATCCGAACCGTCGGTCAGGTCACGTTCGACGAGAGACGCGTGAAGGCCATCTCGTTGAAAGTCGACGGCTGGGTAGAGCGACTCTTCGTGGATTTCACCGGCCAGGCCGTACAGGCCGATGCGCCGCTGTTCGGCATCTACTCGCCAATGCTCGTGACCGCGCAGGAGGAGCTGCTCCTTGCCAGGCGACTCCAGTCCCAGGTCGCCAGCGGGTCCGAGGACGCACGCACGAGCGCGGCCGATCTGCTGTCGTCATCGCGACGACGCCTCGCCTACTGGGACATCGCGCCCGGTGACATCGCCCGCATCGAGAGCACGGGGCACGTGGAGCGAACGCTGACGTTCCGGTCACCGGTGAGTGGGTTCGTGGTGGAGAAGAACATACTGCAAGGCCAGCGAGTGATGGCCGGTGATGCGCTGTACAAGATCGCGGACCTGGGCATCGTGTGGGTCGAAGGCAACGTGTTCGAGCAGGATCTCGCCTCGGTGCGCCTCGGCCAGGCGGTGACGGCCGAGCTGGAAGCCGTCCCGGGCGAGGCGTTCCACGGGCGTATCACCTACGTGTACCCGACGCTGGACCCGGACACGCGCACGGCGCGCGTCAGAGTGGAGCTGCCCAACCGCGACCTGCGGCTCAAGCCCGGGATGTACGCCACGTTGCGCCTAACGGGAACCGGACGCGCCGGGACGGTGAGCGTGCCGCGAACGGCGGTGCTCTCGACCGGCGAACGGAACCTCGTGTTCGTGAAGCGGCCCGATGGCATGCTGGAGCCGCGGCTCGTGGCACTCGGCATGGCCTCCGACGACCGCATCGAGATCCGGCGCGGGCTCGCGGCCGGCGACACGGTCGCCGCGTCCGCCACCTTCCTCATCGATGCCGAGTCGAACCTCGGCACCGCGTTAGGCGGGATGGGCGACATGCCCGGCATGGACATGACGGCGCCGACGAAGGCGCCCAAGGAGCGGTAGCGACATGCTCGAGCGAACCATCGAATGGTCGGTGCGGAACAAGCTGCTCGTGGTCTTGTTCACCGTTGCCGTGATCGTCGGCGGCGTGGCCGCGGTACGACGCACACCGCTGGAAGCGCTGCCCGACCTGAGCGATGTCCAGGTGATCGTGCAGGCGGACTACAACGAGCAGGCCCCGCGTATCGTCGAGGATCAGGTCACCTATCCGATCGCCGCCGAAATGTTGAAAGTCCCCGGCGCGCGGACGGTCCGCGGCTATTCGTTCTTCGGCGTCTCGTTCGTCTACGTGATCTTCAATGAGGACACCGACCTCTACTGGGCCCGCTCGCGCGTGCTCGAGTACCTGAGCGGGATCAAGGGAAAGCTCCCCGCGAACGTGAGTCCCACGCTCGGCCCCGATGCGACGGGGCTCGGCTGGGTCTACCAGTACGCGCTGGAGGATACGAGCGGCCGGCTCGACCTCGCCCAGCTCCGCAGCGTTCAGGATTGGTTCCTTCGTTATGCACTGACGGCGGTGCCCGGCGTGAGTGAGGTAGCGAGCGTTGGCGGGTTCGAGAAGCAGTACCAGGTGGACATCGACCCCGCGAAGCTCCTCGCGTATCAGATCCCCGTCACGCAGGTGATGGCAGCCATCCAGAACGCGAACAGCGACGTGGGCGCCATGGTGATCGAGCTCTCCGAGCGCGAGTACATGGTGCGCGGACTCGGCTACCTGAAGAGCGTGGCTGACATCGAGAACGTCGTGGTCGGCGCGACACAAAGCGGCACGCCCATCCGCGTCGTGGAGCTCGGGCGCGTGACCACCGGCCCCGCTGTGCGCCGCGGGATCGTGGACCTCGACGGGCGCGGCGACGCCGTCGGTGGAATCGTCGTCATGCGGTTCGGCGAGAACGCACTGACGACGATCAGGAACGTGAAGAGGAAGCTGGCCGAAGTGCAGAAGGGGCTCCCGCCGGGCGTGGTCGTGCGGCCCGTGTACGACCGCTCGGAGCTCATCGAGCATTCGATCCGGACGCTCGAGGAGAAGCTTCTCGAGGAGGCATTGATCGTCGCGCTGGTGTGCATCGTTTTCCTCCTGCACGCGCGGTCGGCGCTCGTCGCGATCCTCACGCTTCCGATCGGCGTTCTCATGGCGTTCATCGCAATGCGATGGGTCGGTGTCGGCGCCGACATCATGTCGCTCGGCGGGATCGCGATCGCGATCGGGGCGATGATCGACGCGGCGATCGTGATGATCGAGAACATGCACAAGTATCTGGAGCGAGCGCCCGATTCCCTTCGATGGGAAATCGCAACCAAGAGTGCGAAGGAGGTTGGGCCAGCGCTGTTCTTTTCGCTGCTCATCATCACGGTGTCATTCGTGCCCGTGTTCGCGCTCGAGGGACAGGAGGGGCGGCTGTTCACTCCGCTCGCGTTCACCAAGACATTCGCGATGGCGGCGGCGAGCCTGCTCTCCGTGACACTCGTGCCCGTGGCCATGGGGCTGTTCATACGCGGGCCGGTGTTTCGCGAGCGCGCGAACCCGATCAATCGCGCGCTCATCCGCGTGTATGGTCCTGTGATCCACGCGGTGTTGCGCCATCGCGGGCCGGTGATCGTCGGCGCGGCGGTGGCCCTCATCACCACGTGGGTTCCCTGGACTCGCATCGGCAGCGAGTTCATGCCGCCGCTCGAGGAAGGAACGATCCTCTACATGCCGACCACGCTTCCTGGCGTGAGCGTTGCGCGTGCGCGCGAAATCCTCCGCCAGCAGGACGGAGTCCTGAGACGCTTCCCCGAGGTGGCTCACGTGTGGGGGAAAGCGGGCCGCGCGGAGACCGCCACCGATCCAGCGGGACTCGACATGTTCGAGACGACCATCACGCTCAAGCCGAAGTCGGAGTGGCGTGACGGCATGACGTACGAGCGGCTCGTCGCCCAAATGGACTCGGCGGTGAAGCTACCGGGCGTGACGAACGCGTGGACCATGCCGATCATCGGCCGCATCGACATGCTCGCGACCGGGATTCGTACACCGGTCGGCATCAAGGTCTTCGGCCCCGACCTCGCGGAGCTCGAGCGCATTGGCAGGGACATCGAAGCGTCCGTGCGGATGGTCCCGGGGACGCGGAGTGCGTTCGCCGAGCGCGCGGTGTCGGGCTACTACCTGGACATCGACATCGACCGTGCGTCCGCCGCGCGGCATGGCCTGAACGTGGGCGACATCCAGACCGTCATCGCGACGGCGATCGGCGGGATGACGATCACGCAGACGGTCGAGGGACGCGAGCGCTACGGTGTTCGCGTTAGGTATCCACAGGAGCTGCGCGACACACCGGAACGGCTGGCGGCCGTCCTGGTGCCGGTAAGCCACACCCGCGGCGTCGCGGGGGGCGCGACGTCCGCGACTCCAAGTTGGATGACGAGCGGTACCGCGATGGTCAGCGGCGCGGCGCCATCGTCGATGGGCGGCTCGGTTGCGCAGGTGCCGCTGGGGCAGGTAGCGACGATCAGGCAGGTGGCCGGCCCGATGGTGGTCCGCACCGAAGATGCGCTGCCAACGGCATGGGTGTACGTCGATGTTACGGGACGCGACATCGGCCGATACGTCGCCGAGGCGCGCGCGATGGTGGAGCGCGAGGTGAAGCTGCCGCCGGGCTACACGATGTCGTGGAGCGGCCAGTACGAGTACATGCAGCGCGCGAAGGAGCGCATGAAGCTCGTGATTCCGGCGACGCTCGCGATCATCTTCCTGCTGCTCTACTTCAACTTCAAGAGCGTGGGCGAGACGCTGATCGTAATGCTCTCGCTACCCTTCGCGCTCGTCGGCGGAATCTGGTTCATCTGGACGCTGGGCTACAACTGGTCGGTAGCGGTGGCCATCGGATTCATCGCGCTGGCTGGCGTGGCGGCGGAAACCGGTGTGGTGATGCTGGTGTACCTCGATCACGCGTGGAACGCTCGTCAGGCAGACGGACACCGGCCGACGCTTCGCGACCTCTACGACGCGGTGGTGGAGGGTGCGGTGGAACGAGTGCGCCCGAAGATGATGACGGTGACGGCGATCATGGCCGGGCTCCTTCCGATCCTCTGGGGAACGGGAACTGGCGCCAGCGTGATGAAGCGCATCGCCGCGCCGATGGTGGGCGGGATGGTCTCGAGCACCGTGCTCACGCTCGTGGTGATTCCCGCGGTCTACTCGTTATGGAAGGAGCGTGAAGTGCGCGGAGACACGCTGACAATGAGCAAGGCCGGAGGCCGCGAACGAGCACTTCACTCGGACCTGGACTTCCGTGCGCCGTTCATGAGCGCGAGCGCCGCCGAAACGCCCTTGGCCAGCGTCGCGTCGTCGCCCGTCGCGTACCAGTGCACCCAATAGTGAGGCGGCCCGTCGTCGAGCATGTGATTGTGCAGCGCCGTCGGGTGCAGCCCGTGCTCGTCGAGCGCTCGCAACACCGGCTCGACCTCACTCGTGAGCAGGTACAACTCCCCGGCCGTCGCGACACGTCCTGGGCCGAGGCGCTGGAACACCACCTCGGACGCTGTCTCGAGCGTGCCGACCGACTCCACCGACTTGCCGTGCACTGTGAGCCGCTCGTGGCGTGGAAACTCGTACTCGGCGGTCCGGCCTTCGGCCTCGGAGTGTTTGCCGAGGATGCCGTCGATCACCGACCAGTCGGACGCGTTCGCCGACTGCTCTTCATGCTCGTGCTCCGGCTCGAGTGGCGTTGCGGTGGCGGCGAACACTGCATGCATTTTCGTCGCGATCGCCTTCGGCGAGCCTTCCGCCATCACGTGCATGTACATCACGTGCGGCGACTCCGACACCAGATGATTGTGCAGCGCTGTGACCGACACACCTTGCTTCCGCGCTTCGGCGAGCGCGGCCGGCACTTCGTCCTCCCGTACGACGACCTCCCCCATCGCCATCACGTCCGTTGCCGTCGTTCCGGGCATGAAGCCCACGTAGCTCGTGAGCTCGAGCCCCGGATCGAGGGTATCCGCTCCAATGCTCACGTGCAGGTCGGTGCGAGGAAGATTGACGCGGAAGTACTTGCCCTCGGCCTCGCCCTGTCCGAAGACCTGGCGAATCGCGGCCCAGCGGGGATCGTGCTGCGAGCTGTCCTTCGCGGAGCGCTGTTGCGCCGCCGTCTCACGCGGTGTTGCAGCGATGAGAGACGCACAGGACGCCGCGCCGGTCAACGCGGAAATCAGCGGTCGGACGATGCTACGCATGGGCGTCACCACATCCCGTAACGGGCGCCACCGAAACCGTGGGAGACACGCTGCCGAGCGTACGCTGAAGGAATCCACCGACGCGGCGCCGATACTCCGCCGGCGCATAGTCGTACAGGTCTTCATGGGTGGCGCCGTTTACCGCCCAGAACTCCTTCGGCTGCGCGAGTCGCTCGAACAGCGCCTTCGACTCGTCCATCGGCGTGTACGGGTCGGCGCTGCCGGCGGCCATGAGTACGGGCACGCGCACTTCGGCAATGCGGTCGATGGGGCGCAGCTCCGCGGGCTTCACGCCGACGGTCGGCTCGAGTGAGCGGACGAGGCTCGGCGCGATCCAGGAACCGATCGGCCCGAGCCAGGCGTGCAGGCGGTTCTTTGCCGCCTGATCGATTGTCGGGTAGACCGACTCGAGCACGAGCGCGTCGACCGGCAGCGGCTTCTGGCCGAGGAGCGCCGCGGCGCCGCCTAACGATACACCGATCGCCGCAACGCGTTCGTGCGGCGCCAGGGTGTGGAGCAGACAGGCGGCCGCGTGTGCGTCCCTGGCTTCGAGCGCCCCAAACGTCGTGTGATTGCCCGAGCTCTCCCCGTGGGCGCGGAAGTCCGGCATGAGCACGGCATAGCCGAGCGCGTGGAGGAACCGGGCTCGCGGAAGCATCGCGAGGCGATTGGCGTGGACCCCGTGAAGGAGGAGGACAGCTCCCTTGCCGGGGCGCCCCGGGACGAACCAGCCGCGGAGCTGGCTGCCCGAGCGGCTCGGGAACGCGACCTCGACCGCGCCCAGGCTGGCAGGGGCCGCGCCAATGGCGTGAGGCGATCCGGCAGTGAAGGCACGCGTCACCACACCGCAGGACGTGAGAACGCCAAAACTCGCCGACAGCACCATGAGGTTCCAAACCCACCGCCGCGACCGCACCACGCTTCACTCCCGTCAGCGCGGGCGCTCGCCGCCGGCGCCCTCTTCTATGGTTGACACCCAACCGCTGGGGACAATGTCGCTCGCGGTCGGAGCGCCAACCAGTGCAAGCCGAGGACCGCCGTCAACAAACAGAGAGGGAGCGCCGCTCGGGACTCGTGCTCGGCCGAAAGAAGCCGCGCTTCACGACCTCCGAAGCGACGACGTACGCCACCGTGACGGCCGTCAGCATGAGCAGCACCGGAGCCGACACCGGCACGAGCCCGAACGTGCGGCCGAGACCGACGTAGGGGAGGACCAGCGATCCGACGGCGACCACGAGCGAGCCCACGAGCAGACCACGTCCAACCGGGCTGCGGAAGAACGGACGCCGCGTCCGGATCACGAGCAGCACCAGGATCTCGGAGAGCACCGACTCGAGAAACCATCCCGTCCGGAATTGATCGACGTCGCTGCGAATGAGCAGCAACAGGAGCGCGAACGTGAGCAGGTCGAACACCGAGCTCACGAGTCCGAACGTGATCATGAAGTTCCGAATGAGCCGGTTGTCCCACCGGCGTGGCCGCTCCACGAGCTCGGGATCCAGCCGATCCGTCGCGACGGCGACCGACGGGATGTCCGTGAGGAAGTTGATGAGCAGAATCTGCTTCGGGAGGAGCGGCAGGAAGCCCGTGAACAACGAGGCCACCGCCATGCTCACCATGTTGCCGAAGTTCGCGCTCGTGGTGATGAAGATGTACTTGAGCGTGTTCGCGAACGCGCGCCGGCCTTCGCGCAGTCCCGCGACGAGCACGTTCAGGTCCTTCTCTAACAGGACGATGTCGGCGGCGTCCTTCGTGACGTCCACCGCGCTTTCCACGGAGATGCCCACATCCGCGCTGTGGAGGGCGGTCGCGTCGTTGATCCCGTCGCCGAGGAACCCGACGACTTCACCGGCCGCGCGCAGGGCGCGGATGATCCGGTCCTTCTGGTCCGGCTCGACCTCGGCGAACACGTCGGTCTCGCGCACGCGATGTCGAAGCGCCTCGTCACTCAGGCCGCGCAGCGCTCGCCCCGTGATGCACGCCTCGCCGCGCAGACCGACGGCGCGTGCGACGGTGGCCGCCACGATCGCGTTGTCGCCGGAGACCAGCTTGACGCCGACGCCGAGGCGGCGCAGCGCGCCTAACGTGTCACTGGCGTCTGCTTTGGGTGGATCGGCGAGCGCGATAATCCCGAGGAACGTCAGGTCGCGCTCGTCGTCGCGCTCGCCCGTTGCGTTACCCGGCAGCACTCGATACGCGACGGCGAGCGTGCGCACGCCGTCGGCACTGAGCGATGCGTATCGCTGCTCGATCGCGTCGCGGCAGGTGTCCATCGACTCGACGCGTCCGTCCGAGTGCTCCGCCTGTGAACAGACGTCGAGCACGCTTCGCACGGCGCCCTTGGTGATCAGCAGGCGCCGCCCGGACTCCGAGACGATGACGCTCAGCCGCTTGCGGATGAAGTCGTAGGGGATCTCGTCGGCCTTCGTGAAGGCACTGATGTCGGGACTCCGCGCGCGGCGAATGGTGTCGTCGATCGGGTTCGTGAACCCGGACTCGAACGCGGCGTTCACGTACGCGTAGGTGAAGGCCTTGTCACTCTCGCGGCCATCGACATCCGTGACGGACTGCAGGCGCACCACGCCTTCGGTGATGGTGCCGGTCTTGTCGACGCAGAGCACCGTCATGGCGCCGAGATTCTCGATCGCGCTCAACCGCTTCACGATCACGCGGGCGCGCGCCATCGCGCGGGCGCCGTGGGCAAGCGTAACGCTCACAATCGCCGGGAGCAGCTCCGGCGCGAGCCCGACGGCGAGGGCGAGCGTGAACAGCAGCGACTCGAGCAGCGGCCGGTGGCGCCCGATGTTGACGGCGAGCACGAGCAGCGTGAGCACGAGCGTCACCTGCAGCAGCAGGTACCCGAAGCGCCGAACGCCGTGCTCGAAGTCCGTCTCGGGCGCGGTGGTGGCGAGTCGTGCGGAGAGCCGGCCGAACTCCGTGTCGTGTCCTCGGAGGACGACCATCGCGCGCGCGCTGCCGGTCACGACGTGCGTGCCCAGGAACGCCGCGCCTGCCAGTTCGCTCAGCGGAGTCTCGTTCGGCAAAGCGCACACGCGCTTCGCGACGGGGAAGGACTCGCCGGTGAGCGCGGACTCATCGACGAACAGGTCACGCGTGTCGATCAGCCGACAGTCACCCGGAAGCGTAGCGCCGGCGGCAAGGAGCACGACGTCGCCAGGGACGACGTCCGCCAGTGGAATGGTGACCGACGCGTCATCGCGAATGACGGTCGTGGTCGTGCGCACGAGCGCCAGGAGCTCCTGCACGGCGGTTGCCGCTCGGCGCTCCTGCCAGAACCCCAGGAGTCCGCCGGCGAGCACGACGACGATGATGATCGCAGAGTCTGTGCGCTCGCCGACGAAGAACGAGAGCACGGCGGCGACCACGAGCAGGATGACGAGTGGGTTCCCGAACTGGCGGACCAGGATGCGCGCGGTGGATGACGACGTTGTTCCGCGAATGGACGCCGGACCGAGCTCGCGCAACCGGCGCTCCGCTTCCGCGCTCGTTAGGCCCCGCGGCGACGAGCGGAGGCGAGCGCAGAGCTCCTCAACCGGTTCACTCCAGAAGGAGCCATGAGCCGCGGGGGCTGTGGTCTGCGGTGCCGCCCGGGCCGGCGTCACATGCGCGGTGGCTGTCATATCCGGAGCACGTTAGGTCCGGCCTGGGCGAAACGTCTGTCGGTGATCACCCACATCGCGAGCATGAGCATCCCGACATAAACTCCTTCGACTGTCGGGTTGTGTCCGACAGGCGCCGAGCGCTGCCAACTGACAGCGACCACGCAGGCGCACTCGCACTGACACCGCCGGGGAATTTCCCGTCAGTTACTCGCCGACGTCCTTTACGGGGTTGTTCCGACAGACCACGTGTCGCTCGGATCGCATGTTGGGGTCGCCGTGCAGCTTGGTGCACGATCCAGATCCACAAGGAGGCGATATGGCACGCATGAAACTCACCCGACGGCAGTTCCCCTTCACGCCAGGGTTCCTGCCGTCACCCCTCCTCGCTCCGTTCAGCGACTTCGATGACCTGAACGCGACCACACAGCACCTGTTCGACGAAGTCTTCGGGAAGGAATTCCCACTGAAGGCGCAAGGCTGGGCGCCCGCGGTCAACATGGCCGAGACGAAAGACGAGTTCACGGTCACCGCGGAGCTTCCGGGCATGAAGCCGGAGGATGTCTCGGTGGACTTCACCGACGGGATGCTGACGATCCGCGGCGAGAAGGTGAACGAGAAGACCGAGAAGGAAGACGACCGCACCTACTACATGTGGGAGCGTCGTTTCGGAACGTTCCAGCGGACGCTGCCGTTCCCCGGCGGGATCGATGACAAGAAGATCGCCGCCGAGTTCAAGGACGGCGTGCTGACCGTGCGGCTGCCGAAGACCGAAGAGGTGAAACCGAAACGGCAGGCGATTCCGATCGTGACGAAGTAGGCAGCGGTCCCTCCTGGCGCGCCCACCAAGGGCAGGGACGGTGTGACATGACCGAGCCGATCAGGGAAGTGCCTAACGGCATCCACCCTATGGCGCGGCGCGCCACGAGCTGGTAATGCTCGCGGCGTCGGCCGGAGGGATCGAGGCGATCGGAAGATCCTCAGTGGGATGATTCGGGGACGTCAGGCGAGTCGAGGGTCGGCTCGTCCTGACGCTGACCCTCACCTGACGGCGACTTCCGGAGCTGGCACCGGCGTCTCGCCGGGCATTGGGATGGTCTGGACGAACCGCTTGACGAACCGCTCCACCTGCGACCAGTCGGTCATCTCGTGATCGCGCGAGGTGTCCGTCGGGCCGCCTGCGACCTTCGACGCCCGCTTCACGAACCAGCGCAGGAACGGGTTGTACTTCGTGTAGGCCATCGCGCCGCCGATGGTCTCGGTGAGCAGCGGCTGCCAGCCGGCCGCGTCGAGGAACTGGTCGAGAATCTGTCGTGCCTTGGCCCGTTCGCCTTCCAGCGGGCTCGCCGCGGAACCGCTGACCGAGAAGAAGGCCGCCGGGACCGTGTTCAGCGCCGCGCGATGCGCCCGCACGAAGTGCCCGAGGGCGCGCTGATGCCGTCCGCCAATGACCGATCCACCAATGATGACGCCGTCGAATTCCCCCGCGCGGAAGTCACGCGGATGGTTCCCGGCGTTGACGAGTGTGACGGCCTCGCCCGAGGCCATCAGCAGGTCGGCCATGCGTGCCGCGATCTTCGCGGTCTGTCCGTAGCTCGTTGCGTAGGCGATGAGGATACGACGTGAAGACATAAATCCTCCCAGCAGGATTCGAGATCACGAAACGGCGATGGGAGCTTCGTTCGTCGCCTGGGCCCGATGGCGTCGCTCCGCATCGGCCCTGACGAGGCGCAGGCTCTCGCGCCGAATGAGCCGTACCCCGGGTGACACCATGGTCCAGTAACGCCGGAAGCGCTTCCGGGCCTCCGCGTCGGTCGTCGCTACGCGCGTCTCGGTGTAGAACCGTGACGTTTCCGGGCCGGTCGGCTCCGCGCGGATGGTCCACGCGATCTTCGCGAACCCGGGCGCGTTGAACGCCGCAAACTCGTCAGGCGGCAACGCGCGGAATTTCACGTCACTCTTCCACGGCTGTGTGACTGCGCCGAGCACGATCTCGCGTCCCGGCTCCTGAGCGAGCACGCCCCAGCCGATCGACAGCACCTCGTCGATGAGCGACTGTGGCGGCCGCTCCTCAGGGCTCGTGTCCGCTGCCGATGAGCGCATCAGCAGCTCGCGTCCGCGGAAGATCGCGCGCACAACGGGCGACGACGCGAGGCTCATCTCGCGCGCTGCCACGTAAGTGACGTCTGCGGGAGCGGCCACGCGCGTCTCGTGCTGCTCGACGACCTCGCACTCCGGGAGAAAACGATCGAGGAGTGTCGGCGGACCACGGCGTTTCCGCACGTGGCCGTAGCGCAGCCATTGCGTGGCAACGTACCCAAGGCCCAACAGCGTCCCGGCACCGAGTCCTGCTCCGACGCCACGCCATGTGCGACCGGTGGTCTTACGCATCTCATCCTCCGAGTCGATGGTCAGTCTCCAGACGCTCCGCGGCCAACGTTGCTGGCGGCGAACGCCACATGCTCGACAACCCGGCGGAGCTTCGCCGCTACCTGGGCGGCGACCGGTCGCATCGCGTCGTTGCCGGTCAGCGCCAGCGCCGCCTCGGGATCCATGGCGGCGACGACGGTCACGTTAGGTGCCTCCGTCGCGTAGACGACGACGTTACACGGGAGCAGCAGCCCAATGTCCGGCTCGGCCCGCAACGCCTGGTTGGCCAGCGGCGGATTGCAGGCACCGAGGATGACGTAGGGTGGCATTGCGACGCCGAGCTTTTGCCGGAGTGTCGCGGCCACATCGATGTCACAGAGGACGCCGAACCCCTCGGCGGCGAGCGCGTCACGGGTCTGCTGCAGGGCCGTTTCGAACGGGACGTCGAGTTCGGTCCCGAATCCGTAGGTCGTGCGTTGTTCGATCATCGGAGTCGTTTCCTGGTCAGAACGGCATTGTCAGGGTGAGCACCACGCCTGTGCGGGTTGGCCGCACGGCGACATACGTCGGGATCGTTAGGCGCTCCCAGTGTTCCACGCCCATGATCGCGCCGATCCCGGCACCCAGCACGGCGCCGGAGATCAAGCCGCCGGCGGCGACCTCGCCCGGAGACAGGTCGTTGTTGCACGGCTCCGCACCGCACTCATCGGATCGCGCGTCGTACACGATGGCGCTGACCACACCGACCACCAGGCCGGCGCCTGCCCCCCACGCGAGGCCTTTGACCGCGCCGTCACCGTGGCTCCGCCCGCGGCTCACGTCCACGGCCGTGATCGCCGCGAGTGGGACGCGGACGGCGACCCCTCGCGACGTCGTCAGGGTGACGGTGTCGCGTGCACGGGCGGTGACGGTCGCCTCGAGCGACCCCGCGAGTACCACGGGCGCTTGCACGCGGACGCGAGTGCCCGGCTGAAGCGCCACGAGCGGTGCGAGCTGCGCATTGGCGCTGGGGGCGGCAATCGCCAGGCACCACGCAATGGCGCCGATAGTGTGAAGAGGTCGATACCGCATGATACTCTCCAGGCCAACAACCCACCTGTGAATGGACGTTGTGCAGCCACAATGCACCGGGTCGTCGGTCACAGGTGTCGCATGGAAGCCTGATTCTGTGTCCGGTTCGCGCCGACACACCGATGCGAGCCGCGCCCGACACTTCACACCGCTTCCCCGATCAGCGGGTAGCTCGCAAGGCGTTAGGTACGCTCGAGCGATACGCGATCTGCCGTCGCCGAAACACGATCCATTCGTCCAGCACGCCCGGAGTGGTGAGCAGACAGTCGGTCGTTCGCCGCAACTGACGGGACCTGCCGGTGAAAACCAGCTCGCCCGGCTCGTCGATGACCGTGCCGGGGAGCGGGCATACCCCGGCCGCCAGGACCACGCGGACCACCCCGCCGAGGAGCCCGGCAACCTGCAGGTCGTCGCCGACGAACTTCACCGCGGCCACCATGTACATCGGGCGAATCATCGAGCCGTAGCGAGTCGAGAGGGTATCCAGCAATCCGTCGGACGACTCCGGGACCGCCTCGCCGAGATAGCCCCCGGGCCGGCGCACCAACCGGGCGGAGAGAGTCGGGCGGCCGACGGCGGTACCTAACGCGACGGAGTCGCCGAACCGGATAGAGTACGTCGCGGCCTCGCGCCCAGGCGCGACACGCGCGACGATGGGGTCTTCCCGATCGACCGTGACCCAGTCACCTACGAGCGCCGGGACCCGCACTGCCGAATCGGGCTCGATCGTCGGCTCGAGCGACACGACAGCCGTACACGCTCCCCCACTCACGCACCACGCGCACAGGGCACTGCGCGCGGCCCGGGTAAGGACAGACCGATGCGACATGCGACCTCCCTCGAAATGGTCCGCGCTGTCCGCATGCCAGCCGGAACATAGGCGACACCGGGTGTCACGTCTGTCCGGCAACACCGAGCGCGCGTCGCCGATGATCCGACACCGCGAGTCAGGGGATCCAAGGCAACTGACGACTCGCACCCGACAGACCGGCTTCGCGCCGGTCGCCATGCTGTTGTCATCGGACGTATTCCCCTCATCGCGCGCCCGGTCACGGGCCCACCACGAGAGGGATCACGGGCGGAGGTTTACATGAGGTATTTCATCCAACGCGGCGGCCGGGCGGGCCCCGCATGGCGCTTTGTCGTACTGCTCGCCGCCCTCGGCCTAACGACAGCGTGTCGAGGCGACGACCCGCTTCCAACGGGTCCGCGGGTGGCCACGCCGTCGGGCCCGCTCGTCGCGATCGTGGGCGCGAACGTGACGAGCCTGCCCTTCGTGGGCTTCGCCATCAACGACGCGGGTCAGGTGGCGGGAACGCAGAATCCTGGCGAGGGCGCGGGCCAACCACCACCGCGCGCGATGCTCTACACGCCGGGCGTCGGTGTGCAGGACCTGGGGACGCTCGGGGGCACGAAAAGCGCGGCCTTTGCGATCAACGAACAGGGACAGGTCGTAGGGTACAGCACGACCGCAACGGGCGCACGTCACGCGTTTCTCTGGACACCAGGCGCCGGTATGCGGGATCTCGGAGTCCTCGCTGATGGCCTGGGCAGCGTGGCACGCGGCATCAACGATCGCGGCGAGGTCGTCGGCGAGAGCACGCTGCCGATACCAGCGATTCCACGCAACCCGGAAACGCACGCCTTCCTGTGGACACCAACGAGTGGCATGCAGGACCTCGGCGCGTTAGGCGGTGAGCTGACGTCGAGCGTCGCCTACGACATCAACAACGCCGGCCAGGTGGTGGGCCGAAGCTATTCGGCCGACCGGATCATCCCCCCTGACCCCGGGTCCGACCTGGAATACTATTCGCGCGCGTTCCTCTGGGCGCCCGGACAGGGAATGAAGGACCTGGGTGCGCTCGAGAGTGGCTACGCCGTGGCGTACGCCATCAACGACGCGGGACTGATAGTTGGCAAGAGCTGGGTCTCGAGGGTCCTGTCGGAGGACTATGGCTACTCCGGACGCCCCGTGCTGTGGGCGCCAGGCCAGACGATTCGCGATCTTGGAGGGCTACGGGATGGCGCACACAACAGCGCCGCGTACGGCATCAACGAGGCCGGCCTAATCGTAGGCTCGAGCGATTTCGGGAGATTCCCGGAAAACGCCCCGGTGGAGGCGTTCCTGTGGTCTGCCACGGACGGTGTGGAATCCCTCTACCCCACCACAGGGCTCACGACGGCGCAAGGCATCAACAACCATCAGCAGGTCGTCGGCGACAGGAGCATCGCCACGCTGCACATCGTCCCGGGCAATGACCATCCCGTGGCAATCACCGGTGGCCCGTACACCGGAACGGAAGGTACCCCGGTCGATTTCGACGTGTCGGCCGAGGACGACAGCGACGTCGGCCTCACGTACACGGTGTCGTACGGAGATGGCGCGACCGACGTTCGACCGACGGCGAGTGGCTTCACGCACCGCTATGCCGACAACGGCACGTACACCCTGACGCTGACCGTTCGTGACGCGAAAGGCGCCAGCGACACGAAGACGACGACCGTCACCATCGCGAACGTCGCCCCGGCTATTCTCGCAGGCAGCCTAACGGGTCCCACCGCACCGATCGCCCTGGCCGGCGGCCGCGCGAGCGCACCGATCTCGTTCGAGTTCAACGACATGGGGGGCAAGCACGACGCCTACACGGCGACGGTCGCGTGCGGCAACGGCGTCGCGCTCACCGCGCACGACATCCCCGTGGAAGAGACCTCCGCTGCGAACGGCACCTACACCGGCGGGCGCGGCACCTACCGCGGTGCGTGCACGTACACGAGCGGCGGCTTGTACACCGTGAGCGCGAGAGTGTCCGATGAAGACGGCGGTACAAGCGGCGAGGCGCTGTTCAGCCCGGTGATCATCGTCGACCCGGCCGCAAGCACGAAAGGCAGCGGGTTCTACTCCGTACCGGGCCAGGGGAAT
The DNA here is from genome assembly GCA_036274195.1 of Gemmatimonadaceae bacterium. Taxonomy (GTDB): domain Bacteria; phylum Gemmatimonadota; class Gemmatimonadetes; order Gemmatimonadales; family Gemmatimonadaceae; genus JAJKIV01. The sequence continues at coordinate 44,555 of DASUGD010000271.1, read as the reverse complement.
CGGAAGGCACACTTCACGTTCGCCGCGAGCTTCCCCGGCGGCGGGACCGTGCCTAACGGGTCCGTCAGGCTCTGGGTCCCCGGTGGCGAGATGAACTTCGAGGGCTCGGCCATCGAGCTGCTCGTGGTCTCTGGCAACCAGGCGCAGTTCTGGGGGACCGGCAGGCTGAACGGGGCACCGGCGCGCTTCCGAATCACGGCCGTGGATGGAAACGCGCACCACGACGGTGTCGCCGACGCCATTCGCGTCGAGCTCTGGGACGCGAGCGGAGCGCTCCGCTACGACTCGCAGCCCGGTACAACGCGGGATGCGGCAGTCACCACGCCACTCAGCGGCGGCAACATCCAGATCCGAAGGGGGTGACGGGTGACCAACAGCGAGCCCTGATCGGCATGGGGCAAGCACCGCGGACAGGCATGGTCAGTCCCAAGTGGGGTCGGACCTCGGTTTTTCGTCATGCCTGATCACTCACACTGACGACTGACGCACGTGGGACTGGCCATGCCGCCGCCGGATGCTGTGGCGATTGAACGCCTAACGGCGCGTCGGGCAGGCATCGCGGACTGGCCATGCCGCCGCCGGATGGCCGAGCCTTTCACGTCGTTGTGATGATCAATGATGATCAAGGTCGGGCCTTCGCTCGCCGTCGAACGGCTGCCGCCCGCCACCAGACCCCGCCAACCGTCAGGAACGGCAGCACCGACAGCACGAGCACGAACGGTCCGGCCGCTACGTTAGGCACCGCCTCCACCCGTGACGCGAGCTGACCCCCGCCCGCCGAGCCGTCGATGACGACCCGAAGGTTCCATGGCTCTGCACGATCGAACACGACGTTCGTCATGAAGCGCGCGCCGCGCCGCACCGGCATCGGATGCGCGTCGTGCACGACCTCGGGGAGGCGCCCGGAGACGGGTGCGAGGCCGACCCGTACCGCGATTGGCGGCGTAAATGTCCGACCGTCTGCGGCTTCCACGGCGACGTACAGCGGGCCGCTGCCGACTTCCGGGTCGGTCCACACCGAGGCGACATACGGCCCGACCCTTTGATCCCCGACGATCCGCGACGGCGCTCCGCGATGCGCCATCATGTCATGCGAGTGTGCGCCGACACCACTCAGGTGTACCGCGAGCGCCGCGATCGCCACGCCGAAGATCAGGAGCGCGCGAATCACGTCACGCGACAGCGAGGTGCGGTTGTCCCGCACACGTGCAGCGCATGCGAACCCGCTCGGCGTCCGACGGAATGAGGTGCCGGTACATGGCGATCATCATCGGGATGAACACGATCGTGTTGTAGATCAGATGCAGCTCCAGCCGTGGAATCACGAGCTGTGCGAGACTCATTGGCACCGGCGAGCCGAACAGGTTCTGGCCGACGATCACTTGCCCTTGCAGCAGGGCATGCTCGATGTGGTGCCAGAACTGGATCCAGAAGGCGACCATCCACCACGTGTAGGAGCTTCCGACGAATCCTCGACGAAGGATCCACAGCCCCACGAGCATGATGAGGGCGTAGCCGTAGTGCATGGCCTCGGACGTCACGAGCCAGGGGAACCAGAGTCCGAGCACGCCACGCGCCCTCGGCAACGGCCAGTGCAGCACGTACACCTGGTAGGCCTGCGCCAGGTGCTCGGCCCAGTGCGCGAGCACGATTCCCATGAATACCTGCAGACCACGTTCGTGCCATGGGCCATTCAGGCGCGCCAGGAACGACTGTTCCGCCGGAGCGACGCGGCTCGGGAGCGCAGCTGGTGATTGAGCGGTGGTCATAGAGGGTGGACTCCTGCCCTGAGGGATCGGGATCGGGAGCGCTCGAAGCGCTGTGGTCAAAAAGTAGGATGTCCCCTTACGGCGCAAGAGCCGACGCCGTACTTTGGCGCCCGGTGAGTCTGTTAAACAGACAGACTTGGCACGGCCCGTTCTCCCTCCTCACGGAAGGTCTCCGGTGATGCGTCGCTCTCTCTGCTCGCTCCAGTCGGCGCTGTCCTTCGCCATCGTTTTCCAGTTCGCCCTTCCCGTTGCGTCCCAGGCACAGGACGGTCGGATCGCTGGCACCGTGCGCACGGCCAGTGGCTCACCCTTGTCCAGCGCCAGAGTCACGGTGACGAGTCCGGCCGCCGGCGTCACACGAAGTACAAGCACCGGAGCGGATGGCAGCTACAGCGTCACCCGCCTTCCGGACGGCACCTATACCGTATCGGTCGCTCTGGTCGGCTACCGTCCGGGCTCGCAGCCGAACGTTCGAGTCCCTGGATCGGCGCCGGTAGACTTCACGCTCGAGGTCTTGCCGCTCCAGGCAGTGACGGTCACGGCAACGCTGCGCGAACAGGAAATTGCGGACGTACCGTTCTCCATCGCCGCGCCGACGGAGAGCGTGCTGCGCGAGCGAGGCGCCGACAACATCGAAGCGATTGCGGCCAACGTCGCGGGGTTCAGCGTTCAGAACCTGGGACCCGGACAGAGTCAGGTGGCCATGCGGGGCGCGTCCGCCGGCCAGATCGCGCGCGACCAGCCGGGCGTCAAGGAGTCGGTGGGCATCTATCTCGATGACTCCCCGGTCTCGCTGTCGCTGTTCACGCCCGACCCGGACCTCTTCGACGTGTCGCGCGTCGAGGTGCTGCGCGGCCCGCAGGGCACGCTCTTCGGTGCCGGCTCTCTCTCGGGCACGGTTCGCTACATCACCAACCAGCCCGAGCTCGGCGTGAAGAGCGTGTTCGGCGAGACCGGCGGCAGTTGGATCGGTGGGGGTGGTGGCGGCGCGAACCTCAAGCTCGGGGCGAACGCGCCACTTGGTGAGCACGCTGCCGCCCGCGTGGGCGCGTACTTCAACCAGTTGGGAGGGTGGCAGGACGCGGTGCGCAAGGATTATCAGCTCGACAAGAACGTCAACAGCGGCCAACGCATCGGCGGACGCGCCGCCGTGCGGTTCGTCCCTAACGAGCGCCTCACGGTGACACCGCGGCTCGTGTTCCAGCACGTGCAGATGGATGGCTGGAACCGCACGGACGGGTTCAACATCCTGGCGAACCCGTACACGACGACGCGCCCTGCGGTGACCCTGGGCGACGACCAGCTCTACATCGCCCGGAGCGAGCCGTACCGCGACAATTTCGCGCTCGGTGATGTGAACGTGCGCTACGACTTCGGGCCGGCGAACCTGACGTCCGTCACGTCGTACACGTGGCGCGACATCAAGGTGACGCGCGACGGTGGTGCACTGTACGCCAGCATCGTGGGCGGCTCCATCGGCATGCCGGAGAGCGTCTACACGCTCGATTCTCCGTTCGACGACAAGACGAAGGCGAAGGTCCTCACGCAGGAGCTGCGCCTGGCGGGGGGCACTGACCGGGCGAAATGGTTGGTCGGCGCGTTCTACGCCAAGGCGAAGCGCGATTACGGCCAGAGCGTTCGAACACCGGGATTCGAGGCAGCCACAGGCATACCAACCAAGGGGACGTACGCGGACACCGACGAGCTGTTCTTCTCCGACCTCGGGTACGATCTCCGTCAGACCGCGGTCTTCGGCGAAGGAACGCTGAACGTGGCGAAGCGGCTGGACCTCACGGCCGGACTGCGCTACTACGACTTCTCGGAGGACCGCACGCAGGTGTTCGATGGCATGTTCGTGGGCCTGATCTCGCAGCCCGGCTCTACCAAGGCGAACGGCGTCGCGCCGCGCTTCATCGCCAGCTATAAAGCGAACGACCACGTCACGCTCAACGCACAGGCGTCGCGCGGGTTCCGCCTGGGCGGCATCAACGACCCGATCAACGTGCCGCTGTGCACCGACCAGGACCTCGCGACCTTCAGCGGGAAGGACTCGTGGCGTGACGAGACGGCGTGGAACTACGAGGTGGGCACCAAGGCTTCGATGTTCGGCGGGCGCGCCTCCCTCAACCTTTCGGCGTTCTACATGGACATCACTGACCTGCAGTTGACCGTCACTGCCGGTTCCTGCTCGTCTCGCCTGGTGTTCAACGTGCCGGCCCGAAGCCAGGGCGCCGAGTTCGAGCTCACTGTGGTACCGAATCAGAGCTTCGACTTCGCCCTGTCGGCGACGTTCAACGACGCCACGGTACGCTCCACGCTGACGTCCACCGACGAAGACGGAGTAGTCTCCGTCGTGGGCGGAACCGAGAAAGGCAACCGTCTGCCGAGCGTTCCGCGAATCCAGGCGGCTGCCGCGGCGACGTACCGGCGGCCGTTGCGCGGGGAGTCGTCAGGCTTCATCACCGGCACCGTCCACCACATCGGGTCGCGCTACACGCTCATGGAGGACCTCGCCACCGGCGCCGGCACGGTGGACATGACGTCCTTTGCGCCGAACACGATCGGCGGGCCGCTCACCCAGCAGTTCTACAACTACAAGCCGGAGTTGCCGGCCTACACGCTGGCGAACCTTCGGGTGGGCGTTAGGCGATCGGTTTGGGAATACGCGGTCTTCGTCAACAACCTGACCGACGAGCACGCGATGCTCGCGCTGGACCGGGAGCGCGGGACGCTCGCGCGGGTGGGTTATCTCACCAATCAGCCGCGGACGTTCGGCGTGAGCGTCGGCTTCACCTACTGAGGTGGAAACGTCAGGCGCCGCGCAGGCGCTTCCGGCGCCACCGCGGTCCGACGCACAGGACGATGGCCGCGACGGCGACGAACGCGACGAGCAGTGTTACGGCGCCGATGCCGGCGGCCGACGACGCCCCCGCGCTCCGAGGCTCGGCGGCGCTGAACATCATCGTGTTGGCCACGACGCCGACCACGACGACGAGCAGGGCGAGCAGCGGAAAGCCGGCGGCGCCGAGCACGGCGCGCGCGCGCCGAAGCACCATCGGCGGCGAGCCGCCAGCCGCCGCGTTCGCGGCGCTGCTCGCCGCGCCGCGCCCCGCGTCCGCCCCTTCCGTACTCGCCCACCCTCGGCAGATTGCCGAGTCGAACAGCGCACGCGCCATGATGCCGGTGGTTCGCGACACGTGGCGGGCGCGAGCTCGCCACACGCCCACCTCCCCCAGGTCGTGCGCGAACTCCTCGTGGAGATCGCCGAGAATCGTCTCGCGCGTCGAGTCGCACGGCAGCGCGAACCGCAGGACGGCATGCGTCCATCGCGGGGGCTCGATCGATGACTGCGAAGCGCGCGTCACTTCGCCGCCCCCAGAATTCCTTCGAGGCCTCGCCAGAGCAGGAGCTGGCTGTCGCGCACGACCCTGACTGCCCGCACACCGCGTGCGCTCACCTGATAGAACCGTCGCGCATGTCCCGCTCGTTCCGGCGTGGGCGCGTCCAGCCGCCATCGCAGCAGCCCCTTTCGCTCCAACTGATTCAGGCAGGAATAAAGGGCACCGCGCGACACCGATCGGTCGATCGTCGCGTCGAGATGGCGCGCGATGTTCGGCGCGTACGCGTCGTCGCCGAGCTGGAGGATCGCCAGCATTACCGTCTGCTCGAATTCGCCCAATACGCTCTTGCGTCCCACGAGATCGTTCGAGAAAGAAGATGACACAATGTGTCGGACGGTTCCTGTTTCCGCCAGCAATGAGTAATGCGCGCCGCCCGGCCTGACGGTGCGCTCAGTCGGCAGCTCGGCGTAGGTGCCGTCACGGCCCTCGTGATCGGACAGGTCATCGCGGTCGGGATCTTCCTCACGCCCGCGAGCATGGCACGATCGTTGGGATCACCGGCGTGGCTCCTGGCCGTGTGGCTCGTGACGGGTGGCATGGCGTTGACCGGCGCGCTGTGCTACGGCGAGCTGGCCGCTCGCTTTCCCGAGGCGGGTGGGGGCTACGTCTACATCCGTGAGGCGTACGGCCCGCGCCTGGCCTTCCTGTACGGCTGGAAATGCCTGCTCGTGATGGATCCCGGGATTACCGCCGCGCTGGCGACGGGGCTCGCGAGCTACGTCGGCTACGTCGCGCCGCTCTCCCCCGGAGCGCACAAGACCGTAGCGGTCGCGGCGATCGCCATGCTGGCCATGGTGAGCATTGCCGGCGTGCGGCTTGGCGCGCGCCTGATCGAGTGGCTCACGGCGCTCAAGATCGCCGCGCTGCTCTTCATCGCCGTGATGGCCGTCGCGTTAGGCGCAGGAGACTGGTCGAACTTCGTGCCGTTGGTGGCCCAGCACGCGGGCTCGGACCCGCTGCCGGGTGCGCTCGCGCCGGCCTTTGTCGGGGCGTTCTTCGCCTTCGGCGGCTGGTGGGAGATCGGGAAGCTGGCGGGCGAAGCACGGGACCCGGCCCGAACGCTGCCGCGGGCGCTCGCGATCGGCGTCAGCGTCGTGACGCTGGTCTACGTTCTCTCGAGCGCGATGTTCGTGTATCTGGTGCCGCTGGAGCGGGTCACGTCCGGCGAGACGTTCGCCGCCCAGGCCGGCGAGGCACTCTTCGGCCGTGTCGGCGGCGTGGTGTTCGCGGTCATCGTGATCGTCGCGGTGCTGGGGAGTCTCCTCACGCTCCTCATGGCACTCCCGCGCGTCTACTTCGCGATGGCGCGCGATGGCGTGTTCGTTAGGCAGGCCGCCGCGGTCCACCCCCGCTTCGGCACACCCGCCCGGGCCATCGGGATCCAGGCGGTGCTCGCATCCGTGCTCGTGCTGTCGGGGACCTTCGAGCAGATCGTCTCGTATTTCATCTTCATCACCGTGCTGTTCGTCGGACTGACCGTGGCAGCGCTCTTCGTGCTGCGGCGGCGGGACGGAGGCGTCCCCGCCTATGCCACGCCGGCATTTCCGCTGACGCCCGTGATCTTTCTCGTGCTCACCGCGGCCCTGCTGGTCCTTCTCGCGGCTCACAACCCGCTGCAGGCTGCGCTCGGCGTCGCCATCGTGGCGCTCGGCGCACCCGTGTATTCGTTGACGTTCGGCCCACACCCCAAGACGGCGAGTCTCCATGACCTGGATCCGAACCATCCCGCTGGCTGAGGCGGACGAGAAGCTCCGCCGAGCGTTGGAGGCGCAGCGCGCGCTGTACCCGATCGAGTATGCCAGCCCGGTCCATCCCACGGGCGACGGAACCTCGGGGATCGTCGCGTCGCACAGCCTGATCCCCGATGCGCTGTATCACGCCTTCTCGACGTTCGGCGTGCTCATGTCGGAGGAGCTGCCGCTCACCCGGCGCCAGCACGAGATGATCACGACGATGGTGTCCGTCACCAACCGGTGCCGGTATTGAATCACCTCGCACGCAGAGTTTCTGCGTCGGGTGACGTTGGATGACGCGCTGGTCGCGGCGCTGGAGGACGATTACACACGGGCACCGATTTCGGACCAGGACCGCGTCATGCTGGATTACGTCGTGCAGCTGACGCGCGACGCGACGGGGATCGGTCCATCGCATCACGACGGGTTGCGCGCGGCCGGTTTCGACGACCGCGGGATCCTGCAGATCACGCTCATCGCGTCGTGGTTCAACTACATCAACCGCGTGGCGGACGCGTTAGGTGTGGGCCGAGAGCCAATCGTTCATCCCACCGCTGTGGAAAGCGGTGTATCGCGTCCGCAGGAAGCTTCCTGACGTCGGCCAGAGCGCCGCTTGCGGCCCACGCGCGACGACGCGCGACGCGGCAATCGAGTCGAACGCCGGACGACTGCCATCAGTTCGTCGTCGAGCCATGGAACAAGCGTTCGACGTCCTCGCGATGGCACAGCTCCGTGCCCGGCTGCATCACGGCCGCCGCGCCGGTTGCCACGCCGAAGCGCACGGCCTCGGCGAGTGGCCAGTCGCGCACGAGAGCGAGCACGATCCCCGCGACCATGCTGTCACCCGCTCCAACTCGGCTCCGCACGGGAACGATCGGCGCAATGATCCGCTCGCACTGTTCCTTCGTGAGCACGAGGGCACCTCCTGCGCCGAGCGAAACCACGACCACCTCGCTCCAGCCTCGCTCCACGATCGACCTGGCAGCCGCCTTCACGTGTTCCTCGTCCGCGAGCTTCACGCCCGCCAGCTCCGCGAGCTCGCGCAGGTTGGGCTTGACGAGAAACACGCCGGCGGTGACTCCGCACACGAGCGCCGATCCGCTCGTGTCGAGAACCAGCTTGCTCCCGCGCTCGTTGACCGCTCGCGCGACCTGCGCGAATCCATCCGGCGGAACTCCTGGCGGTAGGCTGCCGCTGGCGACGACGAACCGCGGCGTCGGCTCCCACTGACCCAGGAGCTCGAGCGCGCTGTGCCACTCCTCGCAGGTCACCTCGGCCCCCGGCATGCAAAACCGGAATTGTCGGCCGGAGCTTTCCTCGAGCACGGTGACGTTCTCGCGCGTCCATTGCTCGCAACGAACCATCCGGTTTGCCACGCCGGCGCCATCGAGCAATTGATGTAGAAGCTCGCCCGTTGGTCCGCCACCGAGGAATACCGACGTGGCGTCGCCACCAAGACGGTGGATGACGCGCGCCACGTTGATGCCGCCGCCACCCGGGTCGAATCGGGGGGCGCCACAGCGCAACTTGCGCTCGGCGATCACACGATCCACCGTCGTCGTCGCATCGAGTGCGGGATTTGGCGTGAACGTGACGACGGTGTTCATCGACCGGTGCGTGGAGTGGAGTCTGGTCGAAGCTCCTCGGCGTCGCGGGGTCGCGATGCCGAACGGCAAGGTGGTGATTGGCCCACGGCCCGGTCTGTCAGACGAGACACGTGCTCGCGTGAGGGAAACGCCGACGCTTCGGTGGCGTTCTGCCGTTAGGCTCGGGCCGCTCTCGAGCGACACCAAGGCCGATTGGGCGGGGTCCGCGCATCGCGTCTCCAAAACCCCGACGGAATCCGAGTGACAAATCGGACAGACCATCTCCGGCGCCGCCTCTAGCTTGGTCGCACGTGCGACGCGCTGTCGCGCCGTTCCGCATCGGCACCCGTGCCTTCACGATCGGATTGGAGAAAGTCTTATGGTCACGCTCTCTGGGCGATCGGCAACGATGACCGTGCAACCCGCACGCTCGTCGGCCCGAGTTCCGACGAACCCCATGCGGCGTGGACCCGTGGTGCTTGCTACCGACGGAACGGCTCGCGGTGGCGCCGCGGTGGTGGCCGCGCAGCTCATCGCGGCGCGCCTCGACTTGCCCCTCGAGGTCATCACGGTACTCGAGCCGACGCCGATCTTCTCGGCACCCGATGTGGTGGTAGTCAGCGATCCGGCGATCGACGAGGCGCGCCGGCAGGCATGCGAAACGACGGTCACCGACTATGTCTGCCGGTTCTCGGGCGGCGCGCCGCCGCCACGGGTCCACGTCAGGTTCGGCGGCATCGCGGCCGAGGTCAGCCGATTTGCACGCGAGCGGTCGGCGACCATGGTCGTGCTGGGGTCCGCGCCGCATCGGCGGTTTCGTCACATGGCCTCGGGCGACCGCGCCGCGCAGGTACTTCACTCCGCGCGGTGCCCCGTGCTGTCGGTCCCTCCTTCGTTTACCGAGCTGCCGCACACGGTCATCGCTGCGCTGGACTTCGCCCCCGCCAGCGTGCGGGCCGCGCAGGCGGCGTTGCTCGTCGTCGCCGACGGCGGGACTGTAGTCCTGACACACGCGCTGGCCCCGGCCGTTCGGCCGTCGGCGTTGAATGCCGTCATCGGGAACGATCCTCACGCGGAAACAGACGCCCTGTTCGACCGGGTCCGGGAGGAGCTCATCCCGTTCACACCGCCGAATGTCGAGCTGGAGACTCGGCTCATTGCCGGTGACCCCGTCGAAGGGATCATTACGTTGGCGGCGCAAGCTGGCGCGGACCTGATCGCCGTCGGCACGCATGGCGGCAACTTCTTCTCGCGCTTGCTCCTCGGGAGCGTGGCAGAGGGCGTGATCCATTCCGCGAAACAGGCCGTGCTCGCGTCGCCGCCGCCGAGCTCCGACGCGGCGTGATCGGCACGAAACCGTTGCCGTAGTCCTGGCACAGCATGCGGCCGGGTGACTCGACACGAGCCTAACGACCATGCCGCGTCATGCGCACCAGGAACCGAACGTACTCCGTCTGAGACGGCTCGGCATCGACACGTACCGCGAGCCGGTGATCTACATGACCGCCGACTGCCCCGTGTGCCGGTCGGAAGGATGGACGGCGGAGGCGCGCATTCAGGTGTCGTACAAGGGACGCTCGATCATCGCGACGCTGAACGTCGTCACGGGCTCGTTGCTGACGCCGGAGGAAGCAGGCCTGTCGGAGATCGGGTGGCAGATGCTGAACGCGCGCGAGGGTGACATCGTTTCGCTGGAGCACCCGGCCCCGCTGGAGTCGCTGAGCCACGTCCGCGCGAAAGTGTACGGCCATCGGCTGCCCGACTCGGCCATCGAGAGCGTCGTGAGCGATATCGTCGACGGGCGCTACTCGGCCATCGAGCTCGCGGCGTTCGTGACGGCATTCGCCGGCGGGCGTCTCGATCTCGACGAGCTGGTATCGCTGACGCGAGCGATGACGTCAACCGGCGAGCGGTTGTACTGGGGCCACACGCCCATCGTCGACAAGCATTGCGTCGGTGGCCTCCCGGGAAATCGTACCACGATGATCATTGTCCCGATCGTGGCCGCGTACGGCCTGACGATGCCGAAGACGTCATCGCGCGCGATCACGTCGCCAGCCGGAACCGCGGATACCATGGAAACCGTTGCGCCGGTGACGCTGGATGTACCGGCCATTCGGCGCGTGGTGGAGCGCGAGGGAGCTTGCATCGTGTGGGGCGGAGCGGTGCAGCTGAGCCCCGCGGACGACGTGATCATCAGCGTCGAGCGGCCGCTCGATCTCGACAGCAACGACCAGATGGTCGCGTCCATCCTCTCGAAGAAGCTGGCGGCCGGCTCGACGCACGTGGTGCTCGACGTGCCGGTCGGCCCGTCCGCGAAGGTGCGGTCCGCGGAGGCGGCGGACGCGCTCGAGCGCCTGTTCTGCGCCGTGGGCAGCGCGGTCGGCTTGCGCGTCCGAGTCGCGCGAACGGATGGCAGACAACCGGTGGGCCGTGGCGTCGGGCCGACGCTCGAGGCGCGCGACGTTCTGTCCGTTCTTCGTCGCGAGCCGACCGCACCGCCAGACCTCCGGGATCGTGCCTTGTCACTTGCCGGCGAGGTGATCGAGCTCGCCGGGACGACGCCCGCGGGCACGGGTAGGGCCGTCGCGCAGCGCCTCCTCGAGTCGGGGGCGGCTCTCGAGAAGTTCGAGGCGATCTGCGAGGCGCAGGGTGGCATGCGCGAGCCGGCGCTCGCCCGGCACACGCACGTCGTGGACGCGACCCGCGCCGGCGTCGTTACGGCGTTCGACAATCGGCGCCTCGCGCGCATCGCGAAGCTGGCTGGTGCGCCCAGGGCACCGGCGGCGGGACTCGAGCTGCACGCTGCGCTGGGCACGAAGCTCGACCGGGGCGATCCGCTCCTCACGATTCACGCCGAGTCGCCGGGAGAGCTGGACTATGCGCGTGCCTATCTGCGCGCGAACCCGCAGATCATCACTCTGGACGGCGCCGGATGAGGTCATGACTACCGCGCTCGCGGCGGTCCCCGAGATTCACGCGTTCCCGGGTAACGAGGCGTTGGCTCGGGCGATCGCCGACACGTTAGGCGCCACGGTGCGTCCGGTCGTGGTGGACCGCTTTCCCGACGGCGAGGCGCGCGTGCGCGTCGGTGGGGATCGCTCGCGCCGGCCCACGGTTCTGGTGTGCTCACTCCAGCATGCCGACGAGAAGATTCTTCCGCTCCTGTTCGCGGCAGGTGCCCTCCGCGAGCTGGGAGCGCCGCACGTGGGCCTCGTGGCGCCGTATCTCGCCTACATGCGTCAGGACCGTGCGTTCCACGAAGGCGAGGCGGTGAGCGCGGTTCATTTTGCTGGTGTGCTGTCCGACGCGGTCGACTGGCTCGTCACGGTCGAGCCACACCTGCATCGCATCGCGTCACTCGACGCGATCTACTCGATCCCGGCGTGTGCCGTTCACGTCAGTGCCCTGCTGGCGAAGTGGATTTCGGCGAACGTCGCGAACGCGGTCGTCATCGGCCCGGACGCCGAGAGCCGTCAGTGGGCGCGCGCGGTCGCGGACGCTGCGGGCGTTCCGTTCGAGATTCTCGCGAAACGGCGCCTGTCCGGCGATCGAGTCGAGGTGACCGTTCCGCACATCGATCGATGGCGTGACCGAACGCCGGTGATCGTGGACGATGTGGTGTCTACAGGTCGCACCATGCTGGAGACCGTTAGGCACCTGCGCGACGCCGGCGCACGGGACCCGGTATGCGTCGCGGTTCACGCACTCTTCGCGGGCGACTCCTACTCGGCACTCTTCCGCTCCGGGGTCACGCGCGTGGTCACGACGAACACGATCGCCCATGCGTCGAATGCGATCGACGTGTCCGGCTGTGTAGCGGCCGCGGTGGCGGCGTTCGCGAAATTCCCGGCTCGTGCCGTGACTGGCCAAGGCTAGTCCGGGGATCCGGCGAATCCGCTCTCCATCCGCTCTATGTCAACCCTCCTCGTCGAAAAGGCCAGACTCTTTGTTGCCGGACCCGAGAGGGCCAGCCCCACAGACGAAGGGGGTTGGGATGCAGCGGATGCCCCGGATGCGTCAGGTTCGCTCCTCCGAGACCTCCGCTCGGCACGAGCCAGATCGCGAATGACGACCTCGGGACGCGTTCAATTGGCTCCCGCGGCCGTCGAACAAGAAGACCTTGTTGTACTGCTAATGAGCGTCACCGAATTTGGTTAACGCTCGGGCGCCGCGCCGGCATCACGGCCGGGACAGTGCGGTCAAGGCCAGGACCTAACGCGGATTTCGAACATCGATCACACCGATGTTCGCAGATTTGCCGCGGGCAGCGACGCCTCCGGCGGCACGTCCGGTCTCTCATACATTCTTTGTTGAACACCTCGGGACGCATGGGCTTCCTGAGGTCGTCTATTCTCACTCCCGGCTCGTTGCGAGGGGAGACCGAAGTGCCGAGGAGCGATCCGAGTGATCCGCTGTTTCCGTCGCATCCGTTTCCCCTTCGCCGGTGGGGCCGGCCCTCTCCGGTCGTGCGTGAGCGACCGTGAGCCGCAACGATTCCCTGACCTGAATTCCGCGAAGCTCATTAGTCGACTTCCCAGTCGACCACTCCCTTGAGTGCGTCGGGAACCTCCGCCTCCAGCTCGTGTGCCAGCTGCGCTCTCGTCAGGCGGCGCGGCGCGCGAAACACCAGCTCGACCTGGTCCTTCGCGAAACTCTTCGTCTCCCCGAGCACGCGGCACCCTTCGCGCTCGAGGAGCGACCGATACGCCTGCGCCGCACTCGCGAGCGAGCCGGCACCGAGGTTCTTCACGACGATGCGGAACGTGGCGGTGGCATCGAGCACGGCAATGAGCGCGAAGCCAAAGGCTGTGGCGAGCACGGCCAGGTGTGCCAACTGGAGACCACACGCGAGGCCGATCAGCGTCACGAGAATCAGGCGTCCCGTCATCGGCGCCGACTGCAGGTCGGTACGAAACCGGATCAGCCCTCCGATACCGAACACGACGAAGCCGACGACCGTCCCGTATTTGAGCACCATCGCGCCGGTTATCGCGCCGATCGCGGCGTACAGGACGAATACCTTCTGCGCCTCGACTTCCTCCAGCGTGTCGACACTCCGCCGGCTGGCCGGATGGAAGGCGATGACTGCTCCGAGGACCGATGCGAGCAGGAGGGCGAACGCGGTGTTGAGGAGGAGGGTCACATCGGTGAAGCCGACCCACGCAGCGCGCATCAAAGCCTCCGTTGGTCATCGGTCGCCGTTAGGCGACGTTGCCATGCTCGCCCCTCAGTGAGCTGCTGCGCCATGTTCCGGTACTCCGACGCGTCCTCGCAGGTGCAACCCCACGACCAGCTCGAGCGCGCTCCACAGGAGCGCATAGGCCACGAGCAGCTTCACGACGGGAACGATGGATGCCTCGTCCCAGTGGGCGATCATGATTGCCGGCCCGAGGACGCTCGCGACCGCCCAGCCGGAGGTCACGACACGCAGCATCGTGTCCGACGCGGCACTGCGCGCGATCGCCGCGAGCATGATGCCCCTCGAGACCATCCACAGCGCGACGAGGGCGCCGATGGGGGTGAGCGGCACGAGCGGGTAGAGAAGCACACCGGCGCCTAACACGATTCCGACCACCGCCTCGGGCAGGAGCGCCCAGCTGGATGCCATGTGGCGCTGCAGCGCACCGGACATCGCGGCGTCGAGAACGCCGGCGGCCACAGCGATCCCCGAGACGAGCATCAGCATCACGCCCAGGGAGACGATGGGCCAGGGGAGCGCGGCTGCGCTCAGGACGAGCACGATAGCGGCGCGAACGACCAGCAGCCGCCAGATGTGGGACAGGTCGTCGTTCGGGGAGGGGAAGCGCATGGGATCCTCCTCAGTCGACTGCAGGTTCGATGACTCACGCGCGCGGAGCTCGCGGCGTCGGTGAGCTCAACAGTCGCTCTGCACGCTCTGGCGGAGTGTCGCCGGAGCCCCGATTCTGCGTCGGATTTTACCCGACGCCGGCTCGGTGTCGGGCTGACAGACGTCGGCGCTGGCCTGGGGCATCGTGCGACTACAGCTGGACGAAGCGACCGTGTCCAGCAGGTTGGCCGTTCTCGTCGCTCACGCTCTCGGAAGGACTCTGACGAAATGTCGGCGGTCGTGACGGCGGTCTCGTCGGGCGAGCCGTCGCCCATCTCGGAACGCCCCGCACAGCGCTCGGCGGGCGCGGTACCGGTATTCGAGGCCAGAGGGCTCACCAAGACGTATCGCATGGGCGATGTCGAAGTCCAGGCGCTCCGCGCTGTCGACCTCGATCTCTACCCGGGTGAGCTGGTCGTCATTCTCGGCGCATCCGGGAGTGGGAAGTCCACGCTTCTGAACATTCTCGGGGGACTCGACACGCCTACGAGCGGCCGCGTTCGTTTTCACGACCACGACCTCGCCACGGCCGATTCGGCGGCGCTGACGAGGTTTCGCCGCGAGCACGTGGGGTTTGTCTTTCAGTTCTACAACCTGATCCCGAGCCTCACCGCGCGGGAGAACGTGCAGCTCGTGACCGACATCGCCGAGTCACCGATGCGGCCCGAGGAGGCGCTCTCGCTCGTTGGGCTCGGCGAGCGACTCGATTTCTTCCCGGCGCAGCTGTCGGGCGGCGAGCAGCAGCGCGTGGCGATCGCGCGCGCGATCGCGAAACGGCCTGACGTTCTGCTGTGCGACGAGCCCACCGGCGCGCTCGACTTCGAGACCGGGCGGCTCGTGCTGCACGCGCTTGCCCAGGTGAACCGCGAGCTGGGTACGACGACGGTGGTCATCACGCATAACGCGGTGATCGCCGGGATGGCGGACCGCGTCATTCGCCTCTCGAGCGGCCGGATCGTCGAGGAGCGCCGCAACGAACGGCCGGTGTCGCCGGACGACCTCTCCTGGTGAGCTGTCATGACCGCGCTTCGCCGCAAGCTCGTTCGAGACCTCCGCCGCTCGTGGACACAGGTGCTGTCCATCGCGGCGGTCGTGGGATGCGGCGTGATGGCGGCGATGGCCATGCGCAGCACGCTCACGGCGGTCGCTCGCGCGCGCGATGTGTACTATGCCGAGTATCGGTTCGCCGATGTCTTCGCGTCGGTCAAGCGTGCCCCCGAGGCGCTCCGCGTCGGCATTGCGTCGATCGCAGGCGTCGGGACGGTGGAGACGCGTGTGACCATCACCGCGACGCTCGACGTGCCGGGCCTCACGGAGCCAGCCACGGGGCAGATCGTCTCGGTGCCGCCCATCCGCCGGCCGATGCCTAACGACCTCGTGATCCGCGCGGGGCGCTACCCGGCCGGAGAGAGCGAGGTGCTGGTGAGCGAGGCGTTCGCGCGGGCGAACGCGCTCGAGCCGGGCGACTCCATCGGCGCGGTCATCAACGGACGGTGGCGACGGCTGCGGCTCGCCGGGGTAGCGACGTCGCCCGAGTTCGTGTACGAGATGGGCGGCGGCGGGTTCATGGTGGACAACCGGCGCTTCGGCGTGCTCTGGATGTCGCGCGAGCCGCTCGAGCGCGCGGCCGGGATGGATGGCGCGTTCAACAACGTGACGCTGCTGCTCGCGCCGGGGGCGAAGGAGCAAGCGGTCATCGCCGCCCTGGACCGGGTGCTCGCGCCGTATGGAAACACCGGGGCGTACGGTCGTCGCGACCAGGTATCGAACGCGGTGATCGTCGACGAGCTGCACCAGCTTCGCGCGATCGGCTTGGTGTTCCCCCTGTTCTTCGTCCTGACGGCGGCATTTCTCCTGAACATCGTGCTGTCGCGTCTCATCGCGACGCAGCGGGACGAGATCGCGGCGCTCAAGGCGTTCGGGTACACCGACAGCGAGGTTGGCTGGCACTACCTCGGCTTCGCGGCGGCGGCCATTGCCATCGGTGCGCTGCTCGGGTTGTTAGGCGGCGCGTGGCTCGGGGCCCGGTATACGGGACTCTACGCACGGGTATTCCGGTTCCCGACGCTGGTGCACGAGAACGACTGGGCGTCTGCCGCGGTTTCCATCGCGGTGAGCGGTGGTGCGGCGCTTCTCGGTGCGTTGGGCGCCGTGATGCGTGCCGTTCGCGTGCCGCCCGCGGAAGCGCTACGCCCGGAGAGCCCCGGGAGGTATCGCCCGCTGGTGCTGGAGCGGCTCGGGCTCGGCGACCACGTTCCGACACCGGCGCGCATGGTTCTGCGCACGCTGGAGCGTCGGCCATGGCGCACGGCCGCGTCCATCGTCGGCGTCGGACTGGCGGGGGCGCTGATGGTGGCCGGGCTCTCGCCGTGGGACGCCGTCAGGCGCCTCATGGAACTGCAGTTCGAGCGCATTCAGCGCGAGGACGTCACGGTCGCGTTCGTCGAGCCAAAACCGGTACGGGCAGCGCGCGAGTTGGAAAGCCTGCAAGGCGTCCTGCGGGTCGAACCCTTCCGGTCCACGCCGGTGCGGCTTCGCCACGGCGCGCGATGGCGGAAGACGCAGCTGCTTGGCCTCGATGGAACGGGCGTGCTACACGGCCTCTTCGACATGCAGGGGCATCGTCACGCCATTCCGTCGGACGGGATGGTGCTCCCGGTCAGCCTTGCCGGCGCGTTAGGCGCGTCGGCCGGAGATACGCTCGAGGTCGAGCTCACCGAGCAAGGCGGCGTGAGCCGACCCGTCGTCGTCGTGGCCACGCTGGACGAGATGATCGGCGCATCGGGCTACGTCGAGCGCCGGACGCTGAACCGTCTCCTCCGCGAGGGCAACGTGGCCTCCGGGGCGTACCTTGCCGTGGACGAATCCGCGCGGGCCGCCGTCTACGCGCGTCTCAAGCGATTGCCGGGCGTCGCCGGGACGTCGTCACGCGCGGCGATGCTCGAGAACTTCCGAAAGACGATGGCCGAGAACATCAAGACGTCGGTGGGAATCATCGTGTTCGCCGCGTGTGTGATTGCCGCGGGCGTCATCTATAACCAGGCGCGCATCTCGCTCTCCGAGCGCGGACGCGAGCTGGCGAGCCTGCGGGTGCTCGGCTTCACGCGCGGCGAAGTGCGGACGATGCTGTTCGGCGAGCAGGCGATCGTCACGGCCATTGGAATTCCGCTGAGCTATGTCATCGGGAGCCTGTGCGCCGCCTGGCTCATGAAGCTGTTCCAGGCGGAACGACATCGCTTCCCGACGGTGGTGCACACGTCGACGTACGGGATCGCCACGGTGGTCGTGCTCGTGGCGGCGATCGGCGCGGGCCTGGCCATTCGCCGGCGCCTCGACCGCCTCGATCTCGTCGCGGTCCTCAAGACGCGGGAGTGACCATGCGCATCAGACGAAGGTTTCTCATGTGGGCGGGCAGCGCGGCGCTCGCGGGCATCCTCGGCTGGATGACGCTCCGCGAGCCCCCGCTCGAGGTCGAGATCGGAACCGTTAGGCGCGGAACGCTGCAGGTCACGGTAGACGCCGAGGGCAAGACGAGGGTGCGCGACCGGTACACGGTAACTGCCCCGGTGACCGGGCGGCTCGAGCGGATCGACCTCCCGGAAGGTACGCCTGTGCGAGCCGGCGATGTGGTGGCGCGTATCGCACCGGTACCACTGGATGCTCAGGCGGTACGTCAGGCGACTGCACGCGTCGCTGCCGCGCAGTCGCTCACGCGCGACGCCGAGACGCGAGTCCGGCAGGCGCGCGCGACGCTGGAGCAGGAGCGGCGAGCGGCGGGCCGGATCGATCGCCTCGTCCGAGCCGGCGCGCTTGCCGAACGCGACCTCGAGGAGGCGCAGCTGACCGTGCGGCTTCGCGAGGAGGACCTGGCTGCCGCCGAAGCGCGCGCGCGCGCGGCGGCCGCCGACGTGGACCAGGCGCGTGCGGCGCTGATAGCGCTGGGTGGCGGCCAGCTCAACACTCGGGTGCTCGTCCGTGCGCCCGCGGACGGGTGCGTGCTGCGAGTGCCCGAGCGGAGTGACCGCGTGGTCGCCGCCGGGACGCCGATCGTCGAGGTCGGCGACCCGGCCGCGCTCGAGCTCGTGGTGGATGTGCTCTCGTCCGACGCCTCACGCGTTCGGCCCGGCGCCATCGCCATGATCGACAGCTGGGGCGAGGGGGAGAGCCTGACGGGTCGCGTCCGACGCGTGGAGCCGGCGGCGTTCACCCGCGTGTCGGCGTTAGGCGTCGAGGAACAGCGCGTCAACATCGTCGTCGACCTTCCGCACCTGCCCGCCGGGCTCAGCGACGGCTATCGCGTCGAAACGCGGATCGGCGTCTGGGAGGGGCGGGACGTCACGATCGTCCCCGTCAGCGCACTGTTCCGGCAGGAACAGGACTGGGCCGTGTTTCGGGTTCGCGACGGCCGCGCGACGCTGGCGAGGGTGCGGATTGGCGAACAGAACGCGACGGGTGCGCAGGTGCTCGACGGGCTGCGAGCGGGCGACGAGGTGGTGCTTTTCCCGTCCGACCAAATCGAGAATGGCCGGCGCGTGACGCGGGCTCGGTAGACTCGGGGACCGTGACGCCCGCAAGGCGCCACGAGCGCGGGGGGCGTGTCGGATAATCGCGGACACGCTGCTGCTCCGAAAGCCGGTGCATTCCCGACGAACAATCGGCCATGACCCTGACACTCGCCAAACGGGAACCGACGCATCGTGCACGTGGTCCCTAACGAGTGTGAGGCGATGTCCACGACCGCCCAAGAAGACGCCCTGACTGACGGAGTGCCGTCGCCCCAGACGCAGACCCCCCGCGTGAATCCGGCGCACCGCGGCCCGATCCTCCTCGCGACCGACGGCAAGGGCAAGAGTGGCGCAACGGTCATCGCGGCGCGGCTGCTTGCACGCCACCTGAACGTCCCGCTCGAGGTCGTATCCGTCCTTCCGCTCCGGCTGGCTTACGGAGATGCGATCGCGGGCGTGCCCATGTATGTGCCGGAAGTGGATGACGTCCGGCGTGAGGCGCAGACGGCAGCCATTCTCGAGTACGTCGCGAAGTCCGATGTAGACGGCGTCCCGCCCGTTCACGTACGGTTCGGCGGCATTGCCGACGAGGTCGCCGCGGTCGCGCAGGAACGAAACGCGTCGCTCATCGTGGTAGGCGCCGCACCGCATCAACGCGGGAATCGCATCATCGGCGGTGAGCTCGCCGCGCGCGTGCTGCGCGCTTCAACCGTTCCGGTGCTGTCCGTGGCGCCGGGCTTTGCCGTGCTGCCCCGGCGCATCGTGGTAGCAGTCGATTTCTCGCCCGCCAGCGTGCGAGCCGCGCAGGCGGCGCTGCTCCTCGTTGCGGCCGGCGGGACTGTGACGTTGCTCCACGTGATTTCGCCGTTCCTCGCTGACGCGCCCCTGCGCGACGCTCAAGGGCGCGATCCCGCCGACGCTGTCCAGTCGCTCTTCGGCCGTCTCCGGGACGAGCTCCGCGCGTACGTCCCTGACGACGTTACCATCGAGACGCTCATCAGGACGGGCGACGACATCGACGGCATCCTCGCCGGCGCCGCCGCTTCCGACGCCGACCTCATTGCCGTCGGGACCCACGGTCCGCGATTCGTCGAGCGCTTCCTGGTCGGCAGCGTCGCGTCGAGCATCCTGCACGCCGCGCCACAGACGGTGTTGGCGGCGCCACCTCCGCCAGCAGCCGAGTCACTCGGCCTGTGGCTCCGGATGACGGGTACCGCGACCGCGGATGCGCCCAGTGCGTGGGCCGGCGCGCTGGATGACTTCACGCGTCGCAACAAGGGGCGGCGAGTCGCCGTCGAGGTGGACGATCCGGAGCTGGGCGCGCAGATGCTCGGGCGTGGCGCGCTCATGGGCGTGACCTACGACCCGCACGACCAGCGTGTGGAAATCATGCTCGGCGATGCGAAGCAGGCGCGCCGGCACCTCGTGCACTCGATCGCCAGGGTCGAATCGGTCGCGATGGCGACCGAGCCGCGAACCGGAAACGAGGCGCTGGAGCTGCGGCACGGTGGCGGTCACACGCTGGTCATGATTGGAGCGTAGCAGAGGGGGAAAGGGGGACACATGCCTGACGTGACGCGTAACTCGTGGATCCCTGGTGACGGCGCGGTGGCTGTGTCCGCCGATGCCGCGGTGGCCCGCATCGTCGCCGCGCACGTCCAACCGCTCACCGGGGAACCGTCGGACTTCGACGAGCTGCTCGAGCTCGCGCGCGACGCCCGCTTTGTCCTGATCGGCGAGGCGTCGCACGGCACGCACGAGTTCTACCGCATCCGCTCCGAGATCACGAAGCGCCTGATCTCGGGCTGCGGTTTCATGGGGGTAGCCGTGGAGGCCGACTGGCCGGACGCGTACCGGGTCAACCGGTTCGTGCGGGGCGAGAGCGACGACGCCGACGCCACCGAGGCGTTAGGCGGGTTCAGGCGCTTCCCGCAGTGGATGTGGCGCAACGCGGACGTCCTCGACTTCGTGGGATGGCTCCGGGCGCACAACGACGCGCAACGGGACGCGAGCCGTCGTGTGGGCTTCTACGGACTCGATCTCTACAGCCTGCATGCGTCGATGGCGGCGGTGCTCGCGTACCTCGACACGGTCGACCCGGCCGCAGCGGCCCGGGCGCGCTCGCGTTATGCGTGCTTCGACGCGTTCGGCGCGGAGCCACAGGCCTACGGGTACGCGGCCACGCTCGGGCTGTCGCCGAGCTGCGAGACGGCCGTGCTCAACCAGCTCGTGGATCTCCAGCGCGCCGCGGACGAATACGCCCGGCGCGACGGGCGAGTGGCGCGCGACGCGCTGTTCTTCGCCGAGCAAAACGCCCGGCTCGTTCGCAACGCCGAGCGCTACTACCGCGCGATGTTCATGGGTCCGGCGCTGTCGTGGAACGTCCGCGACCGACACATGGCCGAAACGCTCGAGCAGCTCGCGAGCTTTCTCGACAGGGATGGTCGCCGATCGGCGGACGCACCAGCCAGGATCGTCGTGTGGGCCCATAACTCTCACCTGGGCGACGCGCGCGCCACGGAGATGGCCGCACGCGGCGAGGTGAACGTCGGCCAGCTCGTGCGTGCGAGGCACCCCGCCACCACGAGACTCGTGGGCTTCACGACCTACGACGGGACCGTCACCGCCGCGAGCGACTGGGACCTGCCGGCGGAGCGCAAGGTCGTTCGGCCGGCGCTCGACGGCAGCTACGAGGCGGTATTCCACGAGATCGGGTATCGCCGCTTCATGCTCGACGTGACGACGACGAGCGACGCGCAGCGCGCGCTCATGACGCCCCGCCTCGAGCGCGCGATCGGCGTCGTCTACCGGCCGGAGACCGAGCGCCTGAGTCACTACTTCCACGCCGTACTGCCGCGCCAGTTCGACGCTGTGCTGCACTACGACACCACGCGCGCGGTGGAACCGCTCGAGCGGACCGGCACCTGGGAACGGGGCGAGATGCCGGAGACGTATCCGAGCGGGGTGTGACAACGGAGGTCGTATGTTCGCGTCCAGACACCATGATCACGAGCCGCTGACGGCGACGCACGCGGTCCAGATCGCGTGCGGCACGGCGATCATCCACGCCGACCTCACGATTCCCGCTGGTGCGCGCGGAATTGTCATCTTCGCGCACGGGAGCGGCAGCAGCCGCATGAGTCGGCGCAACCGGTGGGTCGCCTCGGAGTTGAACTGGGGCCGACTGGCGACGCTGCTGGTGGATCTTCTGACGCCCGACGAAGCGGCGCTCGATGCGCAGACCGGTCAGCTCCGATTCGACATTCAGCTGCTCGCCCGCCGCGTCGTTCACGCCGTGGACTGGGTCGCACGGGAGCCGTCGATCCGGATGCTGCCCATCGGGCTCTTCGGTGCGAGCACAGGCGCCGCAGCCGCCCTGTTCGCGGCTGTGCGACGGCCTGATCGCGTGAAGGCCATCGTCTCGCGCGGCGGGCGGGTGGATCTGGCAGAAAGCGTCATCTCGCTGGTCAAGGTACCGACGCTCCTCATCGTCGGAGAAAACGATCCAGAGGTGCTGAAGCTCAATCGACATGCGCTGCCGCTGCTGCGCGGTGCGCGCCGACTCGAGATCGTTCCCGGGGCGTCGCATCTGTTCGAGGAGCCCGGCGCACTGGAGGCCGTGGCGGCGTGCGCGCGCGCGTGGCTCGTCGAGCACCTCGAGAAAGTGATTCCGGCGGGGGCCGAGAGCGTCGGCTGGTAAGTGAGGGGAAGCCGCATAGCAAGATGCGAGGATATCATGTACAGCTCCATTCTCGTTCCACTCGACGGCTCCCCATTCGCCGAGCAGGCAATACCTGTCGCGCTCACCGCGGCCGAAGCATCTCACGCCAAGGTCACGCTCATGCGCGCCTGGGATCCGGCCAACTATCGGTACTCGAGCGAGCTGACACCGCCGTTTCTGCAGCCGGGGGTGCGCGACAAGCTGGCTGCGATGGAATACCTCGACGCCGTCGCGGCTCGCTTGCGGCAAGGCACGACCGTGCCGATCGGCACGGCGCTGATGGCGGGGAGCGCGGCGGAGGCCATCAGGGAGTGCCTAACGTCGGAGCCGCACGATCTCATCGTGATGACCACGCACGGGCTCACCGGCCTGAGCCGGGCGTGGATCGGGAGCGTTTCCGATGCCGTCGTCCGCACGGTAAACGCTCCCGTGCTGCTCGTGAGACCGCTCGAGGCCGACGGGGTCGCGCCGGCCGGACGCTTCGAGCGCGTGCTCGTTCCACTGGATGGTTCCTCGGAGGCTGAAGAGATCCTGACGCACGCGGCCGAAGTCGGCGGTAATGCCCGCTTCATCCTGCTTCGCGTCGAGCGCCCGGCCATGATCCCACTGCGCCCGTACGCCTACGCGGCCTCCGCGTGGAAGACGGACGACGAGGCGACCCAGGAAGTCGTGACCCGGGCGTACGACTATCTGAACCGCGTCGCGCGGTCGCTCGAGGCCCGCCGCCCCGGAGCAAAGGTCGATGTCGACGTCCGCTTCGCGGAGCGTCCTGCGGTTGCGATCGTCGAAGCCGCACTGGACTACAAGGCGGACCTCGTCGCGCTCACCACGCACGCTCGTCGCGCAGCCCGGTGGGTCTTCGGCAGCGCGGCGGACAAGATCCTGCGAGGGACACACGGATCGGTCCTGCTGCTTCGTCCGGCGGCGGTGGCCGCTGGCGACGACCGCGCGACAGTTGCCGCCGGAGCTGCAGCGGGTCAGTAAGGCCGAGGGACCGACAATGAGGCGGTGCCGGTGCGGAGCGATCGTGACGGCGCTGGCCGTGCGCCTGGCTGGCGCGCAGACGCCGGATCCGTTTGCGGCTGCGGCGCGGGCGCTCGTTCTCGAGCGCAGCGAAACCACCGACCGCCCGGCGGAACAGGCAGCGTTGGCCCGTATCTATTCGCCGTCCGACAGCCGTCCGCTCTGGAGTCTTCCCGACGGCCGACTCACGGCCCAGGCATCCGCGGCCATCGGCGCGCTGGCCTCCGCAGAACTGCACGGCCTCGTGAGCGAGGACTACGACGTCACGGCGCTGTGGATACTCTCGTTCACGGCCGAGGTATCCCGGACCGAGGCTGCGCGGTTCGACGTGGCGCTGACCCGTGCCATGGCACGGTTCCTCACCGACCTGCGATTCGGGCGCATCGACCCGGCAAGCGTCCGCTTCGACCTTCCGCCTAACGTGAACGATCCGGACCAGCTGGCGGCGCGGGTCGTGGCGGTCGCGCGCGCCCCGGACGTGCCGGCGGTAGTGACGGCCGCGGCGCCCGCGTACGCGGGGTACCACGCGCTGGAGCGCGCTCTCGCCCGTTACCGCGCGCTCGCCCGGGACACGACCCTCCGCGCACCCGAGCGCGCACGCGCCACCATCCACGTCGGCGACCGGTATGCCGACGTCGGCTCGCTCGCGCGATGGCTGCAGGCGTCAGGCGACCTCGACTCGGCATCCGCCGACACCGTGATACGCGCCTCGGCGGCCGGGTCCACGGCATACGACAGCGCGTTGGCCGCCGCCGTCGTCCGCTTTCAGCGGCGCCACGGGCTCGACGCCGACGGTGCCATCGGCCCTGCCACCATGCGCGAGCTCCGCGTGCCATTCGCGCAGCGCATCCGACAGATCGAGCTCACGCTCGAGCGATGGCGATGGCTGCCGAAGCAGGCGCCAACTCGTTATGCGGTCGTGAACGTCCCCGCGTTTCGGCTGGAGGTGTTCGAGGACGACTCGTCGGCCCAGCGTCCGGTGCTCTCGTTGAAGGTGATCGCCGGCCAGGCGGACGGCCGGCACGAGACACCCGTGTTCACCGCGACGATGCGCGAGGTCGTCTTCCGCCCGTACTGGGATGTGCCGACGACCATCGCCCGCGCCGAGGTGATCCCGATGGTTCGGCGCCGGCCCGAGTCCTTCGCCGAGGATGGGTACGAGATCGTGCAACGTGGTGCGCCGGACGCCGAGACGGCCACGTTCGAACCCACCGCTCGAAACCTGGCGCGTGTGGCCGCCGGCGAGCTGCGCATCCGCCAGCGGCCCGGCCCGGCGAACGCGTTAGGCTTCATCAAGTTCGTGTTCCCGAACCGGTACAACGTCTTTCTCCACGACACGCCGCTGCGGTCGCTGTTCGCGAACAGCCGTCGCGACTACAGCCACGGCTGCGTCCGCGTCGAGCGGCCGACGACGCTCGCCGCGCTCGTCCTCCGGGGACAGGCGCAGTCCGACCCGGCCGTGACCGACTCGCTCATGCACGGATCGCGCACGGTGCACGTGTCGGTTGCCGACCCGCTCACGGTGCTCGTGTGGTACGCGACTGCGGTGGCGGACGCCGACGGGCTGGTGAGCTTCTACCCGGACATCTACGGGCGTGACGCCGCATTGGAGCAGGCATTCGCGTTGCCGTCGATTCCCGGGCGACGCTAGAGAGGACGAGCGTCGTCGCGCGAACCCCGCGCATCGTCATCCCCGAGAAGCCCCAGACGCAGCGCGAAGCGCACGTAATCGGTGCGGTGGGTAAAGCCGAGCTTCTGACCGATGCGGTTCTTGTACGTGTCGATCGTCTTCGGCGTGATGCCCAGCATCCGGCCGATCTCCACGCCGCTATACCCCATGGCGACGTGCCGCAGTACGGCGCGCTCGCGCTGGCTCAGCGTCTCGAACAGCTTCCGCTGCTCGTCGGTTGGAGACGCAGTGCGCTGCTGGATGGCCTTGGCGGCGAGGATGCGCGCGACCGTAGGCCTCACGAAGAATTCGCCCGACGCGACGACACGAATTCCGTCGATCAGGTCCTGGTCGGCGCAGTCCTTGGCCAGGTAGCCTCGGGCACCATCCTTGAGCAGCGGAACGAGCCGCTCCTCCTCCTTGTGCATCGTGAGAATCAGGACCTTCGGCGCCGGATCGAAACGTGAGAGCTCGACCGTCGCTTCGTCACCGTTGCCGCCTGGCATTTCGAGATCCATGACGACGACGTCCGGTGCAGTCCTCCGGGCCAGAGCGACCGCCTCGACCCCGTTGGCAGCCTCGCCCACCACCTGAATGTCCGGTGCGGACTTGAGGAGCGCACGGAGCCCCTCACGGACGATCGCGTGGTCGTCGACGAGGAGTACGCGAATCGTGTCAGGGCCTGCCGCGATTCCGCGGCGAGCGTAACGACTCTGGCTGGCGAGCTCGGCGACGCCCTGGAGCGGCGCTGTGGAAGTGGCGATGGCGGAGGGCTCCTTGACTGAGCTCCTTCGAGTGCTCTCACGGAGATACACGAGTGCCTCCGGTTTGGGTGTCACGTTGGCGCGTCCTCACGTTAGGCCGCGACGATCCGCGAACCAGCGGGGTTCGGCCTACGGGCTGTCAGGGATTTCCCCTCATCTCACCGGGCCGCGTTCACTCGGCCGCTCGCGAAACATCCGACACCGATGACCCCGCGTTCATCGTTGTCGCCGTTCCGGTTGCCTCGCGCGAGGCGGCGGCTGCCATGCGCCGGGAAGCTGATGCCTTCCTGTGCGCCTGCCTCCCCGCCGAGCTGTACAGCGTGGGGCAGTGGCACGAGAAACTTTGCTCAGACGACCGATGCCGATGTGCTCGACCTGCTGCGGCGGGCCAGGGACTGGACGCCAGCGCGGCGGGCGGCCGAGATGGCCGAGGGAGCGTGGTACGCCTCGCTATCGCGCTGCCTCCACCGCGCACGCCCTGGCTTCGATATCAATGATGGCGCAGAGTCGACGGAGCTCTCCCTCGAGCTGTCTGATCACGCGCCGTGCCTCATCGCGGGACGGAACCCCTCCGAGTACCATGCTACGGCCAAGCCGGCGCGCATCCGAGAGCGCAGGGTCTGCCTCGGGCTCGTTAGGACGCCGGAGATCCAGCGCCGAGCGTTCCAGGTGGTCCACGGCCATGAGGAGCTCCTCTCCCGCATCCCCGTAGGCGTAGTCCGCGATCGCCACGGCTGCGCGCGTGAGATGATGTTGGCCCTCGGCGCGGTTCGCGTTGGCCACGACACGGTCCAGCATCCGTACGGACAGCGTTTCGCCACGCGTGAGGCGCTCCGCCAGCATCTCCAGCTCCTTCGCCGAACCCTGGAGCGCCGCAATGGCGCCGATTTCCGCGTGGGCGGCGTGTGAGCGCATGAATGCAGCGGCCTCCGAGAGATGTCTGGCCGATTCGCCGTAGTCCTCGCGGACGAGCGCGACACGCGCGCTGTCGAACGACTCCTGTGCCTCCTGACGCGCCGCGAGCGGGCTCGGTTCCGCTGCCACCGCTGGGGTGGAAGACGAGGCTGGCGGGGCCTGTGGGACACGACGATCAGCCAGATCATCGGCGGGCGTCAGGCTGCAGCCGATGGCCGACGCCAGCGCGACCAGCGCGACCATCGACAGGCCGGGAGACATCACAGGACCTCCGCGAAGAACGCCTTGGTCAGGTATGCGTCGGCGGTATGATCAAGACCGAACACCGCCCATCGCGAACGACCTCCGTCGTGACGCTGCCGAGAATCCACCGCTCGATCCGCTCGTGCCGCAGGCTCCCGATCGCGATGAGGTCCGCGCGGCTCTCGTCGGCGCACGCGAGCAGCTCCGCCGCCGGCACGCCATGGCGAGTGACGCGGTCGACGTGTACACCCGGTGGCGCCGCGAGCTCGCGCGTGAGCTGCTCGAACGCCGCGTCCACGCCGAGATGCTTGATCAACGCCTCACCGGCGGTGTCCTCGCGCCGGCCCTCGACGCCGCTGCGGTCGACGTACACGAGGCGAAGCATCGTCCCCTCCGCCCCTGGGCGATGGCCGAGGACGTCGAGCGCCGCGCGGGCGGCACGAATGCTCGCCGGACCGAAATCGACGCCCACGATCGCGCGGTGCGGCAGGCCGATCAGCGTCGGAGTCACCCCCAGCACCGCGCCGCGCGCACGCCGCGCGACCGTGAGCGTCGTTTCATCGCGCAGGATGCGGTCGGCGACACCATGGTGCCGCAGTCCCATCACGATGAGCGCCGCGCCCTGGCTCTCGGCATAGCGCAGGATCTCGTAGGCGGGAGCGCCCACCGAGATGTGAACCGGCCAGTCGTTAGGCCGGCCGAGCCAGTCGCTGAACTGTGTCCGCCGCGCCGCGGCGTCCTCGGCGTACGGCGCGTCGCCGATGATGTTCCGCGCGAGCGCGAAGGCGACGGGCAACGGCGTAGGGAGCGGTAGGTCCGACGTGTCCAGAACCTGAATGGCGGACACACGTGAACCGTACCGGGCCTGCAGGGCCGAGGCGGCGCGCACCGGGCCCGCACCAGCCGGCTCGCCGGAAACCGCGACGACGATCGGGCAATAGCGCAGTTGATCGCCCAGCGAAACCGGCGGCATCGGCACTTCCCGCGGCTCGTCTACGTCGGGGTGGTTCGTGAGCGTGGCGCCCAATGATTCGGATGACATGGAGGGCCTCACTGTACAGTCGTGGTGTGGCGACGTGCCGCCTCGAGCAACACGCGACGCTCCGCCGCGGCCACGTTGCGCCGCGTTGCTTCGATAGCGTCAGGATTTACCGAGATCGAGTCGATCCCCATCCGAACGAGCAGCTCCGCATACTCGGCGTGAACCGACGGGGCCTGACCGCAGATCGAGCAGGTGATGCCGAGTCGCTTGCACTCCGCGACAATGCGCTCGATCGCGTCGGTGACGGCGCGGTCGCGCTCGTCATAGAGCGGAGCGAGCAGCTCGCTGTCCCGATCGCAGCCGAGGATCAGCTGCGTCAGGTCGTTCGAGCCGATGGACACGCCGGTAGCCCCGAGTCGCACGTACTCCTCGAGCCAGGTCACGACGGACGGCACCTCGACCATGACCCACAGCTGGAACGTCCGGTCGTCGGTCAAGCCGCTCTGGTCGATCAGTCGCTTGCAGGCGCGAAACTCGGACCCGGTGCGGACGAACGGGATCATGAGGTGGAGATTCGAGTGGCTTGCGCGGACGCGCTTGACCGCCTCGAGCTCCAGCGCGAAGAGGTCGGGCTCGCGCGTGTAGCGATAGCAGCCACGATAGCCGATCATCGGGTTCTCCTCGTGCGGCTCGAGTTCCTCGCCGCCCGTCAGCCCGCGGAACTCGTTCGACCGGAAGTCCGTCGCGCGATAGATCACCGGCCGGGGGGCGAACGCCGCGGCGAAGCGCGTGAGCGCATCCGTCATGCGCCCGACGAGCTCCTCGCCTCGGCCATCGCGCACGAGCACGCGGGGATGCGTCTTGCCGAGCGCGGCCAACAGCATGAACTCGGCGCGGAGGAGCCCGACGCCGTCCACGTCGCGCGCCGCGACGGATTCCGCCAGGTCCGGCTCGCCGAGGTTGACGTAGATGCGGGTCGCCGTGACGAGTGGAGCGCTGGCGACGCCCGGTGCTCCGACGGACGCCTGAACGTTAGGCACCGCGGCCGCCAGAGCGTCCTTCGATACGCCTTCGACGATCGTGCCCGCCCGCGCGTTGACCGTCACGACCATCCCCGTGTGCAGCACCTTCGTGGCCAGGCGCGTGCCCACGACGCAGGGGATGCCCAGCTCGCGTGACACGATCGCGGCGTGCGAGGTCATGCCGCCCGCGTCGGTGACGACCGCGGCAGCGCGTCGCATGAGCGGCACCCAGTCGGGCGACGTCATCGCGGCGACGAGAATCTCTCCGGCCTCGAGCGCCCCTGAGTCATCGGGAGACGCCAGCACGCGCACACGACCTGAAACGGCGCCGGGCCCGACGCCCAGCCCATGCAGCAGCACGCGTCCCGGCTCGGTCGGCGCCTTGGTGCGCTCGGCGATCGTCGTGATCGGCCGAGTCTGCACGAGGTACACCTTCCCATCCGCGATCGCCCACTCCGCGTCCTGCGGCACGCCGTAGTGCTCCTCGTCGCGTCGCGCGAGCGTCGCGATCTCCCGGATCTCGTCGTCGCTGAGGACCGGTGCTTCGGCGTCGTGCGGCGCGAGGGGAACCCGCACCGTCTGGCCCGTGGACCTGTCGCGCGTGAGCATGAACTCCTGGCGCGCGGCGGTGCGAGCGACGATGGCGAGCGTTCGCTTGTCGACCTCGATGTGCTCGGGGGTGACCTGACCGAGCACGACGACCTCGCCCAGGCCCCACGCGCCCTCGATGACCAGCCGATTCGCGTCGTTGCTGGCGGGGTTGACGGTAAACACGACACCCGCCCGCTCGGACGCGATCATCTTCTGTACGACGGCCGCGATGAGCAGCTCGGCCGCGAGCCCCTGCTTCGCCTGGTAGAAGAGAAGCCGCGCGGTGAACCCCGACGCCCAGCAGTCCTTCACCGCGCGAATCACCGCGTCGGCGCCTTGCACGTTGAGGATGCTCTGGAACATCCCGGCGAACGAGAACTGGGCCGTGTCCTCCACCGTCCCGGAGGAGCGAACGGCGACGATCTCATCGGGCTGGCCCGCG
Organism: Gemmatimonadaceae bacterium; assembly: GCA_036274195.1. Classification (GTDB taxonomy): domain Bacteria; phylum Gemmatimonadota; class Gemmatimonadetes; order Gemmatimonadales; family Gemmatimonadaceae; genus JAJKIV01. Next base: position 14,338 of record DASUGD010000271.1, on the reverse strand, counting down.
CCGGGCGCGAGGGAAGCGTACGCCGCGAGGACATCCGAGCGAATGTCGTCAGGCATCGCCGCGTCGCGCACCAACGCCTGGATCGCATTCGACGTGCGCCGGAGCGCGTCGGGATCGTCGACGTCGAGCGTGGACAGCTGCTCGCGAATTCGGTTGCCGACGCCAGTGGCCTCGGCGAAGTGCCGGTATGCGTCGACCGTGACGACGAACCCCGGCGGCACGGGAAAGCCCGCGCGCGTCAGCTCGCCCAGGTTCGCGCCTTTGCCACCGACGAGGGCGACATCGGCTTTCGTTATGTGCTCGAACCACCGGACGTAGCGCGTAGCCTGACGCGTGCCCGTTAGGCGTGTGGACGTGTCCGGCAGTGCGGGTTCCTGCGCGGCGCGACTCGCGGGCGGCGCGGTGGGGGCGAGGACGTCGGCACTCATGGCAATGTCTCCCTGATCCTGGCGGCGCCGTGTCACGTGCGGAGCCGCCATCGCTCTTGAAACGTGGTGCCATCGGCGCGCCCTGTCCGTCGGCCGATCGCGAATCCGATGTGGGGAAACACCGGACAGCATTCCCGGCGACCGCCGACGGCGCCTGGCGTCCGTGCACGGCACATTCCAAGTGTCCCGGAGCCATCCGGACTGACGACCCTTCGACGGAGCGACGGTCATGTTTCCGTTCCGAATCGCATTCGCGGCCGCGATGCTTGGTGCGGCCTGTGCGCCGGTGATCATGAAGACGCCGGTGAGTGGTCCTCCGCCGGCGGTCTCGCGCCTCGTCGGGGACTGGCAGGGCGAGTACAGCAGTGTCGGGTCGGGGCGGCGAGGACTCATCGCCTTTCACCTGCAGGCTGGCGCGGACACGGCCGTGGGCGACGTGATCATGCAGTCTCGCCCGGACGGCGACCCGTCGACCGCCAACGTGCCGCCGGCGTCGTGGGACGCGTTGCGGACCACCGACGAGGCCATTGCGATCCGGTTCGTGTTCGTGAGCGAGAACGAGGTAACCGGCGTTCTGAATCCCTACCGCGACCCCACGTGCGGCTGCACGCTCAGCACCACGTTTCGCGGGACGATCACCGACGACATCATAGAGGGCACGTTCCACACGGAAGGCAGCGGAATCTCGCACATGCCGACCGACGGGCGATGGCGCGTGAAGCGCTACACGCCATAACATCGTGCAGCGCTGACCCATCTACCCCAGGAGTGGTTGAACCAGATCGGGAAATGAGCGCCGCGTTCGATCGCCCGCTGCCGGCCGCGCTCACGCGGCTGCGCGACCTCGCCGGTGACTTGCGATGGACATGGAGTCACACGGCCGATAGCCTCTGGCGTACTGTCGATCCTGTCATCTGGGAGCGATCTGAAAACCCGTGGTCCATCCTTCAGAACGTCGGGCATGATCGCCTCGAGCAGCTGGCCACGGACGCGAAGTTCCTCGATGAACTCGGCCGGCTCGACGACGCACGCCAGCGCTATCTCCGTGAGCCCGGTTGGTTCGGCGACGCTCATCCCGACCGGCCACTCCGCCGCGTCGCCTACTTCTGCATGGAGTTCGGGCTCGCCGAGGCGCTGCCGCTCTATGCCGGTGGTCTCGGTGTCCTCGCCGGCGACTTTCTCAAGGCATCGAGCGACCTCGGCATCCCCGTCGTCGGCGTGGGGCTGCTCTACCAGGAAGGGTTCTTTCGTCAGATGATCGACGAAACGGGACGACAGCAGGAGGTCTTCCCGTTCAACGACCCTACGACGCTGCCGATCGAGCCCGTCCTCACGGCCGGCGGCGAATGGCTCCGCGTGCCCCTCGCGTTTCCGGGGCGCACGCTCCGGGTGCGCGTGTGGCAGGCGCGAGTTGGACGCGTGACGCTCTACCTCCTCGATACGAACGATCCCCTCAACAGCCCGGTCGATCGCGGCATCACGGGGAAGCTCTATCAGGGATCGACCCTCGTCAGGTTCCTGCAACAGGTCGTGCTCGGGATCGCCGGCTGGCGTGCGCTCGTCGCGCTCGGCCACGAGGTGGACATCTGCCACCTCAACGAGGGACACGCGGCGTTCGCGATCCTGGAACGCGCCCGCGAGTACATGCGCCAAACGGGACTGTCGTTTCAGGAAGCGCTCTGGGTGACGCGCGCCGGCAACGTGTTCACGACGCACACGCCCGTCGACGACGCGTTCGACCGGTTCGACGTCGCGACGGTCGCGTCGTTCCGGCCCTTCATTCGGGAGTACGTTGCCGCGCTCGGTATCGACGTGGCCGACCTGCTCACGTTAGGCCGGGCGAATCCGGCGGACGAGACCGAGCCGTTCCGCCCCGCATACCTCGCGATTCGTGGCAGCGCCTCCGTCAACGGCGTGAGCCGCCTGCACGGCCAGGTGAGCCGCCGATTGTTCGGTGGCCTGTTTCCCCGGTGGCCCGTCCCCGAAGTGCCGGTGGGCCACGTCACGAACGGGATCCACGTCCCGTCATGGGACTCGCCGAACGTCGACGCGCTGTGGGAGGGGGCTTGTGGGAAGGAGCGATGGCGAGGCGCGCTGGAGGATGTGGGCGAGTCCGTGCGTTGCGTTACGAACCAGCGCCTCTGGGAGACGAAGGGGAAGGATCGCGAACGACTCGTGCACGTGGTGCGCACTCGGCTCGCCCGCCAGCTCGGCTTCCGTGGGGCGGACGCGAGCTTGGTGGCGCGCGCGGCCCACGTGTTCGACGCGAATACGTTGACGTTAGGCTTCGCCCGCCGCTTCGCGAGCTACAAGCGGCCGGCGCTGCTGCTCGAGGATCCCGACCGACTCGAACGGCTGCTCACTCGACGGGACCGGCCCGCGCAGATCGTGGTCGCCGGCAAGGCGCATCCCGACGACGCTGCCGGGAGGGCGCTCATCACCGCGTGGATCGGTTTCGCCGCCCGTCCGGCCGTGCGCGACCACGTCGTGTTCCTGGAGGATTACGACATCACGCTGGCCGAGGAGATGGTGCGCGGCGTCGATCTGTGGCTGAACACGCCGCGCCGGCCGTGGGAGGCGTGCGGCACGAGCGGCATGAAGGTGCTGGCGAACGGCGGACTGAACGCGTCGACCCTGGACGGTTGGTGGGCCGAGGCCTACGACCCGCGCGTCGGCTGGCAGATTGGCGGCGACGACGACTCGGCTCGACCGCCGGAGGACGCCGCCGACGCGTCGCGACTCTACGAGCTGCTCGAGGAGGAGATCATCCCGGAGTTCTACACGCGCGACGCGACAGGCGTCCCGGCACATTGGCTCGAGCGCGTGCGCGCGAGCATGGCGGAGCTGGCGCCGCGCTTCAGCGCTAACCGGATGGTACGGGAGTACGTCACGCACGCCTATCTCCCGGGTGCGAGCCTCTTGCGCCAGCGCACGTGTGACAACGGGCGACTCGGGAAGGAGCTCGTCGCATGGCATGCGCGGGTGACGCGTGACTGGCACGCCATCCATTTCGGGGCGCTCGAGGTCTCGGAGGCCGGGGGTCACCGCACCATGGCCGTCCCCGTCTACCTCGGGGCGCTCGATCCGGGGGACGTCGCGGTCGAGCTGTATGCGGACCCTGTGGACTCGACGGGGCCGGAGCGCCTAACGATGAAGCGGGTCAGCGAGCTGCCTGGGGCGGTCAACGGCGGCCGCTACGAGGCGGCGATCGACGGCGCCCGACCCACGTCGGACTACACGCCGCGCGTGGTCCCTCGGCATCCGAACGCACGCGTCCCGATCGAGGCCTGGCAGATACTCTGGTACCGTTGAGCTCCGGAACGCACCGAGCGACTCGAACCGTTACACCGCTCGCGGAGTGAGTCCACGCGCCTGGCCGTGGCGGACGAGCTGCAGCAGCCGGCGCATCTCGGCCCGCGCGACCGCGAGCCCGAAGCTCGTGATCCGGTAGTATCGCCGGCGCTCGTCGTCGGCCCGCGTCCGGCGCTTCTCCACCTCGACGATGAGCCCCTGCTCGACCATGCGGGCCATCGCGCGGTAGAGCGTGCCCGCGCTGAGCCGCAGCTCGCCGTCGGTGCGCGCCTCGACGTCCTGCATGACCGCATAGCCGTGGCGGTCCGTTTCCGCCAGCGCCAGCAGGATGTGCAGCGTGGCCGGAGGAAGCGGGAGAAGCTGTTCTGGCACCGAGTCGCTGGTCATGTCCGCTTGCCGCCGAAGGGTTTCAGGCCGACTGAGTGTTTCGGTAATATATCCACACTGGCTATATACGCCAGTGCTGTCAGCGCGATTCCGGATACCCGATCTCGGCGAGATCGGACGCGAGGTCGTGCAGGTCGCGCGTGGGGTTGAGCCGCGCCACCAATGCGTCGGTGGCCCGTTCATGGCGATAGATCGCAGCGACCGCGTCGAGCGGAACGGTGACCTCGTAGTACTCGGCCGCGAACGTTACGTAGGTCTCCGGGTGTCCATCGAGATGGCGGAGCAGGTGCGCCGCTCCGTCGGGGTCATCGCCCGGCGGGAATCGCACCGGTCCGCGCTCCCAGGCCGACGCTCCGGCTCGACGCCAGAGGCAGAACGTCGTGTTGCGCGTATCGAAGGCCGGTTCGTCCCGGAACGCCGCGAGCTCCGGGGGAATGCCATCCAGTACGCCCGGCCAGGGATCGTCGGGACGATACATCGGCGACTCGTGATCGAGGCCAAACAGGATGATCCCACGTTCGCTGATCACCGCAAACCAGTGGTCGCCCTGGCCGTTGCGCATCGACGCCATGAGCTCGCCCGGCGCCCAGTGTGCGTCGAACGAGTAGTACCGATCCTCCCACGTCGGCGCCAGAATGGCATCGAGGACCGCGAGCGACCGGGTCAAGCGTCGAAAGGTGGGAATGTCGGGCCGTTCGCGCAGCGGAGAAATGTTCACTGTATGCATTGACAATATAGCCACAGTGGGTATAGTGGAAGGGAGCCGCGAATGAATCTGGCATCGCCACTCACACCTGGGAACGTCCCATGAGTCTTCCGGTCTACAGGGCTCTGTTGCGCCTCTATCCGGCATCCTACCGCGTCGAGTACGAGGCGGAACTGCTCCGCACGTTCGCGGAGTCCACGCGCGGGCGCGGTGGTTTCGCCGCCACCCTCGCTGCCATTGGCGACGTCATACCTAACGCCCTCGCCGCCCACTGGGCCATCCTGCGTCAGGACCTGCACTACGCCCTCCGCACCATGAGCCGCTCGCGCGGCTTCGTCACGACAGTGGTGCTCGTCACCGCGCTCGGGGTCGGCGCGAACACCGCGACGTTCTCGGTGGCGGACCTCGTGCTGCTGCGTCCCCTGCCGTTCCCGCGCCCGAACGAGCTCGTGAGGCTCTGCGAGGGCCCCAGGGAAGGAGGCGGGTGGGGATGCATGAACGAGCTGTCCCCCGCGAACTTCCGCGATGCGGCCGCCATGGCCACCAGAACGCGCGGATGGGGCGCGTTCACCTTCAATGAGGTCAACCTCGTCGGCATCGGCGAGCCGGCACATCTCGCCGGCATGCTCGTCACCCCGGAAGTGTTCTCCGTCCTCGGTGTTCGCCCGCTACTGGGCCGCGTGTTCGACGCCGCGGCCAACGACCGCGACGTGGGATCGGTCGTGCTGTCGTACGGACTCTGGCAGTCGCAGTTCGGGGGCGACCCGGGTGTGATCGGCAAAGCGATCCGGCTCGATGACACGGCGCGTGTCGTCATCGGCGTCATGCCGGCCCGCTTTCACTTCCCGGCGCCTAACGTGCAGCTGTGGACGCCCCTCGTGCTCCGAGAGGACGCCTACGCCGATCGCACCGACACGTACCTCCAGGCAATCGGCCGGCTCGCGCCCGGAGCGACGTTCGAGCAGGCGCGAGCCGAATTCTCGGCGATCGCGGCCCGGCTCCAGCGCGATCACGCCGAGACGAACGCCGAGACGGGGTTCTCGTTCTTTCGGCAGCGTGACTTCGTGCTGCCGCGGTACCGGATGATGCTCCTCGCGCTCTGTGGCGCGAGCCTCAGTCTCCTCCTGCTGATGGGCGCCAATCTCGCCAACCTGCTCCTGGTGCGCGCGGCTGGGCGCGAGCGGGAGCTGGCGGTGCGCGCGGCGCTCGGAGCGGGGCGCGAGCGGTTGGTGCGGCAGATGCTGACCGAGAGCGTGGTGCTCGCGCTGGTCGGTGGCGCTGCCGGTGTGTTCGTGGCGATGCTTGCCGTCCCGCTGCTGTCGCATCTCGTTCCCACCACGTTGCCCCTGGCCGAGGCGCCGCGCGTCGACCTGCGCGCGCTCGTCATCGGCGCGGCGTTCACACTCGCGACGGGCATCGGCTTCGGCCTGATTCCGGCCGCGGTCGTGGGACGTACGGGGTTCGCCGCGCTGCGGGACGGGACACGAGGGGGAGGCGGGCGGCGGCAACGCCTGCGGACCGTACTCGTCACCCTGGAGGTTGCGGTCTCGGTCGTGCTGCTGATCGCATCGGGGCTGCTGATTCGCGCCGTGTGGAAGGTGCAGGGGGTCGACCCGGGCTTCACGTCCGAGCGCGTGTTGACGCTGCGCACGTCGCTGGTCTCTTCCCGCTCGGCCGACTCGGTGCGGCGGACGGACTTCTATGATCGTGTGCTCGCGGGCGTGCAGGCCCTTCCCGGCGTTCAGGCTGTGGCGTACACGAGCGGGCTTCCGATGGTGCTCACCGGTGGTATTGCCGGGGCGGAGTTCCCCGGCCAGGAGATCCGCAAACGGCGCGACAACGCCGTGAGCCTCCGGTACGTCACGCCGCAGTTCTTCGCCGCGTTAGGTATCCCGGTCGTGCAGGGGCGGCCCGTCGAGGCAGGGGACCGGCCGGACCGGCAGCGGGTCGCGGTGGTGAGCGAGTCGTTCATCCGCGAGTTCCTGCCTAACGAACAGCCTCTGGGCAAGTCGTTCCGAGTCCGCGGCCTGGAGCCGACCATCGTCGGCGTCGTGCGCGACATCAAGGTGCGCGGGCTCGAACGCACGAACGAGCCGCAGCTCTACATGGCCGCGGCGCAGGCGCCGAGCCAGCTTGGCGGTCTGTACATCCCCAAGGATCTGGTCATTCGCGCGTCCGTGCCGGGCGAGACGCTCCTGAGCGCAGTACGCGATGTGATCCGGCGAGTGGACCCGGAGCAGCCGATCTCGAACGTGCGCCTCCTGAGCGACGTGGTCGCCGATCAGACGGCCGATCGTCGCGCGCAGCTGAACATTCTCGCGGCGCTCGCCGCGGTCGCGCTGCTTCTCACGGGCGTCGGCATTCATGGGCTCCTGGCGTTCATGGTCGCGCAGCGCTCGCGCGAGATCGGCGTGCGTCTCGCGCTCGGCGCCGAGCCGGCGCAGGTGGCGCGGATGATCGTGGGCGAGGCGGCGCGCCTGGCGCTGCTCGGGGCAATCCCGGGGGTGCTCCTGGCGTACGCGGCAGCGCGCGCAATGAGCGCGCTCCTGTTCGGGATCCCGCCGGGCGACCCGCTGACGCTCACGAGCGGCACGCTTCTGGTGATGCTGGTGACGCTGGTTGGCGCGCTTGCCCCCGCGATCAGCGCCGTCCGCGTCAGTCCGCTGCTCGCGATGCGGGCGGACTAGCCCGGCACCTGTTTGCTCGACTAGCGAAGTCACCGAGGCCAGCGCGTCACTACGCGCGCTGGCTGGGTGCATACGTTAGGCGCACGGGCATTGCCGCGAGCCGGTCGAACATCCGCGCCTCGGCGCTGATGGGCCACCAGTCGTAGAGAAACACCTCGAGCGGGCGCCACATCGCGACCCAGCCGCCGATCAACAGGCTCTCGTGAAGGATCGGCGCGAACCCCGTTTCGGTCGTTCGACGGCTGAGGAACTCCGCCGCGCCGATCAGCGCCGTCAGCACCGCGAGCCCGATCACCAGGCTGATGCGGCCGCGGCGGAAGAGCTGGCGGAGGCGTGCGCGCGACACCCGTGCTCGATCGGCGAAGAACGCGTGGATCGCATCGCGGGCAACGAGCGCCTCGTCGGCAGGGCCCGCGCGCTGATCGAGGTGTACGAGCAGCGCAATCCGCTTCTTGTTAGGGATCTCACGCGCCCAGCCCACGATGAACTCCTCGACCCTGGGGTCGAGATCCCGCTGCTTGAACGGCGTCGGGTCGATCGTGTTGAACAGATGAGGGAGCGCCGCGACGCGGACCTCGATGATCTCGCAATTCGACGGAATCGGATCGCCGGCGGCAGGCAGTTCCACGGGCGGCATCGTGCGTTTCGGATCGGAGTGATTGAATCTAGCGGTGCGACGAGGCGAGCGTCCGAAACGCTGACGCGCTCCCAACCGTCATCCGTCGATGAGACGCCACGCCTGGATCATCGCCCTCCCCCTGGCTGTCACCTGTGTGCAATCGAAGCACCGCGGTGGCTCGAGCGCGGCTGTCGTCATGGGCGGACGCGAAGTCCGCGTCCTCGACGAGCTCCCGGGCACGAGCTCCAGTCCTGCCCGGCGATCGGATTCGCGTAGAGCTGACAGGGCGATACGCCAGCGGCAAGCTGTGGGGGCACGGTCCGCTCACGCTCATCGCCGGCGATGACGTCTATCCCGGCAGCCGCTACCCGCTGCGTGTCGGCAGCGTGATCCGGATGCAGTACGTCGCGCACGCAGCCCGCACTGACGATCAGCCGCGCGGTGGCGGCACGCCGCTGGAGCGACTCGCCAACGTGAGTGCGTTCCACGACGGACACTACGAGTGTGCACGCCTTCTCGTGAAGGCCGGCGCCAACACAGCCCGCGCGCGCGAGCGGTTGCGGGAACGGCTGGCCGACAAGGGACCGGGAGGGTTCGGCTTCTCGAACCGCCCGGTCGCGCGTCGGATCCTCGGGCTTCTCCGGTAGTCCGAACGCTACTCGTAGTACGAGAACGTCGAGCTTATCGGGATGACCTTTCCCGCATCGGTTCCGTTCGTCAGCGTGAGAACGCCGTGCTTCACCAGCGGGCGGTTCCTGGCGTCGTAGTCGTAGGTGTAGGTGACACTGAAGTTGATGCCGTCACCGGTTCGCGTCTGCCGAGCGGGGTTGCCCTTTTGCAGCTCGACGCCGGGCAAGAGAACGAGGTGGTCGAAGAAGTCGTCGTGAATCAGACTGAAGCCGTCGACGTTGATCCCGGTATCGTACTGCTCGTAGTGGTCGACGGTGGTTGTTTCGTCCTGGGTCCCGTCGACGCGTGGCCGATGTTCGGTGACGTCCATCAGGTTGCCGTCGGGGTAGTACGAGAACCCCACCAGCTTGTCGACAATGAAGCCGCCTTCGACTCGTCGGTCGCGCTCCAGACCAGTGAGCTTCGGGCCGTCGTACGTCAGGAACACGACGGTAAAAACCGACCCGTCCGAACCGACGTAGCGAACCTCGTCGACTCGGCCCGCGTCGTCGTAGAAGTACTCGAGCCGGTCGTGATTCACGAGAATGTTGTTCTGCATCTCGCTCAGTCGGCCGGCGTCATCGTAGGTCACGTCGTACCGCGTGAGGTCCGAAGCATAGGACGCGAACTTGATCCGGCCCGCCGCGTCATACTCGAAGTGGTAGAAGGGCGAGGGCAGATTCGAGAGCACCATGTCCCGCAGTAACACCCGGGCCGGATCCGGAGCCGGGGGTGTCGGCCCGGTCGGTCCGGAGTCGCCGTTGCAGGCGAAGAGTGCCGCCGCCAGGATCAGGAGGCCCGAGTGTCGAAGGCGCATGCCTGAACAAACGTCGAGTTCGCGGGAGACCGGCCATGGATTCCTCGGCCGAGGCCGAGCGTCCTGGTCATCGCGTTGTCGTGGGCACGACGACTGCGTGGTAGCGCGCGGATCGCATCAGCGGCGTCGCTGGGCGGACCCCGTCTACAGCATGGGAGGGAGAGATGCCCGAGAAAGCAACGATTGCCCGCGCCAGGCGCGACAAGCGTGAAGGAAAATCCCCGTCGACTCAGGCGGGAGAGTTCGTGAAAGAGGAAATGGACCACATCCGCGAGGGCAAGCACGGTGCACGGTCGTCCAGGCAGGCCATCGCCATCGGCCTTTCGAAGGCTCGACGGGCGGGCGTAAAGGTCCCGCGCCGCAGACGGGGCGCAGCTGCAGCGTCCAAGTCGCATACTTCGAGCTCTGGCGGTACGAAGCGCGCCAGGAACCGGCCGTCGAAGCGTCGCTCGACCGCCATCAAGCGTGCGCTTCGGAGAGAGGGACATTCGGCTGCGTCGCATCGCGCGCTCTCCAGGCACGCTCACACCGCCGCCCGTTCCCGTACGGCCGCCCAACGGTCCGCGTCGGCGAGGAAGGCCGCGCGCACCAAGGGGCCGGCAGGCAGAAAGGCCGCAGCGCGGAAGGCTGCCCGGACCCGCGCACGTCGCTCCTGACGACGCAGGGGTGGCGGCGCGAGCCTCGCGTGACGGGTCGATCGGGCGCATATACATGTCGAGCACACGGCTTCGATCGACCCCTTCGCGCGGCAACAGGAACGAGCAATGGAGACGACTCCACGAGTCGATGCACTTCTTGCGTCGCCTGAACCATCCGTTCGCTACAAGGTTCGCGTCGGCGTGCTCGGCGAAAGCGAATCGTCACGAAGCATTCGTTCGCTGCGGCGAGACATCCGCAAATCGCCGCGGGTTGGCGCCTTGCTCGCCGGTCGCGCGGCCGACGGCCGGCTCTTGCGCGGGTCGAGCGTCTATCAGAAATGGCAGGGCGCGCACTGGGTGATGGCGGCGCTCGCCGACCTGGGATACCCTCCAGGCGACCGCGAGCTCGTGCCGATGCGCGATCAGCTGCTGGACACGTGGCTCGCGCCGGAGTTCTACGACGAGTGGGAGTGCCCGAGCAAGGCGAAGGCGTATTCGCGGCGCGGCGTGCCGGTGATGCGCGGCCGATACCGCCGCTGCGCCTCACAGCAGGGCAACGCGCTCTACGCCATCGTGACGCTCGGTCTCGCCGACGAGCGCACCGAGGCGCTCGTCGAACGGCTCCTGCACTGGCAGTGGCCCGATGGTGGATGGAATTGCGACAAGGACCCCGGCGCGGACTCCTCGTCGTTCATGGAAACCTTGACGCCACTCCGTGGCCTCGCCGCCTTCGCACGGCACTCGGGCGATGCCAAAGTCGGGGGAGCCGTTAGGCGCGCCGCGAGCGTCTTCCTCGACCGTCAGCTCTTCAAGCGGCGCTCGACTGGCGCCGTCATCCGGAGCGAGTTCGTCCAGCTTCATTACCCGCTCTACTGGCATTACGACATTCTTGGCGGCTTGAAGGTCATGGGCGAAGCGGGGTTCATTCGCGACCCGCGATGCGCGGCGGCGCTGGAGCTGCTCGCCGGCAAACAACTGCCGGACGGCGGTTTCCCGGCTGAAGCGCGCCACTACAAGGTCACGGGCAGGGTCGAGCTGCACGCCGATGCGGTCGACTGGGGCGGCACGAGCAAGCGCGTCGCGAACCCCTGGGTGACGGCGGATGCGCTGAGCGTGCTGACCGCGGCCGGCCGGCGGCTGCATAACGACGACGTTTCTCCGCCCCGCGCGGCGCCTAGGCGCGCGATGGCACGATAGACCGCGACACGCCCGTCTCTGGAGCAGCCGTCGGCGCACCGTACCTGTGGTGTCGCAGAAGCCCGATCGCGAGCACCGCGACCCAGAGGAGATACGCGTAGACGTTGACGCGCTCGACGATCCCCAAACCTGGCGTCGGCAGCTGTGCAGCGAGTCTCGGTCCGTACACGCCAATCAGCGCGAGAGACACGACCAGCAGTACCAACGTTCCGAGGGAGTAGCGACGGAAGCGCGGACCGAGCGTGACCGCGCCGAAGCCGACCGCGAGCAGGATGGAGAGGACCATGACGCTCGTGACGACGACGTGGAGCGTGTCGCTGATCGTCCACTCGCCGCCGCGCACATGGACTGCCGAGTATGGCGCCATCAGCAGTCCGATGACGCCGATGCCGGCAAGCAGGAATGCCACGAAGTGCAGTGCAGTGCAGTGCACGCTTGGCCGATTCCGGTGCTGTCGGAGCTCTGTTGTCATCACTCCCTCCGCGAGTGGCCGCGTCAACCGCGCGTGCGTCCAAGATCGCGTCGAGGGTGTTGTCGGTCTGTCAGAGGTCCCCGTGTGGCATGTCGGATTGCTCCCGACGACCACGCATCACAACGGCACCCGGCCGTTCTGGACGCCGGCAGGCAAGCATACTCACAGGCTGAGCGGCAGCACACCCTCCTGCGAAGCGCGCACGAGCTCTGGCACTTCGCCCGCACCCCAGAGCCTGACGCGGTGACTCACGCGATACGCGAGCGGGCCGCCGTCGGGGCTCGGCGAGCGCTCGATGGGACGTGGGACGCATACGAACTCGACCGTCAGATCATCGGGCGTTAGGCGCACGACCGCGTACCCGTGGCCGCCGGTATCCGCGAACGACAGGTGCGGCGCGACCTCGGGGTTGCTCACCGCGAGCGCCTGGCCACGGTCGTGCGTTCGCTGCAGCTCGAGGCTCGACCGAACGCCGTGCATCATCGAGAGGTTGATCGCCGGCTCCGCCGCCGCAGTGCCGGGCGGCTGGTGGACGTATGCGGCTCGAAGCGGATGGTCTCGCGGGAGACCGAACTCCATCGCCTCGAAGAGGCCGGGCGCGGAGATCGACCCGGTGACGAACTCCACCCCCACCGGGTGGAAACGGCGCGGAGGCAGTGCGGATGAGAGAACGCCCGCGAGGAACGCGTGGCGATCGCCGCAAACGGTCGCCAACCCGGTGATGCCATTTCGCTCGACGAAGTCGAAGATCTCCGCGCGTTCGTGGCGGTAGCCCGACCAGTCGTCGTCGCCGAAAAGTGCGTAGCCGCTCGTCGGCCAGCGAACGGCGACGTCATCCGGCAGGTTCTGGAAATCCGTCCTCCAGTCGAGCATCGCGACGGAGTTGCCCCAAAGCTTCCACGGCGTGGTCGCGGCCCGGAGTCGATCGAGGAACCATGCCGTCTGCGTGGCGCCGAGCATGGAAAGCGGTGGGGCCGTGCGCCGAGGGTTGGGGATGTCGACGCCGCCGAAACGAATCGTCGCCGGGGCCTGCCCGTCAGCCACGGCCGCACCGGCATCGAGCACCTCGGTCACGTCCTCCGAGACGACAGCGGGGAACGACGTCGGCCTGAATGGAGCGGCCTCCGCCCGAGTCGTGAGAGGCTCCGATCGGAAGCTCCGGTTGTCGGTGAGAATCAGCTCTGCGTTGGCGCCCAGCCTAACGGTCCGGTACACCTGCAGGCTGCGGATCGCCGCCAGGTTGTCCGGGTCGATCCCCAGTCCCTGCTCGTCGAACTGACGGAGCGGCGCGTCGGCGACTCGCGGCGCGCGGAACTCCACCGCGTTAGGCGTTCCCGGGCGCCCGACGCGCGCGGGCTGGTACTCGAACCACGCCTGGTTCGCCGCGACCTTGCGTGTCTGTGCCGGCAGGGTAGCGCCAAAGCTCTCCTGGCTCTGCCATCCCTTCCACGAGAACTCGTGATTGTCGGGAACGGAGACGAACGGCCAGCGCGCCCGCGCGTCCTGGAGATCCGGGTCCAGCAGGTACGCGCGATAGAGCGCGCGGTAGTCGTCGACGGTCGTCGGGACGTGAAAGTCGCTGTGCTTCTCTCCGTGCGCGTAGCGCACGATCTCGCGGATACGGCGCGCGTAGTAACCCTGCGGCCGGTCGTCGGGGTACCACACGATCTCGTAAACGAAGTCGCCAAGGTGGAGGACGAATGTCAGGCGGTCCGCCGGAGCGCGACGCTCGTCCTCCCAGATCATGCGGCGATAGGCGTTGCACGCACCAAGCTGGTTGTTCTGACAGCTCACGAACGCGAATCGCATGGGACGGCGGTCGGCCGCGGCCGGCGTGGTGAGCGTCCGACCGATCCGGCTGCCGATCCCGTGCTCGTCAGTGAAGCGATACCAGTACTCCCGTGCCGGGGCGAGGCCAGCCACGAGCACTCGGCATGTCCAGTCGGTGGCTGCGCTGACGTCCGCGTGCGCGGTCGACACGACGTGGCGGAATTGCTCGTCGGAGGCGATCTCGACGAGCAACCGTGACGCGGGTCGTTCGTTCGTCGGAGGACGGCGGGTCCACAGGATGACACCGTCGGCGCCCGGGTCACCGGAGGCGACGCCCTGAGGGTAGCAGTCGCGGCATTCGCGCCACACGCCTAACGACCGCCGCTCGCCGCGGAATGGCCACGCGAGCGACGCGCCGATCGCGAAGGCCGTCGCGACCGCCTCGCGGCGCGTCATCGGCCGCGATAGCAGCTCCCCGCCCGTTCGATCGTCGTCCATTCAGTCTCCGTCACGGATGGCGAGTTCCATATTCCAGTGCAATTGATTTTACCACAGAGGCCACAGAGGTCACAGAGCAAGAGGATGAACCGCAGAGGACGCGGAGGTCGCGGACAACTGCAACACTCTCCGCGACCT
>DASUGD010000270.1:0-35298 GCA_036274195.1 Gemmatimonadaceae bacterium | reverse complement strand
AGCCGCGGCTGCACTGGAATGGTGCGCAAGGAGTCTGACCCCATACGCATCACTTTGACGCCAAAGCGGCGGTCAGCGCGCTGGTGAGCGTCGTGTCACTCTCACGGATGGTACCGAGCCGCCGCCAGCGGAGGACGCCCGTCCGATCGATGAGATAGGACGACGGCACGCCTAACGCCATGTAGGTCGTCTGCACGCGCTCGTCCGGGTCGCGCCAGATCGGGTACGTCATCCGGAACTCCTGTGCGAAATCACGGATCGCCGCGTCCTGACCGCGCGCGTCGACCGACACGCCGACGATCTCGAGGCCCTCGGCGCGATGTGCCTCGTACAGCGACTGGAGGTAGGGAATCTCGGCGCGGCATGGCGCGCACCACGTGGCCCAGATGTTGAGCAGCACCACCTTGCCCGCCAGCGCCCCCGTAGACACCGAGTCGCCCGCGAGCGTCGTGGCTGCATAACGCGGCGCAGGCTCTCCGATTTCCACGCGCGGCGGCACCTCGCCGTGGCAGCCGAGCGTCGCGAGCGCGGCGACGAGCGTCGCGCTCCGCACGGCAAACTTCACTTGAGCTCCCCGACCGGGACGCTGCCCACCATCACCCGTGCGCTGTCGCCAGGCACCGTCCATGCCGCCAGCAACGTGTTACCGCGCCTGACGATTCGCGGAAATCCCGCAGCGCGTGCCGCCTTCGTCCGCGAGATCGTCATCGGCGCACCCAACTCGCCCGAGCGCGCGACGCGCCTCACTCGCACTTCGGCGTCCTCGGGCGGCACGCGCTCGAGCCAACTCACGAGCGCGTCACCATTCTCGTCGATCGCGATGCCGACCCGCCCCGCCGGCGCGCCGCCGTCCACGCGCACGGGCGCAGCGAAGCGCGCTCCGCCATCCACCGAGAACGCCACGCGCACGCGCGCCGTGTCCTGCGCGCCGGTGAACCACGCGATCGCCACCGTGTCGCCACGCGCCGCGAGCGCCGGCCCGTTCACCGGACACGCGTCGATGTGCCACCCGTCCGCATGCACGATGCTGGGCGGCGTCCATCGCCCGTCCACGAGGCGAACCACGGCGATATCGCGGATCTCGTCCTCGGTTCGATCCCGGTAGGCGACCACAGGGCCCGACGCCGCGAGTGTTGCGGCCACCTGGCAGCAGTCACACGTGCGGAGGTCCACCGATTGCTCGGCCCCGAGTGCTCCGCTCGCCGACACCGACACGGCCTGCACACTCATTGCGCCCCTCCCGTGACCGGCTGAGTCCGCGGTCATCTGACGACCGTCGAGCCACGCAGCGCGTACCGAATCCCCCGGCGCGGCCCACAGCGCGACGAACCCGTGCTCCGCCGCGGACCGGTCGGTGTGCAGGATGGCACCTTCGCTCCACGTTGCTCCGCGGTCCGTGGACTGGGCGATCCGGACATCGTACGCATAACGCCCGGCACCGCTCCGCTGCAGCCAGTGAACGAGAAGCCGGCCCGAAGGCGTCGCGACGACGGATGGGTAGTCCGCCCAGTTCACGAACAGATCGCCGCGGTCGACGACTGTGGTGGGCCGGGACCACGTCGCCCCATCGAGTCGTGCGTAGCGGACGGCGTACGTCGAGTCGCCGGCCTTCTCGATCCACGTCATGTGGACCGCGCCGGCGGCGTCGGTGGCGAGGAACGGCTCGCCGCTTTGCGGTCCCGCCGGAGAAGGTAACGCGGTCACGCGTGCCGCGGCCGGCGCCCGGCGGTCGGACGACGAGCAAGCCGCCAGGACCATCATCGCGATGGTTCGAAGACGAAAGGCCATGCGCACAATCTCCGGCGCTGGCGGCGACCGGTCAACGGCCCGCTGCGGACCTGACCGCATGGGTTGGAAACGGCTCGTCGCGCTACTCGTCCACATCGCATGGCAAAGCCTCGCGGTGTGGACGCGCCCAAGGCGCCACGGTCGGCCTTCCCCGACTGGATCGAACCGATGGCGGCGACGCTCACCCAGGAGCGCTTCACGGGCGCCGACTGGCTCTTCGAGCGCAAGTTCGACGGCATTCGTCTCGTCGCGTTCAAGCGAGGAAGCGACGTTCGGCTTTACTCGCGCACGCGTCATCTTCAGCAGCTGCCTACTTTCGCCGCCGCCATCGCAGCTCTTCCGGTGGACGAGATCATCCTCGACGGGGAGATGACGTGGGACGGCCGCACCGCGTACCATGTGTTCGACATCATCTGGCTCGACGGGCGTGATGTCACGAGCCTAACGCTGACCGAGCGCCGTGCGCTGCTCGAGGCGCTGCCGCTGGCCGCACCGCTCGTCCGCGTCCGCGAGCTCCGTGACGCCGAGCCGTGGGAGCGCGCGCGCAGGGAGGGCTGGGAGGGCGTGATCGCGAAACGCCGAGCGTCGCCGTACGAGCACCGGCGTTCGAAGCACTGGCTGAAGATGAAATGCGAGACGGTGCACGACTTCGTCGTCGGCGGCTTCACGGACCCACAGGGAAGCCGAGTGGGGCTTGGTGCACTGCTCGTCGGCTACTACGACGGCGATGACTTCGTGTTCGCGGGCAAGGTGGGCACTGGGTTCGACACGAAGCTGCTCACCGAGCTCCGCGCGAAGCTCGATCGCACGGAAGTCGCCACGACGCCATTCACGAAGGCGAAAGGGCTGCCTCGGCTGGGCACGCATTGGGTGCGGCCGACGCTGGTGGTGCAGGTCGCCTTCATTGAATGGACGGTTCACACCAAGCTGCGACATCCGAGGCTGCTCGGGCTTCGTCCCGGGCGACGCGCGCGCGACGTCGTCCGTGAGGAACGAGGCCCATCGTGATCACGCACCCGGAGAAGGTGATGTTTCCGGACTGCGGCATCACGAAGGGCGAGCTCGCCGAGTATTACGCGCTGGTCGCCCCGGTCATGGTGCCGCACCTGGCGGGGCGACCCGTGACGCTCGAGCGCTTTCACAAGGGCATCGGCGAGAAGGGGTTCTTTCAGAAGAACGTGGCGAAGGGCGCGCCGGACTGGCTCGAGCGTGTGGCCGTGCCAAAGACCGATGGCGTCGTGAACTACGCGATCATCCGTGATGCCCGCGGGCTCATGTGGCTCGCCAACCAGAATTGCATAACGCCGCACGTCTGGACGTCGCGCGTCCCCGCGCTCTCGCATCCCGACCTGTGCGTCTTCGACCTCGATCCGCTCGTGGATGATCCGGCCGTGCTGCGGTCGGCGACGCTGCTCCTCCGTGACATGCTCGCCGAGCTCGGGCTCACGAGCTGGGTGAAGACGTCCGGGTCGAAGGGGTTTCACGTCATGGTCCCGCTCGATGGCCGGGCCGATTTCGGTGAGGTGGCGCGGTTCGCTCACGCGGTGGCGCGAGCGTTCGTCGCGCGCGATCCGGCGCACCTGACGCTGGAGTTCTACAAGGCGGATCGTGGTGGGCGGATTCTGGTGGATACCGGGCGGAACGAGTTCGGGGCGACGCACGCCGCAGCATACGCCGTACGCGCGAAGCCTAACGCGCCCATCTCGGCCCCGTGCACGTGGGATGAGGTCGAAAGCGGCGCGGTGGGGCCGCAGACGATCACGCTGCGCACCATGGCGCGACGGCTCGATGCCCACGGCGACGTCTGGGCCACCCTCTTCGACAAGCCGCATCCATTGCCCGATCTGCTGGAACGCCGTTAACGCCAACCATCCGGCGGCGGCAGGGCCAGTCCCACGTCGTCAGTGGGTCGGTAGTCGGTCATCAGGATCAGGTTCCGTTTCCTCCAGTAGTTGACTCGAGAGGATCCACTGAGCGCCGCCCTCTGGCACCCCCACCTGGAGGAACGCGACCTGATGCCTGATGACGAACGACTCAGGACTGAGCGACGTGGAACTGGCCAGGCCCGACCGCGATGCCCGCCCGACCCGCCGTTTCTGCGATAGTCACTCACCTCGTGGTCGGCGGCAGAGTAATATCGGAGTTATGGCCAAGCCGATTCTCCTTACCGTCGACGACGACCCCGAGGTCCTCAACGCCATCGAGCGCGACCTTCGACAGCACTTCCGCAGCGACTATCGCGTCGTGAAGGCGGCCTCCGGCGCGCAGGCGATGGATACCATTACCGAGCTCAAACAACGCGGCTCGCAGCTCGCGCTTTTCCTGGTCGATGAGCGCATGCCGCACATGACCGGCACGCAGTTCCTCGCCGAGGCGATCAAGATCTACCCGGACGCGCGGAGAGTCCTCCTCACCGCCTACGCCGACACCGAGACCGCGATCAGGGCCATCAACCACATCAAGCTCGATCACTACCTCATGAAGCCCTGGGAGCCGCCGAGCACTCGGCTCTATCCAGTGCTGGAGGACCTGTTATCCGAATGGCACGCGAAGGCGCGGCCGACGTTCGAGGGCATTCAGGTTGTCGGGAGCTCTCTCTCGCAAGCCAGCTTTGCCGTGAAAGATTTTCTCGCATCGAACCACGTCCCCTATCAATGGGTCGACATGGACGATGAAGCCACGATGCGCGATCTGCTCTCCGGCGCGGCGGGTAACGTGTTCAGTCCGCCGCTCGTGATCTTTCCGGACGGCACGACGCTCGTGCAGCCGACCACGCGCGAGCTGGCCGAGAAGGTCGGGCTGCAGACGCGGGCGAAGCAGCCGTTCTACGATCTCATCATCATCGGCGGCGGCCCGGCAGGGCTGGCGGGTGCGGTGTACGGCGCCTCGGAAGGGCTCAGGACGATCCTCGTCGAGCGAAGCGCTCCGGGTGGCCAGGCCGGCACGAGCTCCAAGATCGAGAACTATCTCGGTTTCCCGAGCGGCGTGAGCGGTGAGGAGCTCGCGCGCCGCGCGAAGACGCAGGCGTTGCGCTTCGGCGCGGAGATCCTCACGCAGGAGGCCGTCGAGATCAAGCGCGAGGATCCGTATCGCAAGGTGATCCTCGAGGACGGAACGGAGCTGACCGGGTACGCGATCCTGATCGCCCCGGGCATGGAGGTGAGGCGGCTCGCGGCTGCGGGTTGCGACTCGCTCCTCGGCGCCGGTGTGTACTACGGCGCGGCGCTCACCGAAGCGGCCACCTATCGCGGCCAGGACATCATGGTTGTGGGCGGCGCGAACTCGGCGGGCCAGGGCGCGATGTTCTTCTCGCTGCACGCCCACAAGGTGACGATGCTCGTGCGCGGCCCGAGCATCGCGGCCACGATGTCGCAGTATC
Source organism: Gemmatimonadaceae bacterium (assembly GCA_036274195.1). Lineage (GTDB taxonomy): Bacteria > Gemmatimonadota > Gemmatimonadetes > Gemmatimonadales > Gemmatimonadaceae > JAJKIV01. Next base: position 30,131 of record DASUGD010000270.1, on the reverse strand, counting down.
TCGTCGACCGCATTGCCGACGCGCCTAACGTGGACGTGATGACGAACACCAAGGTCGTGGCGGTGCACGGTAATGGGCGGCTCGAGTCCGTTACGGTCGCGGACAGTGCGACGGGCGAGCAGCGCGAGCTGTCGGTGTCAGCCATGTTCATCTTCATCGGCACGGCACCGCGAACGGCGCTGTGCGGCGACCTGGTCGCGCGCGACCCGCAGGGGTTCGTGCTCACGGGCCGCGATGTGATGGTCGACGGTCGTCCGCCGGCCGGCTGGACGCCGGCGCGCGACCCCTATCTGTTCGAGACCAACGTGCCGGGGATCTTCTGTGCGGGCGATGCCCGTCACGGTTCGGGCAAGAGGTGCGCGGCTGCCGTGGGCGAGGGGTCGGCGACCGTGAGCATGATTCACCAGTACCTGCAATCGGTGTGAGCGATGACGCACGCACGGTCCGAGCCCGAAACGCCAGGCACGCCTAACGCGGCAGCGGACAGCGAGCTCGTCGCCCGCCTCCAGGCGCACCGCACCTTCCAGTCGGTGCCGCGGGAGGAGCTGGAGTGGATTGCCGCACACGGGACGCTCGAGCACTGCGACATCGGTGACTTCATTGCGAGAAAGGGCGAGCCGGTGGAGGCGCTCTACATCATTCTGAGCGGCCACGTCTCGCATTTCACCGACCAGGGTGGGACGCTGCACAAGGCGATGGATTGGCGCGGCGGCGACGTGACGGGGCAGCTCCCGTACTCGCGGCTCACCAATGCGCCGGGAAACTCGGTCGTACAGGAGCCGACCGAGATCCTGCGCCTGCCGCACGTGCTCATGCCGGCCATTCCCATCGAGTGCCCGCACGTGACTTCGGCGCTCGTGCACGTGATGGTCGACCGGGCGCGCGCGTTCAAGGTGAGCGACCTGCAGGTGGAGAAGATGGCGTCGCTCGGCAAGCTGGCGGCCGGGCTCGCGCACGAGTTGAACAACCCCGCGTCGGCGGCGACCCGCAGCGCGCAGCTCCTCGCCGATGCGCTGGTAGAGTCGGACGACGCGTCGCGCGCGTTAGGCGCGTCGGCGCTCGACGACGGGGAGCTGGCGGTCATCGAGCGTGTTCGCGCGATCTGTCTCGCCACCACCGCCACGACCATCCTGTCGCCGCTCGAGCGGGCCGATCGTGAGGAGGCGATCTCCGACTGGCTCGCGGATCACGACGTGGACGATGCGCTCGCGGCATCGATCGCCGAGACGGCGGTGACGATCGGCATGCTCGACGAGCTGGCGGGGGCGCTCGCGCCCGACAAGCTTCGCGGTGCGCTACGGTGGGTCGCGGCGGGGTGCACGGTCCGTGGCCTCGTGCGCGACATCGAGCGGGCGGCATCGCGCGTGCACACGCTCGTGAGTGCCGTGAAGGGCTTCACGTACATGGATCACGCGGCGGCGACGCCCGAGCCGGTGGATGTGCGCAAGGGTCTCACGGACACGCTGGCCGTCATGGGCGCGAAGGCGCGCGGGAAATCGGTGTCGATGACGGTCGACGTGGCGGAGGGTCTCCCGCGGGTGCGCGGCTTCGGTGGTGAGCTGAATCAGGTGTGGGGGAACCTGGTGGACAACGCGCTCGATGCCGTTGCGGATGGTGGGCGGGTGACGGTGACAGCCCGCGTCGAGAACGGCAAAGTGGTCGTGCGGGTGACGGACAACGGCTCGGGGATTCCGCCGGCGGTGAAGGGCAGGATCTTCGATCCGTTTTTCACGACGAAGCCGGTGGGGAAGGGCACGGGGCTCGGCCTCGATATCGTTAGGCGGCTCGTGGACCGGAATGAGGGGCTGATCGAGGTGGACAGCGAGCCGGGCCGGACGGAGTTTCGGGTGACGTTGCCTGTTGCTTAGGAGCCGGGGACGGGGGACGGACGACGGGGGACGGACGAAAAGGCGGCAGGCCATGCGATTCCTCGCTCCGCTCGGAATGACAACTGGGTCGCTCCTCAGCCAGCGTCAGCCAGCACGAGCAGACAGCAGCGAGCCGCCGTTCCCCGTCGTCCGTCCCCCGTCCCCGGCTTTTAGGTCAAACTACCCGTTCTCCACGCTCGGCCGGCATCTAGGTTGGACGACGTCCCTCCAACACACGTCGTTCACACCAGGTGCATTCATATGACTGCTGTCGACACCACCCGCGCTGCCGAGGCGGAGCGTTCCGCCGCGACGCCAACCGCGCGCATCGTTCGTCCCGGCGAAGGCAACCGCGTCCGGGCATTCGGTAACGAGATCGAATTCATGCTGTCCGGTGAGCAGACCGCGGACTCGCTGACCGTGGGCCTGGCCTCCGTGCCTGCCGGCAACGGGCCGCCGCCGCACGTTCACTACGGCGAGGACGAGCTCTTTCTCATTCTCGAGGGCGAGTACCGGATCTACCTGAATGGCGACTGGACCACGGTTGGACCGGGGACGGTCGTGTATCTCCCGCGCGGGAGCGTTCACTCGTTCCAGGTCGCCGGCGACAAGCCGGGGCGTCACTGGACGCTGCAGACGCCAAGTGGCTTCGAGCAGTACTTCGCGCAGGCGGGTGAGATCTTCGCCGCGGCGGGGAAACCGGACCTGGCCCGGCTCGCGGCAATCACGAAGGAGTACGGGGCGGAGTTCGTCGAGTACCAGCGGTAGTCGTTCGAGGGCATAGCCGTTCAGGGGGTCAGACTCCTAATTCATCATTCGAGCGCGGCCGCGCTCGAATGATGAATCAGGAGTCTGACCCCATTCGGAGCGTTTCAATGCCACGCTTCCTTCCGATCGCCGCCTTCGTCGCCGTGCTGGGCATCTCGAGCCTCGCGGCCCAGCAACCCTCGTCGGCCATCGGGCTCTGGCAGACGGAAGGGTACGGGCTCGTGTTCGACGTGAGGCCGGACAGCGTCATCGGCTACGAGATCACGAAGGTCTCGTGCATCCCCACCACGCGCGCGGTGACCAAACCGACGCCGCCGACCGGCGCGCTCGCCGCATTCGGTCAAGCCGGAACGCCGGTCACGTACGCCATCCTTCCTGGCAAGACACCCAGCGACGCCCGAATCCACCTCGCGTACGCCGCGTCGGACATGATCGTCCACCGGATCGATCGCAAACCCGCGGTGTGCGACGCGCCGACACCGGACACGCCGCTCTCGAACTTCGACGTCTTCGCCGAGACCTGGGCCGAGCAGTACGGGTTCTTCCGCGAGAAGAAGGTGGACTGGCCAGCGGTCGTCGCCGCGAACCGGCCACGCGTGACCGGGGCGACGACGCCGGCGCAGCTCTTCGACATCATCTCGGGGATGATCTCCCCACTGCAGGACGCACACTCGTTCATCGTGGCGCAGGCGATCGACAAGCGGTTCGGGGGCGTCAGGAAGTCCCCGAGCTTTCTCGAGACGCGGGAAGCCCGCGACTCGGCGTATGCGCTCGTGTCGGCCCACCTAACGAGTCCGCTGCAGCGCTTCTGTGAGGGGCGGGTGGAGTTCGGCATGCTCGGGCCCGACGTCGGCTACCTTCGCATCCGCGGGTTCAGCGGGTACACGAAGGACGGCGCGTTCGAGACGGGGCTCGCTGCGCTCGAGGCGGGGCTCGACACGGCGTTCGCCAACACGCAGGGGTGGAAAGGGCTGGTGATCGACGTCCGTATCAATGGCGGCGGTGCGGACCCGTACGGGCTCGCCATTGCCCGTCGCCTGACGGCGACGCCGTACACGGCTTACGTGAAGCAAGCGCGAAGTGATCCGGCCGACGCGACGCGGTGGACCGAGGCGCAGCCATCGGTGGTCCAGCCGAGCACGCGGCCGAGCTTTCGCGGGCCGGTCATCGAGCTCACGGGCGTCCAGAGCATCAGTGCGGCCGAGACGTTCACCCAGGCGCTCATGAACCGGAAGCCGGCGATCGTGCGGGTGGGCGAGACGACCCAGGGGGTCTTCTCCGACGTCCTCGGCCGCACGATGCCTAACGGGTGGCGGTTCGGGCTCGCCAATGAGCGGTTCGTGACGGATGGCAAGAGCTTCGACAACGTCGGCATCGCGCCTGATGTCACGGTGGAGAGTCTGACGTCGGCGGCCAGGGCAACCGGAAAGGACGCCGCGGTCGAGAAGGCGCTGGCGATGCTGAGCGGACGTTAGGCATGCGCACTCGGCTCGTGTCCGTGGGGCGTCGCCTGTCGATGGCGCCGGTGAGTCTCGCCCTCCTCGGTGCCTGCGGCGGCGGCGGCCCGTCACCGGCGGCCGTCGAACCGGGACGTCTTCCAACAACCTTCTATGCCGGCGGACCGGCCTGCGGCGGGACGCCGGCCTTCCAGGTCCATGCGTACAACGCGGACTTCTTCATCCTCCGCCAGGCCGCGTGCACCAACTTCGAGAAGCCATTCCTGTACCTCGTGTTCGGCCGCGACCGGGTATTGCTGCTCGACACCGGCGCCCAGCGCGTGGACGTCGTGACGCCGGTCGACACGCTGATTCGGACGTGGCTGGCGCGGCACGGCCGGGCCAACGATTCGATTCACCTCGTCGTTGCGCACAGTCACGCGCACGGCGACCACGTTGCGGGTGACAGTCAGTTCGTGCGGCGCTCTGCCACGACGGTCGTTGGCCGCGATACCGCGTCGGTCCGGGCATTTTTCGGCATCGCGCACTGGCCGACGGACCGTGGGGCCATCGATCTGGGCGGACGCGTGCTGGACGTGATCGCCATTCCCGGTCATCAGGCCGCGAGTGTCGCGATCTACGATCGCCGCACGGGCGTGCTCCTCACCGGCGACACGTTCTATCCGGGCCGGCTCTACGTCCGCGATACCGCGGCCTTTGCCCAGAGCATCGACCGGCTCACCGACTTCACGCGGACGCACGCGGTGACTCAACTGCTTGGGGCACACGTCGAGAACACCGCCACGCCGTATCGCGACTATCCGGAAGGAACGGTCGACCAGCCGAACGAGCACGCCCTGGCACTCTACCCGCGACAGTTGGTCGAGCTCGATTCGGCGGTCCGGAGCATGCGCGGCCAAATGACCCGCACAGTACTTCGCGACGTGACCATCTGGCCCGTGACGCCCTAGCGGCCGATTCGCCGAGAAAGCCTAACGGCCATGCGACGCGCGATCATCGGCTACCATCAGGATGAGGAGGGCCACTGGGTGGCCGAGCTCGAGTGCGGGCATACGCAGCACGTGCGGCACGATCCGCCGTGGCAGGTTCGGGTGTGGGTCACGACGCCGGAGGGGCGCGCGTCGCACCTCGGTACGGAGTTGGAGTGTGTTCTCTGTGATGTTCCGACGTACCCGTTAGGCATGCCGTGACGTACAGTGCGCTTTGATTAACCACAGAGGTCACAGAGGTCACAGAGGTTACGGAGAAAAACGAATGAACCGCGGAGGTCGCAGAGGGACGCAGAGGGACCCTTGTCCAACCCGGCGTCCTCCGCGTTCCTCTGCGACCTCCGCGTCTCTGCGGTTCACTCTTTCTCTGTGACCTCTGTGGCCTCCGTGGTCAATTTGTTCTTGGCCGTGTCCGGCGGAGGATCCGAAGGCCAACCTCCGGACGTTTGCCCTGATTGTACGCGAGCTCGCCCACGAGCATCGCGAGTGGCTCGAGGTAGCGTGCACTCGCGAGAGCACCACAGCTCACGGGCTCGAAGCCGAGCTGGCGGATGAGCCGCGCGGTGACGCGCTTCGCACGGACGTCATCGCCGCAATAGCACACCGCCGGCTGCTCGGGCAATACGGCCACGCCAGCGCGGAGCAATTCGGCCGGGACCGTGTTGAACGCCTTCACGACGTGAGCGCCACGTGCGCGCCGAGCGATGATCTCGGCCCCCGACGTGCGAAGCCCAACGGCCAGCGCGTCGTCCGACAGCGTGAGCGGATTCGTGCAGTCGACCAGCACCTTGCCGCGCAGGTTGCCCGCGGCGCGGAGGGCACGGGGCACATGCTGCCAGAGGACCGCGAGCACGACGACATCGGCATCGTGCACGGCATCCGCGGGCAAAGCGGCGCGAGCTCGAGGTCCACCGGATCTTGCGAGGCGCTCGAGCTTCTTCGGGTCCCGCGAGAAACTGTACGCGACGTGGTGGCCCACTGATGTGAACAGGTGTCCGAGGGCACTGCCCATGGTGCCCGAACCCAGAATCGCGATACGCATCGTAGTCGGAGGTGATCGAAGTGTTACGCAATTCTCGCCGGCATTGAACGGTGCGTCCACCCGAGGCAGATCGTCGCCTTCCACGTCGGCGCCACCGACGCCTCGGGCCGGATCGCGATGAGTGGCCTCGTTGTTGATCCGCGTCGCCCACATGCGAGCGAAAAATCGGAACGTGACAGCGAAGGCCGGGTGGTGAACATCATCCGTCCGACGTCGGCGTCCGTGATCGTGCTCGAGGGGATTCAAGCCGCGCTTCGATGCGACGATCGCGCCGCTCCTCCGCGGCGTCATCAGGAACCGGATGCGGCGCTTCGTGCTCGAGCCGATGCGTCAGGCCGCGGAGCAGGAGCGGCCGCGCCGAAAGGCTCGGTGGCGGCGAGCGGAAGTACATCCCGAACGACCTCGCTTACGAAGGCGTTAGGCTCCTCGAACGGTGGATTGTGCGCTGAGCGCTCGAACCACACGAGCTTCTTGTAGGGCGCCTCGATCGTGTCGAAGTACTTCGCGGCAAGCACCGCCGGGACATGCCAGTCGTGACGCCCGAGCAGGAAGATGACGGGGACCGCGAAGCGCTTGATGCTCGTGAGGTCGACGCGGGAGTACTGCGGCCGCAAGGCCTCGAGCGAAAACCGGTTGCCCTTCCCGAATCGTACGACGTCGGCGAGCCCCGCCTCGTCGGTGCGCAGCGCGGACCAGATGAGCTTCCCGGTGGACAGCCCAGCGGCATATGAGCCGCCAAGGCGATCGACGATGCGGCCGAGTGCGAGCTCCTGATCCACCGATCGCGGCGCGGGGGCGATCGCGCGCAGCTCCTTCAACGCCCCCGTGTCATGCCTGTTCTCCGCGGCCCGCAACGCCCACTGCAGCGATACACGCTCGCCCTCGGCAAAGTCGGCGATCTGCGCCACACCGACATAGGCCGCCACCTTGTCTGGATGCTCGTGGGCGTACAGCGTGCCGAGGATGGTGCCCCACGAGTGGCCGAGCAGGACGACGCGCTCGTGGCCGTAACGTGACGATACCGTATCGACGAGCTGATCGAGGTCGGAGAGCATCTGCTCGATCGTCATCGACGAGCGCGGGATGTCGCCATGGTAGGAACGCCCCGTGCCACGCTGCTCCCAATAGACGACGAGAAAGTGGTCCTCCAGCGCCGCGTCATACCGGCGAAACAGGGCTGACTCGCTCGCTCCTGGTCCGCCGTGCAGCAGGATCAGCGGTGGCGCCTTCGCACTTCGTCCGCGGAACCAGACCGACTGATCGACGCCGCCGAGCCGCAGGGTCTCCATCGTTGCGACGCTGCCGGGGATGACATGGCCGTCGTGGTCGAGGAATGGTGACGTGAAAGTGCACGCGGACGCCGCGAGCAGAGCGGCGACGAGGCCATGTCTAGAGCGCCTAACGGCACACCACCAGCCGCCAAATCCGAGCGAGCGCCATTCCGGTCTCATGTCGAGACGACTGCATGCAAATCGTGGGCACAGCGTACCCGCCGCTCGCCGGAAGAGCTCAGCCCGTCTCGAATTTTATGCCCCGCCGCGAGCTGAGCAGCTCACCGCACCCGGATCGGCAGCGAGACGAGACGCACACCTACCGCACTCGACATCGTGAATCGAAGGTCGCCGGGCGAGGTGGGTGTGAACTCGAAGTCGTATGTCTCTCCGTTCGACGACTGTTGCAGCGCCGGGCGCATCGTTGCCTGGTCTGGCGGGAGATCGCGTCCGTCCTTCGCGAGCGCTCGCCACTCGAGCAGCGTCGAATCCCGCATGAGGCGGGCGACCATGCTCGGGCGATACGTGTGGATGTCCACGAGCCGCAGGCGGTAGCGCTCGCCGACACGCATGTCCAGCGGCGGCGGACTATTGGTTCCGTTGAGGAAGACGGTCTGGCCGTCCGCCTGGCGACGCGGTGTGCTCACCAACAGGACGATATCGTGCGCCGGGTCATACGCGCCGGGGTTGTCGAGAACGAGGAGTGCGCCGTACAAGCCCGCTTCCTGCTGGCGTACTTCGTCGGCGTGGGGATGGTAGATGAACGTGCCGGCGCGCGGCGGAGTGAAGCGCGCCACGAACGAGTCGCGCGGCGCGATGGCTGGTGAGACCTTCCCGGGACCGCCGCTGAACCCCGCGACGCCGTCGTAGTAGCTCTCGAGCTCGATGCCGTGCCAATGCACGGCCGTCGCTTCCGGCAGCTCGTTCACGACGGTGATGCTCACCGGCTCGCCGCGCTCGAGGATGATCGTCGGGCCGGGAACCAGCGGAGAACGCGCCGGCGTCGTGGAGTTGCCGTCCTGAAGCACGTAGCCGTATGCTGGCTCGGTGTCGCTCCCGCCGGAGTCGACGCGCGCGATGAGCCGGAGCCGACGTCGGCGAGAATCGTCCCGTGGCCGCACTGGCGACCCGCTGGCGCGCACTTCGATCCCCATCACGAGCCCGCCCATCATGTCGCGCGCGTGATTGGTCACGTGCATCAGCTGCTCCGGCGGCAATCGAGTGCCGTCGAGCGGGCGGTTGCGCAGCGTGTGGTAGTTGTCGTGGCAGTGGAAGAGCCAGTTGCCTGCTCGCTCCGGCACCCAGGTGACTGAGCTCGTGCGGCCCGGCGCGACCCGTTCGGTGACCACGAAATGCGGGGAGCCGGCAGCGTATGCCGTGTCGCTGCGCTCGCTGCCGCGCGTGTCGACGTTGAAGTAAAACCCGTGCAGGTGCATCGGGTGAGGTGCCACGCTCGTGTTCACGATGCGGAACCGCACCGTATCACCGACGGTGTACGCGAGCCGTTCGGTGTGCGGCCACGACTTGCCGTTGATGACGAACCGGTTCGCGTCGTCGCGACCCGCGATGCCGTTGTTGTCCCCGGGAGTCCAGAACCCGAGGACGAAGACGCGGTCACGTGGCGTGCCTAACGTGGCGGCGCTGTCGACGATGAACGCGCCGTTGAGCTGTGACACCGGCCCCCGAGTGCCGAGCGCCCCGGTCGCGCTGGTCGTTGCCCAGTAGTAGTACGTCCCGGGTACGCCCGCGTCGAAGCGGACCTCGCGCACTTGGCCCGGATTGACCTGCAGCGTGTCAATGCCTCGAGCGCCTCGCGTGTACAATCCGTGCACGAAGAGCGTGCTGTCGCGCAGCCCATTGCGCACGAACGCGCGAATCGACGTCCCGCGCGGCACGCGGATGAGTGGTCCCGGAATCTGAGGCGGCTTCCCGGCTTCCGCAAAGGCGGCCACCGTGATTCCGGCGTCGGCGTTCCCGTCAGGGTGCCAGTCGCCCGTTCGCGCTTCGAGGCGAATCGTCAGGACACCATTCCGAAGGGTGCCGGCACTCGCCCGGTTGTCATTGATGGCGATGCGCTCACCGAGCGTCGAGCGTCGAGGCTGCCGGGACGGTGAAACGTCGTGGGTCAGCCCGACCGAACACAGGGTCAACGCGATCACGAGCGCGCGTGTCACCGGAGCCTCCGTCAGTCGTGAGGTCTAAGAAACGACGCCGCGCGGCCCGTGGCAAGAATGGGCGTGGCACACTCGGGTGTGCCCTGTCACCTCACCGTCTCAATCGCGCACCGTAGCTCTTCAAGTATTTCATCCCGGTGTCGCACATGATCGTGACGACGGTCGCGCCGGGATCCAGCCGCTCCGCTACACGAAGCGCCGCGGTGACGTTCGCTCCGGTCGACGTTCCCGCGAACATCCCTTCCTCGCGCGCGAGGCGGAACGCCATTGCCACCGCGTCGTCCGTGGAGACGCGCTCGATGCGATCGGCCATGCCATCCTGCCAGAGCGGAACGACGAACCCGGCGCCGATGCCGTCGATCCTGTGGGCGCCGCCCGGGCCGCCAGACAGCACCGCGGATTCGTCCGGCTCGACGGCGACGATCTGCACGTCGGCTGTCCGCTCGCGCAGGCGTTCCGCCGTGCCGCGCAGTGACGCTGCCGTTCCGACGCTCTGAACAAAGGCGTGAATCTCACCGCCGGTCTGCGCCCAGATCTCGTCGGCCATTACGCGATAGGCCGCGAGCTGGTCGCGGTTGTTCAGCTGATCGGTCCAGAATCCGCCTGTCTCCTCCGTAATTACGCGGGCGGCTTCGATCATGTCGCGCGTGAGCTTTTCGGTCATGCGGCCATCGTCGCTCTTCAGGACGCGAAGCGTGGCGCCGAGCAGCGCCATGTGATCGAGCTTCTCCTGGGCGAACGCGTCGGATGTGACGATGTGCAGCGGGTATCGTTTCACGCCGCATACGAGCGAGAGCGACACGCCGGTGCTTCCGGCGGTGTACTCCACGACCGAGCCGCCCGGCGCGAGACGACCATCCGACTCGGCCGCCTCGATCATCGCGAGCGCCATGCGGTCCTTCATACTGCCGGTGGGGTTCTCGCTCTCGATCTTGAGGAGAATGCGGGCGCCGTTCGCCGGAACGATGCGGGTGAGCGGAACGAGGGATGTGTTGCCGATGCAGTGAAGGATGGTTCGCGGCGCGGTGGTGGTGGTCATTCGGGTGCTCCCGTGGATCGAGGTCGGATTGGCACGAACGGTAAGTGCTCGCGGCGTCCAATCGGTACGGGCAGGAACGCCATCTTTGATATCGTTCTTGCCATCCCTGTCCAGGGGATGCGGGCGCGGAGGCGAGGAATCGCCGTCCTCCCGGTCGAGGGGCTCTGTTCGGACGGTTTCATTTGCGCCGCTCTGGCATCCAGAACGGAGGGACGGGCAGGCATCCAGAACGAAGGGGTCGACCGCTCAGGCGTATGACCCCTCCGTTCTGGATGCCGGCCCGGGATGACCGATCGTCCCGACCGAGAAGTCCCTCTCCCGGGAGGACTGCGATCCCTGTCCTGCCCGCGTCGCGGGCACCCGCGCTCGGAATGACAGCTACTCGAGTACCCTTGCGCCTCGGACGACACCTGGCCGTTGCGAGGCTGGAATGACGTTTCCCGAGCGAGCGCGAACCACCCGCTCGAACCGCCGCACGACCCCGACGCACGTCCTTCCATGTCCCGCCACGTTTTCTCCCGGCGCTCCGTCGCTGCCGCCGCGACGCTCGCAGTCGCCGCCTTGCTCTCCGCATGCAGCGATCCGGTCAGCTCCAGTGGCGGCGGCCCAACGACCTCGGATCCCCCGCCGGACATCCAATCGGTCGTGACCGGCGCGCACACGTGTGCGCTCACCACCACCGGCGCCGCGTATTGCTGGGGGTACAACGCGAACGGTCAGCTCGGGAACAACAGCACGAGCGCGGTCACGACCACGCCCGTTCGGGCGCTCGGCGGCATCGTGTTCGCGACCATCTCGGTGTCGAAGGTCGATGGCGTGACCTGCGGGCTTTCGACCAGCGGCGCCGCCTACTGTTGGGGAGAGAATGACAAGGGACAGCTCGGCGACGGGACGACGACCCCCCGGCTGGTCCCCACGCCGGTTGCGGGCGGCCTGCAATTCAGGAGCCTCGCCGTGGGCGCCGGACACGCGTGTGCCGTGGCGATGAATGGCACAGCGTACTGCTGGGGGTCGTCGCCAAACGGTGCCTTCGGCGACGGGTCCACCGGTACGCGCCTAACGCCAACGGTGTCTGCGCCGGGCCTGACGTTCGACAGTATCGTGGCCGGCGGCGACTACACCTGCGCGCTCACGACGGCCGGCGCCGCGTACTGTTGGGGCCTCGGGAGCTTCGGCCAGCTTGGCGCCGGCGTCGTGGAGATGAGCACGACTCCCGTCGCGGTAGACGGCGGGCTGACGTTTCGCCAGCTCGCCGCTGCAGGCCACGGCGCCTGCGGCCTAACGAGTGCCGGCAAGGCGTACTGCTGGGGCCACAACTTCTTCGGCACCGTGGGAGACGGCACGGTGGTGCGACGCCTCACGCCAGTGCCCGTCTCCGGCGATCTGACGTTCCGCAGCTTCTCCGCGGGTTGGGAGACCGTCTGCGGCGTGACCGATTCCGGCACGACCTACTGCTGGGGCTACAACTTCGGCGCCCTCGGCGACGGTACCACGGGGCACAGCTCCGTTCCGGTGTCGGTGGCGGGTGGTCAGTCGTTTCGCAGTGTCGCGGCGGGGACCGGTTACACATGTGGTGTCACCGATGCGAATGCCGTGTTCTGCTGGGGATCGAACGACAACGGTGAGCTCGGCGATGGAACGACCGACACGCGGCTCGTGCCGGTCGCGGTCCACTGGCCATAGCAACGGTTGTCACCACGGTGAGGGCATCGGGCCTCAATGTTGGCCCATGGACGGACGCGACAGGGCCGGCCCCACAGACGAGGGAGCGTTCGGATTCGGCGGATGCCTCGGAGGCGTCGGATCACTCCTCGGCCCTCACGTCTCCACTCGCAACGGGCCGCGATGCCGGCGTGGCGGTCCACCACCGGGTCGCGCGCTCACGACCTTCCGGGGGCGAAACCTGCGAGCCGGGCACGTTGTCGGCATGATCGCGATCCTCGCTTCGCTCGGGATGACGACGCCGCATAGATTCCGCCCTTCGAAAACTCACGAGGTGCGGAATCATGAGCGCGGACAGCGGCGCGGGTAGCCGGAACAGCGCGGACGTTCGAATTCGGCCTGCGCGGCCGGAAGACGCGGAGTGGATCGTCCCACTCGGCCCGCGGATGCACGAGTTCGGGCCACCGCCGTGGCGCGACGTGCGGGTGATGGATGACGCCGTCGCGGCACAATGGGCGCGTGAGCTCGCGAGTCCGACCGCCGGCTCCGCGTTTCTCGTGGCCGAGGATGCGTTAGGCAGCCCGGTGGGGTTCGTGTGGCTGAAGACGGAGCGCGACTACTTCATCGACATGCCGGTGGGTCACGTGATCGACATCGCGGTCACGAAGGCGGGTGAGGGGCGCGGGATCGGCCGAGCGCTGCTCGATGCCGCCGACCGCTGGGCCGAATCCAACGGCTACCCATGGATCACGCTGCACGTGTTCGAGGGCAATGACCGTGCCCGGCGCGTGTACGAGAAGCACGGCTTCGTGCCCGAATGGACGCGGATGTTGAAGCGGCTCGCGCCGCCCGACGGTGGCCAGCGCTCGAGTCCTGAGCCAACCTGAAAGGCGAGTGCTCCTGTCAGCACGCAGGAGCACTCGCACTTCAGAATCGATTACGGATTCCCGCCTGGCGACCAGAACTTCCAGTCCTTGGCCTTCGTGGCGGCGTCTACGTAACTCTGGACCGGATCGAGGCGAAACCGCTGCGTCTCAGCGTTGATCAGCCCGGAGCTGCCGAACTTTTCCATCATCTGCAGCTCCTCAGGCGTGAAGGCCTTGCCTAACGCCATACCGTCCTGCGCCGCGCGGTCGAATTCGGCGAAGGATTGCACCGAGGAGAAGACGAAGTAGGCCGGGCCCGGAAGACCGGCGATCACCTCGTACGTGCGCCAACTCATGTTGGGCGCCGCACGTTTGGCGGCGGCGGCGTAGGCTTTGGCCACGTTCGCGAACGCCTCCTCGGAGCCCGGGCGAACGCGGAACGTCGTGACCTCCCAGAATCTTGCAAGCCCCATGTCGGGGAACGCTCCGTAGCTCAGGTCCGGCCGCGCCGTGGCATGGATGGTACGGCTGCTGTTGATGTGGTCCGCGTCTCCCTTCTGAAGCCGGGCGAGGTCGGCGCTCAGCGCCTTGTTATCGGACTCCAGCTTCATCGACTCGCCGAGCGCCGCGTTCGTGGCGTATGGAGTGATGTACCACGCCTCGTTAGGCCCCGTAATCGCGACCATGGCGAGATAGAAGTTCGGCGATTTGGCCCGAGCGAACGCGGCAGGCCATCCGGCCTCGTAGGCCGAATGCATGGCGTTGTGACCGGTCTTGACCTCCTCACGGACGATACTGATGAGACTCGGCTGCGACGTCGGCATGCCTTGACCGAATGCGAGACTGGCACTGCTCACGGAGAGCAGCGCCGCCTGGAGTGCTGCGGATGCGCGTGTCATTGGTGGCCCACCTCTGGGGCCAGGGCCCTGCACGCAGTGGCGACAACGGAGTGCCACGCGACGGCTTCGCCGCATAAGCGAGGCTGCAGCAGCGGGATCGCCGGCTCGGGTGCTGAGCCGAGGGGCGCTGTACCATGCCGGAGGCGGGCGCGCACGTCAATGTGCGTATTCGCCAATTCCGCTCTGGCGGCGTCGTGTCATCGCGCCCATTCTCCCTTGCTCTCGATTCGCCCTTTGCGGCTTCACGTTCGGCGGAGAATTCGATGCGTTGGATCGCCTCGCTGGTTCTCGTAGCTGCTGTTACCGGCAGTGCTGCTGCCCAGACGACCTACGACCTCGTGATCGCGAATGGCCGGGTCATGGACCCGGCGTCCGGCCTCGACGCCGTGCGTCACGTTGGCATTACCGGCGGAAAGATCGCGATGATCTCCGCGACGCCGCTCCAGGGAAAGCGTGTTATCGACGCGAAGAACGACGTCGTCGCCCCGGGCTTCATCGACCTGCACGAGCACGGGCAGAACGAGGAGTCGTACCGCATGATGGTGCGCGATGGGGTCACGACGGCGCTCGAGATCGAGATCGGAGCTGCTGACATCCCCAAGTTCTACGCGGATCGCGCGTCAGGACAGATCGTGAACTATGGCGCGAGCGTCGGTCACATACCCGCGCGCATGAAGGTGCTGCACGACCCGAGCACGAACATCCTCCCGGCCGGTGTCGGAGGAACGGGGAAGGCGACGGAAGCGCAGATCGCCGAAATGGAGGCGATCCTGCGCAAGGGCCTCGCCGACGGCGCCGTTGCCGTGGGGCTCGGCAGCGCGTACACGCCGGGCGCGTCGATGGACGAGATCCAGCGGATGTTCAAGGTGGCCGCGCAGGGGAACGCGTCCGCGCACATTCACATGCGGAATGGTGTCGCCGGTCTCGACTCGACGATCGCGGCAGCGAAGGCGGCGGGCGCGAAGCTCCACATCGTGCACGTGAACTCGGTTGGCGATACGGCGCTCCCTGCGTTCCTCGCGCACATCAAGGCGGCGCGCGATCGCGGCCAGGACGTCACGACCGAGGCCTATCCCTACGGCGCCGGGATGACGTCCATCCAGTCCGCGCTGTTCGATGACTGGCAGACGTGGCCGGACTCGAAGTTCCAGTTGCATCAGCTCGTGTCCACAGGCGAACGCCTCACGCGCAAGACGTTCGAGGAAGCGCGCAAGAAGGGTGGAACCGTGATCATTCACGGGCGCAGTGAAGAACAGACGCGCATGGGAATCGTGAGTCCCCTGACCATGATCGCGAGCGACGGCTTCATCGAGAACGGGCGTGGGCATCCGCGGACGTCGGGCACGTACGCCAAGGTGTTAGGCAAGTACGTACGTGAGGAGAAGGCCCTGACGCTCATGGATGCGCTGCGGAAGATGACCATCATGCCGGCGCAGCGGCTCGAGGCGCGCGTGCCGATGATGGCGTCCAAGGGCCGCATCAAGGTTGGCGCAGATGCCGACCTCACGATCTTCGACCCGGCAACCGTCATCGACAAGTCGACGTACGAGGACGCGATGATTGCGTCGGCCGGTATCCCGTTCGTGGTCGTGAATGGCCAGGTCGTCGTGGATAGCGGGAAGGTCACCGCGGCGCGGCCGGGTCGCGGGGTGCGGGCGCCCGTTCGATGACCAAACCCGCCGACTCGGCCGAACTGCGCCGGGTGGTGCTGGCGAGCTTCATTGGCACCACGATCGAGTGGTACGACTTCTTTCTGTACGGGACCGCCGCGGCGCTCGTTTTCAACCGCCTGTTCTTCCCGACGCTCGACCCACTCGCGGGCACGTTGAGCGCGTACGCGACGTACGCGGTGGGGTTCGTCGCGCGCCCGTTAGGCGGCGCGATCTTCGGTCATTTCGGCGACCGCATCGGCCGCAAGCGGATGCTGGTGTGGTCGCTCTCGCTCATGGGCGGCGCGTCCACACTGATCGGCCTCACGCCGACGTATGACCGGATCGGCATCTGGGCGCCGGTCATGCTCACGATTCTTCGCTTCTGTCAGGGCGTTGCCGCGGGCGGCGAGTGGGGCGGCGCGGTTCTTCTGGCGGTCGAGCACTCGGCCGGTGACCGCCGGGGGTACCATGGGGCGTGGCCGCAGATGGGAACGCCGACAGGCTTGCTGCTGTCGACGCTGGTTTTTGCGGCCGTCTCGGCGTGGCTTCCCGAGCCGGCGTTTCTCGCGTGGGGATGGCGGATCCCGTTTCTGCTCTCGATCGTGCTCGTGGCGATCGGCCTGTTCATCCGCCTTCGTGTGATGGAGTCGCCGTCGTTCGAGCGGCTCCGGGACGCGCGCGGCGAGTCGCGCATGCCGCTCGTGGACTTGTTCCGCGAGCATCCGCGTGAGGTGCTGGTCGGGATGGGAATCCGGTTCGCGCAGAACCTGGTGTTCTACATCTACACGGTGTTCGTCCTCAGCTATGGCGAGAAAACGCTCGGCTACCCGCGGGGGGTCATGTTGCGGGGCGTCATGATCGTGGCGTTCATTGGCATTTTCGCGACGGTGTTCTGGTCGTATCTGTCGGACCGGATCGGGCGGCGGCCTGTTTTCCTCGCGGGCGGCATCTGTCTGCTGGTCTCTGCCTACCCGTTCTTCTGGCTCTTCGATCGCGGTCCGGCGTTCGTGCCGATCGCGATGGTGTTGGTGATGAACTTCGGGCACGACGTGATGTATGGTCCGATGGCGGCGACATTGTCCGAGCTGTTCGGGACACGCGTGAGGTACTCGGGGGCGTCGCTCACGTATCAGCTCACGTCGGTGGTGTCGGGTGGCGTGGCGCCGTTCATCGCGACGGTGCTGTTGGCGAAGTACGGCGTCGGCGCGGTGGCGATTTACGTCATGGCGAGTGCTGCGCTCACGATCGTGGCGACGTTGTTCCTGCCGGAAACACATCGCATTGCCCTCGATATGGTCACCGCAAAGTCAAGTGCCTAACGCTAAAAACCACGAAGGGCGCTGAATCCCGAAGGGCGCTGAATCCCGAAGGGCGCGAAATCCCGAAGGGCGGAACACCCGACGTCGAGAACGGCGCGCGCTCTCTACGCGCCCTTGGCGGTTCCGCTCTTCGGGATTCAGCGCTCTGTGGAATTCAGCGCCCTTCGGAATTCAGCGCCCTTCGGGATTTCGCGCAGTTCGGCCCTGCGCCGTTGTTGCGTTGCGCCGTTGTTGCGTTGCGCCGTTGTTGCGTTGCGCCGTTGTTGCGTTGCGCCGTTCAACGCCCCCATTGACTGTCCGCCAGCTCGTATGCAGCATGCCCGGTCACCTCCAACCAACCCGATGCGCCTCGTATTCCTTCTGATCGCAGTGTTGTTTCCTGCCCTGCTCGAATCGCAGTCGGCGAGCTCGAGCCGAGCGCCGGCCAGTGATGTCATCACGATCCCGAAGATGCGGGCCGACCTCGAGTTCCTCGCCGGCGACGCGCTCCGGGGGCGGCTCACCGACACGCCCGAGAACGCCATCGCCCTCGAGTGGTTGGCCGCGCGGTTCAAGTGGCTCGGCCTCGAGCCCATGGGCGTCAACGGGACCTACTTCCTCCCGTACAATCTCTCGCTCGGGTCGCTCGGCACCGGCCGGAACGAGATATCGGTTGCGCGCGGCGAGCAGGCAGTCCGCTATGACCTGACGAGCGGGTTCTACCCGCACCGCTACAGCGCATCCGGGAGCGCGACGGGTGACCTCGTATTCGCGCACTTCGGGATCATCGCCCAGCCACTGGGCTACGACGATCTCGCGGGCGACGTGCGCGGCAAGGTGGTGCTCATGCTCGACCACGAGCCCGGCGAGACCGACACCACGAGCGTGTTCGACGGCGTCGTCACGTCCGAGTACGCGAGCCCGATCAAGAAGGCGCTCGCCGCACAGGCGCGTGGCGCGGCCGCCGTGCTGTTCGTGGCCGACATCCAGAACCATCAGGCCCCGCAGGACTTCGCGGCAGTGACCCGGGCGTACTGGCCGGCGCAGCCGCCGCACCTCCTGCCGTACACGCTCGCCGCGTGGGCCGACAGGCTCACGATTCCCGTCGGCCAGGTCTCCGTGGCAGTGGCCGATGGCCTTCTCGAGGAGACCGGAAAGTCGCTGGCCGAGCTGGCCCGCGAGTCCGAGAGCGCCCGAGGCAATCCTCTGGTTGCCGTTCCCGGCGTTCGCATCACGGTCTCCACATCAGTCGTTAGGCGCACCATTCAGGACCGCAACGTCCTCGCCGCGATCGAGGGGTCGGATCCGCGGCTCAAGAACGAGTGGGTGGTGGTGAGCGCGCATCCCGACCACAACGGGGCAGTCGGGGACACGATCTTTCACGGCGCCGACGACAACGGGTCGGGCGCGGTGGCGCTCCTCGCGATCGCGGAAGCCTACGCGAAGGCGGCCGCCGCCGGCCAGCGTCCGAAGCGGTCCGTGTTGTTCGCGGCCTTCAACTCCGAGGAACGTGGGCCGCTCATGGGCTCGTGGGGGTACACCGAGGCGCCAGCGGTTCCGCTCGATCGAACCGTCGCCATGATCAACATGGACATGATCGGCCGCAACGAAGAGGTGCCGGAGAACGGCGGCGCACGGTTTCGCGGGCTTCCCGTGCAGTCGGCCGTGTCGAACGCGAACACGGTGACGCTGTTGGGTTGGAGCCGGAGCACGCTCACCCAGGCGGTCGAGCGCGCGAACGCACGCTACAAGCTCACGCTCAAGAAGAACTACGACAACAACACCTCACAGCTGCTCCGACGGAGTGACAGCTGGCCGTTTCTCCAGCACGGAGTACCCGCCATCTGGTTCCATACCGGGCTCCATCCCGACTATCACCTGACGACCGACACCGCCGACCGGATCAACTACGAGAAGATGGAGCGGATCGCGAAGCTCGTGCATCAGTTGACGTGGGACCTGGCCCAGGCACCCGACAAGCCAACGCTGACGAAACGAGGGGCCAAGCGTTAGGGCGCTACCACAACGAATCCAGTGGGCAGCCAAACCCGGGCAGGACGTCCTCGCCATCGAGCGTGTCGCGCTCGCCGAGGAGCGCAACCGACCCGTCGGCTCGATAGACTAGCGCTCTCCGTCGCACGGGATCGATCACCCACACGAGGCGCGAGCCGGCAGTCAGCCAATCGCTCACTTTGCCCTGGACATCGCCGGCCCGGTCGTTAGGCGATAGGACCTCCACGGCGAGATCCGGAGCAAGCGCCAGGTAGCCCGTCGGTGGCGGGTCAGGTACACGAGCACGCCCGATGAACGCTACGTCGGCCGCGCGAACCGTGTCCGGTTTGGAGAACAGCTTGAACCCTGTTTCCGCGGCAAGGGCGATGCCGAGGCCATGGTCGTGCGCGTGGTTCGCGATCAATCGGGCGATCTCGAGGGCGACCAATCCGTGTTGATAGCCTGGCGGCTCGCGTACAATGAGCTTCCCGCGGACAAGCTCCGTCTGCTTGTCGGGCAGGTTGAGGTAGAACAACTCCTCGGCCGTGACTACACTCGCTGACGTCGGTGGCTCTGCCATGGCTTCAACCTACAGGACCGTCACTGCTTCCCGCACCCGAACCGTTGCGTATCCTGTCATTCGGCAGCGACTACACGAACGTCCCGTCCCGTGGCCCACGTGCGCTTGCGGCGATCTGACGCATTGCGCCAAGGTGATAGGCGAAATGGGCGATGCTGCCGATCATGCCGCTGAGCTCGACCGACCTGACCTCGCGGGGAGAGCCAAGCACTTCGAGCCAGCGATTCGCCTCGTCGCGGAGTCCGTTGCGGATCTCGCTCCATCGCTCCTCGTCCACCGTCGATGTCTTCCAGGCCTCGTCCCACCTCGCATCCGCGAACGGGTTGCCGCCCTCGCTCGCCCAACGATTCATGAGCGAGAGCCCGTACCGTTCATGCTCGGCGTGCGCGGCGATGGTGGCGCCGCCGTTCACCGAGCGGGATGCTTCGGCGGCCGACAGCCTGTCGAGCGACGCGAGCAGGCCCGCGTCGCCCGAATTCAGGATGAAATTGCCGCCGACTGGTGCTTTGGCGCCAAAGGCCAGCTCCGAGAAGAGCGTCGTTAGGGAGCGGGTGATGTTATCGGTTTGCATAGTCGATTGTTCTCGAAGAGTCTGACCCTCTACCGGCGCCTCGGCACCACCGGGCCGAGTGTGCGATCGAGAAACGCGTTGATGCGTGGCGTGCGAACGTCCGCCGGCACGTGATGGCCGGCGGCATCCGCCACCACCAGCTCCTTCGGCTCGCGTAACAGGTCCCACAGCGGCTTCCCGCGAGTTTGCCACGGGTGCTCCTCGTCCTGCCGTCCGTTGATCACGAGCTTCGGCGCCTTGATATACGGAGCAAAGTTGAAGTTTGCCGCCTCGGGCAGCGTCGGTTGGATTCGTTCGTCGATCCCCGCGCCGAGCAGCACGACCGCGCGGAAACGCGGATCCACCGCGGCGAGCGGCAACCGCGATCCCGCGCCGAAGCTCATCGCAATGTATCCAAGCCGCGTCGAGTCGATGTCCGGACGCGTCACCGCGTAGTCCATGGCGAGACGCATCTCCGTCGCGTGCCACACCATGAGATCCCGGAACTCGACGCTCCGCGGCAGCGGTCGCGGATTCACCGTACCCTGGTGCTCCACCATACCCGTCAGCACGGGAGCGATGACCGCGCGTCCCGCCTTGATCTGGCCGGCGGCAATGTCCTCGACGGCCTGAGGCACGGACGACTGCCCGAAGGCCGCAGTGCTCGCGATGTTGACGAGCGCCTGGTACGGCGGCTCGGCGTTCTTCGGGAGGAATATGTAGAGCAGAACGGAATCGCCCTTTGGCCCGTCGATCCAGAGCCGCTCGCGGGTCCAGTCGGGAGTCTCGACGACGGTTCGCCCACGCGGGTTCGCAGGACGAGGATCGTAACGGTAGTGCTCGAGCAGTCGCTGAAATTCTGCCGGACCGACTGGATGGTACGTGGGCGCGACGGTCGTGACGGGCAGCGGCGCCAGCCCCGCGTCGCTCTTGACCTGCGCGAGCGGTCGCACGCAGCGGAAGCCAACGACCGGCGACCTGTCCGACTGGCTCCCGACCTGGTTGACCAGATACATCGGGTCCTGCCAGGAGCCGCCGGTCGTTCCCCAACCGTCGCCCACGCGATTGACGAGCCACTCCTTCACGTTGCCCGCCATGTTATAGATCCCGTACGGACTGATCGCGAACGGGAAGCTCTCGACCGGTGCCGTGTCCGTCCCCGACAGGTTGGCGCGTACGGCGCCTAACGATTTCGCGTCGTATTGCCCCCAGGGCATCAGGATGCCGAAATGCGACGCGCGGCCATCGCGCGATGCCTTCTCCCACTCGAAGAGCGACGGAAGGCGGCCGCCGCGCCAGGCACAATAGGCAGCGGCTTCAGGCCACGACACGCCCGTCACGGGATGGTCGCCACGGCTCGCCGGTGGGGTGCCGTTCACCCAGTCACGCGGTGCCGGAAGCCCGGTCTTGTCGACGAAGCGAGTCGGGGCGGCGGTCTCGCCACTGGCCGACCAGAGCGCGGCGTTGCGGTACCCGCCCGCTCGCACGAACTCGGCGAACCGGTCATTGGACACCTCGAACCGGTCGAGCGCAAACGGCGCGAGATCCGCAGTCTGACCCCGGCCAATGTCGTGACCCACGATTTGATACTGTCCACCGGGGATCGCGACCATGCCTTCGGGAACCGAACCGGTGCGCGACAGTCGAACGTCGAGGGCGATGGACCGGGTGGCCGCGCTCAAGCCCTCGCTCGGCGAGAGGAATCGGGACGCGATGCGCCGTGCGGGGTCGTAGCCCGGCACTTTCACCAGCACGCGGTAATCGCCGCGGGCGATGACGTACTGCCTAACGGGTGTCGTGCCGATCAGCGTACCGTCGCTGGAGTCGGCCACGGTGGAATCTCCGAACATCGCGATGTACACGCGAGCTCCCGGCGGCTCCGACGTGACGGAGATCTCGTTGGTCACATCGGCGAAGACGGACGCGAAAGTCGAGTCCTCGGCGAGGTGGCGTCGCGCCTGCTTCGCCAGATTGTACGCCGCGGCGTACTTGCCCTGTGCGGCCAACGCCTGAATCCTCGGCACCATCGCGGCAGCCCGTGCGCTTCCCTGACTCCACCAGAGCATGCCACCGATCGCCGCGGCGAGCAGCACGGCGGCAGCGCCGGCGGCGACCACGAGGCGTGGCGTGCGGGTGGCCGGCGTGGACACCCCGATGTCGTGCAGCGCCGCGAGCAGTGCGGCGCCATTGGCCGGCCGTGCATCGGTTTCCTTTTCCAGGCAGCGCATCGCCAGCGCCGCGAGCGATTGGGCCATCGGATCTCGCCGGTGCTCGTCGCGCAACCGATCGGCGAGCTCCTTCGGCCGCTCCCCGAGATGCGCCAGCATCAACTGCTGCGCGGTCGTCTTGTCGTGGAACGGGTGATGGCCCGCGAGCAGCTCGTAGGCGATGACGCCCCAGGAGTAGACGTCGGCGCGCGGGTCGACGTTGTCGCCTGCGGCCTGCTCAGGCGCCATGTAGGCCGGGGTGCCTAACGATGACCCGGCTTCCGTGAGCGTCAAATCGGCGCCGGGGCCAGCGGCCGCCAGCGCCTTGGCGATCCCGAAGTCCGTGACGACGGCGGTGCCCGATGAGAGCAGGACGTTGGCGGGCTTGATGTCACGGTGTACGACGCCGTGGTCGTGCGCGTAGGCCAGCGCCTGCGCGAGGTTGCGCAGGATCTCCACGGACTCGTCGAGCGGCACGGGACCCGCCTGCATGCGCGCACGCAGGGAATCCCCTGGCACGAACGGCATGGTGTAGAAGGGGAGCCCATCACTCGTGACCCCGGCGTGGAGCACCGGGACGATGTGGGGCTCCTGCAGCGCGGCGGCCAGCCGGATCTCGCGGGTGAACCGCTCGGTGCTAAGGCTCGCGGCGCGCTCGGGCGCGAGCACCTTGATGACGACATGGCGGTCGAGGGCGGCGTCGTGGGCGAGGAACACGTGCGCCATGCCGCCGCCGGGCAGTTCACGCTCGAGCGTGTAGCCGCCGCCTAACGTCGCCTGAAGCTGATCGCGAAGATCCGGGCGCAGTCGGTGAGTCATCGGATCGTGAGTATGGCGCGAAGCGCGCGCCGCGGCAAACGTGGCCGGGGACGCCCGCGGCTGTCATGGCATCTCCCTCGCGGTGGCGGGTGCCGGGCTCGACGTGATCACCGCCGGTCGAGTCGCCCACAGCGTCAGCTGCCGAACGGGCGGACCGAGACGTGGATGATCGAGCAATGGGGTGAGCTCGCGCGTGGCGAACGGCCTGTGTCGGGAAATCCGGGAATTCCTCGTGTGCGGGAGTGGCGAGGCCGAAAACGAACGCTTCGCAACGCCAACTCGAGGAGGAGTTCATGAGATCCCGGATCCAGATTGTGGGTGCCGCGCTCGTTGTCGCGAGTGGCTGCCACGATGGCCCGACCAGCGCACCGCGACGCCCCATTGCTGAGGAAGCTCCCAGCACGACGGCGCGCGCCGCCGCCACCGAGGCGTCATCGACGTCGACGGTGCGGTGGAACCGCAGGTCGGTTGCGCTGTTCCGTGCGCGAGGCGGAGATGTCGGCCGTATCAACGCCTACCTGTCGATCGCGCAGTATCGCGCCGTGCTCGCCGCCCAGGCCGAACGTCATGGCAAGTCACGCCCGTCGCCCGCCGGGGCAGCCGCTGGCGCGTCGGTCGTCGTGCTCGAACAGTTCTACCCGCTCGACGCGGCAGCGATCGACGCGCAGCTCCAGGCGCAGCGCGCCGAATCGCCGTTAGGCACCGAGATCAACACAGACTTCGCCGCGGGCGAGGCCATCGGGCGCGCGGTTGCCGCGGCCGTGCTGGCCTGGGCGGCGTCCGACAACTACGGGCAGACGCCTCCGGGCACTCCGCCTGTCGGCCCGGGCTTCTGGGTCAGCAGCGGCGCACCCATCGTTCGTGGCGGATTCGGCGCACGACCCTTCTTCCTCACATCGGAGAGCGAGCTTCGTGTTCCCCCGCCACCGGCGTTCGGATCCGCCGCGTTCCTCGCCGACCTCGCCGAGGTGCGCGCGTTCTCCGATAGCCGAACCGCCGAGCAGTTGGAGATCGCCCGGAAGTGGGCGCCGTTTGCGGGACCCGTGTGGAACGGCGTCGCGACCGACCTGCTCGACAGGTATCACCGATCGGAGCTCGAGTCCGCCCGCGTCCTCGCGTACGCCAACGCCGCGGAGTTCGACGCGATCATCGCCTGCTGGGACTCGAAGTTCGTCTACTGGTTCATCCGTCCATCACAGGCAGATCCGGGAATCACGCTCCCGATTGGACTGCCTAATCACCCGTCGTACCCGTCCGGTCACTCATGCGCTGACGGAGCGTGGCGCGGCGTGCTGACCGACGCCTTCCCGAGCGAGTGGGCGTCGATCGAGAAGCTCGAGCGGGAGGGGGGCGTGTCGCGCATCTACGCCGGCATCCACTACCGGTTCGACATCGACGTTGGACACGCGATTGGCCGCGCGGCGGCGCGGCTCGCGCTCGAGCGTCGCGGGTTGGAGTAGCTCGACACCACGCATTCCTGTAGAGGACCAAAATCATGTTCTCGAAACGAAGAGTCTTCCGGCTCTGCCTGGCCGTTCCGCTGGCAATCGCGGTGGCCTGCGAACAGAGTGCCGAACGATCCATCGCACCCGGTGGTGACGATTCGGCCGTACCTCATCAACTGCAACCCGACGTTGCTGCCATTGCGCTCACCGTCGCGGATGTGGAACAGCTCTACTCCGCGGTCAACGATCCTGCCAACGAAGGCGCGGCGATCACTCTCGCCGCGGGCACTTATGTGCTCTCGGCGAAGGATGCAGAAGGTGTCGCGCGACCTAACGCCGGGCGGCTGGAGCTGCAGCAGGACATGTCGCTGTTCGGCGTCACGGATGACCGGTCCGCCGTCGTGATCGATGCAACTGGACTTCCCGCCTCGTCGGTGACCGATCCCCAGCCCCAGCAGTCCACCAACCGAACGGCGCCGGTTCGGATCGGACGGGGCAGCAACACGATCGAATGGCTGACTGTCCTGGGGTCCCCGGCTGCGGCCGCAGGCATTGCGGCCGAGCTGGGAGGGACGCCGAGCACGCGGATAAGAGTCGCACATGTCGTCTCCGGCGGAACTTCGCGCGGTATTGACGTCAGGAGCGGGGGCGCGAGCATGGCGGGCCGGCGGGTCGATGCCGAGATCGTCGATAACGAGCTCTTTGGCCCGACGCAGGTGGTAGGCAACAGCGAGGGCATTCGGCTGAGCAACTTCGTCGGAGCCGACGGTGGCGTCATCGTCGCGATGCTCAGCGGGAATCGCGTCCACGGGTTTCAGCTCGGCTGCGTCGTGTCGAACAATCGATCGAGCAACGCCACCGTCAACGTGCGATCGTCTGGTGATCGATTCTTCGGCAATGGTCACGGGTGCGACATCGTGGGCGGCCTCGTCACCCAGGCGACCGGTGGCGCGAATTCGAACTCGACGAAGTTCGAGGCGCATGGATCCCAATTCGTCGACAACACAATAAACGGTGCGGAGTCAGGCGGCGTCTTCGTCGTCGGGGGCCAATCAGGCATTCAGGCGAATGCGACGTCGGACAACACAGTGCTCGTTGCACTCTGGGGATCGAAGGTCTCGGACAATCTCGGCGTCAATTTCCGAGCGACCGGCGCCAACCAGAATCCGCGCTCCGGACTCGCGGGAACGAACAACCACGTGACGATCGAGCTGCACGGAGTGAGCAAACAGATCGACGTTCAGGCGACGGCGAGCCTGCCGGTGGATCTCACCGGCACGAATACAGTGACGGTAATCCGGTGACTTCTAGCTGACGCCAGATCTCACGGGAGGCGGTGCGAGGGTCGAGGAGGATTCGGTCCCTCTCACCGCATTCCGTGTCCAGCATGCGTCATGCCTAACGTGGTGCGACGCGGACCGACTAAGGGGCGCTTGCCGGCAGATTGACGCGGCGAAGCAGGGCCTGGAAGCGGGCGCTCGATCGTACCGGGTCGAAGATGTGATCGAGCAGCGGCGAGCCGGACACGTGCCAGATCTCGTTTGCGTCCGTCGCCCGTTCCAACGCGGCCATGGCCTCAGTCGTATCGCCTACCCCCATCATTACGTACGCGCGAGTCGTCGCGGCCAGCCACGGCGTGGGGCGCTCGCTCTCCAGTTGGCGCAATCGCCCGAGGGCTGTTGCAGTGTCGCCGGTCACGGCGAGCACCCAGAGCCCCGCCCGGTCGTAGGGCGACGTCAACCGGTTTACCAAAGCCCGTGCTCCGGGGAAATCACCCCGCTCGACCCGAATCGACGCTCCGTGCTGGAGCGCGGTGTAGTTCGTCGAGTCGTTTTGCAATGCGCGTTCGCTCTCCGCACCGGCGCTGTCCATCTGGCCCTGGAGCATATAGGTGAACGCCAACCAGCTCGACACCAATGCCGAGGCCGGTTCGGCGTCTCGCGCAGCGAGGAACTGCTTCAGGGCGCCGGCGGCCCTGCCCTCGTGGAGCATGTATCGCCCGTATTGCACCAACGGCTCGATGTCGTCGGCTTTTCGCAGGCGGACTGCCGTCTCGAACTCGGTGGCCGCACTATCCCAGTGATACGCGTATTGATGCACCAGGCCGAGCGCAACGTGCGGCGGCGCGAGCGTGGAATCGAGCCGCAGTGCCCGTTCTGCCGCGCTCCTCACCGGACCGGCTACCTGACGTGTGGAGATGTTCTCGAAGTATGGCGAGAGCGCGAGAGCGAGACTCAACCCGCCGAACGCATCGGCATAGAGCGTGTCCAGTTGCGTGGCGCTCCTGAACTGCTCGACGGCTGCCTGTAGCTTCTGCCCGCGCAGGGTCAGGCCGCGCTGACCGAGGTCGTAGAGGCGGCGTGCCTCTGGGTTGACGGCGCGAACGGGACGGGCCGCCATCGCCGAAAAGGGCGTGCGATCGCGAGTCACCACGTATCCGATCAATGCGAGGCCGACGATCACCGAAGTGCCCAGTACCGTTCGCGGCAGCCGGCGACGACGTCGAATGGCCGCGTTAGGCCCGGTCGTCTGCGCTGCGTCGAGCTCTGTGAGCAGCTCCTGTGCGCTCTGTGGCCGGGCCGCCGGTTTCTTCTCGAGACATTGCGCCACGAGTCGCGACACCGATTCGGGAACGGCGTCGCTGAGGTTGGACAGCGGAACGGGAGCCGTTCCGATGTGTGCCGCGACCACCTCCGCCATCGCCAGGTCGTGGAATGGCGGATGGCCCGCGAACAGCTCGTACGCCAGGCAGCCGAACGAGTAGATGTCCGCGCGGTGATCCGTCGACGGGTCACCCGCCGCCTGTTCCGGCGCCATGTAGGCAGGCGTTCCGATCCCGACGCCAACCTGCGTGATCGTGCGAAGGGAGTCAGCCTGCGTTCGAACGATGGAAATGGAGTCTGACCCCATACGGAGCGTTTCGTCGCCGGCGCTGGCGGCGGCGATGGCTTTCGCGATGCCGAAATCGGTGACGACGGCCGCGCCGCTCGACAACATCACGTTGTCGGGCTTCACGTCCCGATGGACGACGCCGTGCTCGTGGGCGTACGCCAGCGCCCGCGCCACGTCGCGCAGAACACTCACGCACTCGCCTGGCGACATTGGCGCGCCGACGCGGAGCCGCTCACGAATCGAGGGCCCTTCCTCGAACGGCATCACGAAGTAGAGCACCCCGTCGGCGTCGCCCGAGTCGTAGACCGGCACGATGTTGGGGTGCCGGAGCCGGGCGGCGATCTCGATCTCGCGCAGGAAGCGATCCCTGCCTAACGAGCGAGCCAGGTCCGGTCGAATGACCTTCACCGCGACGGACCGCGAGTGCTTGAGATCTCGCGCGAGATAGACGCGCGCCATGCCACCGCGCCCGACTTCGCGCTCGATCCGGTACCGGCCGCCCAGAATGTCGGGAATTGCGGCGTCCACATCCTCCACGAGCAATTGCGAAAACCCTTCGGCCGCGGGTCGGTCGAGCATCGGTACACCGCGCTCGCACTCATCGACGAGGCGCTCGACTTCGGCCCGAAGCGCCGGGTCGCCAGCGCTCACCTCCAACAGCACCGAAGAGCGCTGCCCAGGTTGCGCATCGAGCACCGCGTCGACGAGCGGCGAGAGCTGCTGCCATCGGTCGGCCAACAGCGATCCGAAGTCGCCACTTGGCTGCCGCAGCTCACCGTCGCTCACGCCGATATCGCTCGCCGCAACAGCATCCGCGCCTTCGCCCAATCCCGCTGAACGGTGCGAGCGGTCACCTCGAGCACCTCGGCCGTCTCCTCCTCAGTCAGGCCGCCGAAGAAACGGCACTCCACCACGCGAGCGAGTCGCGGCTCCGTCGCCGCCAATTTGTCGATCGCATCGTTGAGATCCACCATGAGCTCGGCCTGATCGTCCGCGTCGAGCTGCTCGTCATCGAGCGTGACGCGACGAAGGCCGCCTTCGCGCTTCTGCGCGAGACGCGCCCTGGCGCGATCGACGAGCACGTGACGCATTGCGACAGATGCCAGCGCGAAAAAATGGGACCGATCGCGCCACGCAACCCGCGACTGATCGACGAGCTTCAGGTAAGCCTCGTGAATGAGCCCTGTCGTCGACAGCGTTCCGCCGCCTTTGCGCAGCGTCAGCTGCCGGCTCGCGATGACGCGGAGCTGCTCGTACACCACGGGCATGAGGCGATCGAGACTGTCTCGCCGCCCGCTCCGCAGCTCCCGCAGGACATCCACATCAGGGGTGTCTTCTTCCATCTGACGCGGGGCTGCCAACAGGGCGCTCGGCCCGGCACGCGACGCGTGGTGTCGGGTTCGATCCGGCTGTTGGTGTACGGCAGAAGTCGAATGGCTACGTTTCGTCCTCGAAGGGAACATGGAGCGGTGTCAACGGGAAGGCAAACTGCGAGGGCGCACAACGCATGACGTGCCGTGTTGTGCCTGCCCGGGGAGGGACTCGGATGACGACGAACCACCACATCTATAGACGGACCGCCCTGACGGCTGTCTTGCTGCTGCTGTCGGGTGGTTGTTCACGAGGTTCAGCGTCGCGAGACACCTCGAACGTCGCGCAGCCGTCGCCCGACACGGCGAAAACCGCCAAACTGATGACGCCACAGGACCTGGCATCGCTCCCGACTCAGCCACCGGACCAGCGCATCGCGTACGGCACGGACTCGAGTCAGTACGGTGAGCTCAGGGTGCCAACAGGTCCGGGGCCGCACCCGGTCGTGGTGCTCGTTCACGGTGGATGCTTCAAGGCGGCCTACGCACAGGCCAGCTACTTCGGCCAAATGGGCGACGCCCTCGAGGCGAAAGGCATCGCGACGTGGAACATCGAGTACCGCCGGCTCGGGGAACCGGGCAGCGGGTGGCCGGGCACGTATCTCGACGTCGCACATGGCGTGGATCACCTGCGAGCGATCGCGTCTCGGTACCAGCTCGACCTGAGGCGCGTGGTGATCGTCGGTCACTCGGCGGGCGGCCATCTGGCAATGTGGGCGGCTGCGCGCTCGCGCGTGCCGAAGGGAAGCGCGATCTACGTGGCGAATCCGCTGCCGGTGCGTGGCGTCGTAGACCTGGCTGGTCCGCTCGACATGACCGCGCACATTCGCGAGTACGAAGGCCTATGTGGCGACTCGGTCATCACGACCCTCCTCGGCGGAACGCCAGCCGCGGTTCCTGACCGGTACGCGCAGGCGTCACCCATGGCGCTGTTGCCGTTGGGCGTTCCGCAGGTGATCGCCATCGGCACCTATGAGGACTTCGTGCCACGCGAATTGGTCGACGCGTACGTCGGCGCAGCGACGAAGGCCGGAGACTCCGTGCGCACGCTGGTTTTCCCCGGAGCGGGGCATTTCGAGATCGCGAGCGCCAGTCAGTGGACGTGGTCGCGAATCGAAACGGCGATCCGCGCTCTGCTCGATGGAAAACTGCCGCCGGACGAGAAAACGAACTGACACGTGTCGCCCGGTGTACGATGGGTAGGTGACCAAGGGTCGCGTTGCAGTTCGATGCGATCAGCGTAGAATGTTGCAACGTTCCCCATGACCAACACTGATCCCCTCGATCTCGT
>DASUGD010000269.1:0-19186 GCA_036274195.1 Gemmatimonadaceae bacterium | reverse complement strand
TCTACTCCGGCGATGTTCAAGGATCGGTTACGTATGTCGCGAACGTGAAGGGTGATTGCGCCCTGACCCACTTCGCCACCTCCGGGACGTTCGGCGGTGAGGTCACCTTCCAGGGGCGGTCGGGTGAAATCGCTGGGCACTGGGAGACCAATTGCAAGTTCGACCCCGCGCTCGGTACGCCCTCCTGCGATGGCGAGAGCAACGCCCGAGGTTCGGGTGGTCTCGAGGGCATCCAGATCCACATCAAGTGGGGGCCTGGCTGGTGGCCGTTCTCGTATAGCGGAACTGCATTCTCACAATAGCCGACAGGATCGGTCGAGAGGAGCCGGCCTGATGCCGGCTCCTCATCGTTTACGGCGCGAGGGAGCCGGCGAAAGCGGCAGCCGAGATCATGTCCTTCAGCGTGAGCTCGCCCGCCACCGCGCGCATCGGCGCCGCGTCCTTCGTCGACCGCGACCCTGCCGCGAAACCCATCAGCTGACGCAGCAAATACGACGGCGCCCGCCCCGCGATCGGCGGCGCTGGGCCTGCCCCCCGCAGCTTCGACCCATGACAGCTCGCGCACGCCG
Organism: Gemmatimonadaceae bacterium; assembly: GCA_036274195.1. Lineage (GTDB taxonomy): Bacteria > Gemmatimonadota > Gemmatimonadetes > Gemmatimonadales > Gemmatimonadaceae > JAJKIV01. The sequence goes on along the minus strand of DASUGD010000269.1, from coordinate 18,617 downwards.
TCATGCTCTTGGCGCCAGGAACGCCGCGCTTCGCGAGCTCCTGTCCCCGCGCGATGCTCCCCGGCGGAACGTACGCCACGTACTCCACGCGCGCATCGTGCAGCTCGTGACGCTCCGCGTCGGTCGCGACCTCGATGAGGCGCTCGCCGAGCGGCTCCTCGCCGCCCTCGTCCGCGAGAAAATACAGGCCGGTGCCCGGCTTCACGCGTGGAATCCGCTCGGCCTCGACCACCCGCGCGCGCTGACGCGGCCCGAGCCTGGAGAAATAGCGCGCAGCGTCCTTCACCTCTGCAGCCGTGGCGCTGTCGGCGATGCCGAGCATGATGTCCGCCGGCTTGTTAGGCGCGTGCCACGGGCTCCCACGCTGGCCGGACCGGAACGCGGCCATCTGCCGGATGATGTACTTCTCGGGCAGGCCGGCGAGCGCCGCGTTCTCCGGTCGCCCCGCCCCGTCGGGGAGATGACAGTACCCGCACGCCCATACGGCCGGCCGGCGCCCGCGCGCGACGACGGCGGGCATGGCGGGGTGCGACTCGGGATACCAGTCGGGGACGTCGTAGCGGTTGTGCGCACGCAGCTGGGTGAACGCGACGGTGCTGCCCGGGACGCGCCGCGGCGTCACGCTGTCGTCCGGGGCTGCTGGTGCGCCGGTGCCTAACGGCATCGCCCAGGCTGGCGGTTCCGGCCGGGCCGGAACAGTTGGCGCGGCGGTGCGAGGCGCTTGTGCTCCAAGCGCACACGCACCGACGAGTGCCAGGCTCAGACAGCGGATGAAGGTCATGTCGTGTTTTCCCTTGGGCTGACCACCACGCCGCGCTGAAATTACCGAGGCAGCGCAAAGGCGACGTACGTGTCCGACGACTTCGAGCCTAGCTTCCCTCCCCCGGCAGCGATCACGACGAACTGTCGCCCGCCCACCACATACGTACTCGGCGTCGCGTACCCCGCCGCGGGAAGGTTCGCTTCCCACAACAACTTTCCTGTCGCCTTGTCGAACGCGCGAAACTTCTCGTCCTGCGCGGCAGCAATGAATACGAGTCCGCCCGCCGTGACGATAGGACCGCCATACAGCTCGGTACCAGTCGGCGCCAATCCTCTCGCCGTCAGCGCGGGAAATTCGCCGAGCGGGACGCGCCATCGGTACTCGCCGGTGTTGAGGTCGATGGCGCTGAGCGTGCCCCACGGCGGCTTGATCGCCGGGTAGCCCTCGGGGTCCTTCCACCGCTCGTATCCCGCGAACCCGTACGGTGACGCCGCCGACGACCCGGCCGCCGGCGCACCGACGTTAGGCTCGATCCTGGCCGGTCGCCCGAGCATGTAGTTGGCGACCGCGGCGCGCTCCGGCCCGGGCAGGTCGCGAAACGCCGGCATGAACCCGCGCCCCCGCGCGATCACCGCCTGGATCTGCGCCGCTGACAGACGCGCGCCTACGCCCGACAGGGACGGTACGCGATCACCGTCGCCTCGCAAGTCCGCCGCATGACAGCCGGCACAGAACGCAGCGTAGACGTCCGCCCCGCTGCCTAACGTGCCACGCCCAAGCGCGCCGAGCGTCATGGGACGCATTGCGGCGATCCACGGCACGTCGCTGGCGTTCACGTACAGCACGCCGGTCTCCCGGTCGACCGCCGCACCACCCCACTCGCCGCCACCATCGAACCCCGGGAGAACGACGCTCCCCTTCACGCTCGGCGGCGTGAAGAGGCCGTCGTTGCGGAGTGTGCGAAACCGTCGCAGCACGGCGTCATGCGACGCGGGTGACAGGTCGGTGAGGTCGGCTTCCGTCACGGTCTGGCGCGCGAACGGAGCTGGCTTCGCCGGGACGGGCTGCGTCGGCCACGACTCCTCTCCATTGAGGTCCGTCGCCGGCACCGGCCGCTCCTCTACCGGGAACAGCGGGCGGCCATTCTCGCGATCGAACAGGAACACGAAGCCGGTCTTCGTGATCTGCGCGACCGCGTCTATCGCGCGCCCGTCATGCCGGACGGTCAGTAGGTTGGGCGCCGCGGGCAAGTCGCGGTCGAGCAAGTCGTGATGGACGGTCTGAAAGTGCCAGATGCGGCGGCCGGTCCTGGCGTCGAGCGCGAGGAGCGTGTTCGCGTAGAGGTTCGTACCGCGACGGCCTCCTCCATAGAAGTCGGGACTGGCCGATCCCGTGGGCACGTAGACGATCCCGCGCCTCGTGTCGACGCTCATTCCGGGCCACGAGTTCGCGCCGCCGGCGGTCTTCCATGCATCGTTAGGCCAGCTGTCGGAGCCCGGCTCCCCCTGCTGCGGAATCGTGTGAAAGGTCCAGCGCACCCGGCCCGTCCGCACGTCGTAGGCACGCACGTGGCCCGGCGCCGCCCCCTCGTCTTCCCCGACGCGAGTACCCTGGATGAGCAAGTCGTCGAACACCACCCCAGGACTGGTGGCGATGACGTACCCCTCCGATGTCGACTCCGCGGAGTCGACCGGCACGTCGCGCCCGAGTCCGGCGGCCAGGTCGACCGATCCGGAATCGCCGAACGTCGGGATGGGCCGGCCCGTGCGTGCGTCGAGCGCGTAGAGCCGTTGACCCGCGGTGAAGAGGATGCGTCGGTCGTCACCGTCCGCCCAGTACGCGACGCCGCGGTTCGCGTGGAGCTCGCGCGTAAGGCCCGCAAACGGATCGAAGCGCCAGCGGAGCGTGCCGCTGTCCGCACGCAGCGCGATGACGGCGAGCGCGGGCGTCGTCGTGTACATCACACTGTCGATGACGATCGGCGTCGCCTGGATCTCGGATCGGCCACCCGGCAGGTCGCCGGTGTGATATGTCCACGCGACCGTGAGCCGCGAGACGTTGCCGCGATCGATCTGATCGAGCGTGGAATAGCGATCGTTGGTCGGCGCGCCTCCCGTCACCGGCCAGTCATCCTGATGGGTGGACCGGCAGGCGGCCGCGAGTCCAGCCACGCCCGCCGTCACGGTCAGCCACCGAATCAGCATGTGGTCCGCGTTAGGCACGAGCCGTCAGTCGTCCGGGATGAGCGAGGGGTTGAACACGACCTCCCAGAGATGACCGTCCGGATCGGCGAAGTATCCGCTGTAGCCGCCCCAGAACGTCTTGTGCGCTGGCTTCACGATGGTCGCGCCGCACGCCGCCGCCTGTTGCATGACGGCGTCGACCTCCTGCTCGCTCCGGACGTTGTGGCCTATCGAGAGCTCAGTCGCGCTGCGCGGCGTTTTCGCGACTCCCGAGTCGTGCGCGAGGCTGTCGCGCGGCCAGACCGCGAGCTTGAGCCCATTCTGCAGATCGAAGAAGGCGACGGCACCATGCTCGAACTCGCGTCCGACGATGCCTTTGGTAGGAAACCCGAGATCGCGGTAGAACGCGAACGAGCGCTCCAGGTCATCCACGCCTAAGGTGAGTACCGTGATCCGAGGCCTCATCAACAGCCACAGGTTACAGGTTACTGGTATGGGTTATTGGTTGTCGAAACCCTCGGGATGCTCTTCTTGCGCCACAGAGGCATCCCCGAGTTTCGATAACCAATAACCCGTTCCAGTCACCTGTAACCAGTTCCAGTCATCAATACGGGATCTGTCCGGGTATCATTGGAGGGCTGTACGTTCGCCGCGCACGGGTTGAGTTTCTTGGCGTGAAGGTGCCGGGCGCCCGCCCGGTTGGTGTTCGAGAACCCTGAGCCCACAGCAACAATGCGCTGCGCTCCTGCCGTCCTTGCCCTTTCACTTCTCGGCCCTGGCGCCCTCGCCGCTCAGCAGGACCTGCGTCCCGCGCCGAGTGGCCGCGCCACCAGCACCGTGTCCCTTGCCGTGCCGCGCCCGGAAGGCGCGGCCGAGGCGCCGCCAGCCACGCCGCCGGTCACCATCGTCCTGGACTATGGCCAGCCGCACCTGCGCGGCCGGAAGCTTCACACCGACAGCCTCGTGCCGTACGACAAGCCGTGGCGCACCGGGGCAAACGACGCGACGACCCTCACGACGGGCGTCGACCTGGTGCTGGGCGGCGCGACGCTGCCCGCGGGGAAATACGTGCTGTACACGATCCCGACCCGCGGCGACTGGAAGCTGATCATCCAGAAGGAGGCAGGCCAGACGGCCGAGTACAAGCCCGAGCTCGACCTGGCGCGCGTCGACCTCAAGCGGCGCCCGATCACGGACCCCGTCGAGAGCCTAACGATTTGGCTCATCCCGTCGACGGCGCCGGGGAAGGCGCAGGGGGAGCTTCGGCTGGCGTGGGGGACGAGTCTCGTGTCGACGACGTGGTCGGTGAAATAGCCGCGTACGTCCGGCTAGCTGGCCGGCTTCATCAGCACGCCGGACATCATCGCGCCGTCGCTGCCATCGGGCCCGCGCAGCTCGAAATCCACCGTCCGGTCGGTGGTCGGACGCATCTGCCACAGCCGCATTTCACGCTTGTCTCGCGTGTACCAGCCCGTTTCGGGCGGGCTGGACGCGCCGTCCGCGCTATTCACCGTGTGGCTGAAGGTCCCGTCGAGATAGAAGTCCCACGTGTGCTCGACACGTTGCTCGTCGGCATACACGAAGGTGCGGCGGAACGTTGCCTGCGGTTCGAACGGCGGCTTTCCCGGAGCTCCTGCGGTCTCCGGCGCACTGTTCGTCGCGGTGTTGTATGCGTCGGCGGCCAACAGGTTGCAGTCGTCCGCCCGTGCCGCGTCGCCCTTCTGCTTGTAGTAGCCCGCGAGCAGCATGTGGATGCGGGTGGCGTCCGTGAGGTCGCCTTTCCTGTGAGCCTTGACGAGAAGAAGGATCTCACGCTCGCGCTCATTGGTGGGCGTCGCTGGGACTCCCGAGACGTCGAACCGTTCGACGTCGCGCTGTGGCTTCCTGGCCTGTGCGGCGACGGGCGGGGCCGCGCACAGCACCGCGAGGGAGAGAAGGATGCGGGCACGCATGGACACGTCCTCCTGTGGGAGCGTACATCCAACGGCCTAACTATCATCCCGTCCGGCGCGCGCGTCAGTCGGCAAAACGGTCAGCCCTCATACGGGAAAACCTGACGGAGAACCGGCGACGCTCAGGGCTCCGGGCGCCGGGGGGACGAATCGGGTGTCGACGACGTGGTCGGTGAAGTAACGGGACGTCGGCGACGCATTGCCTGCTCGATCTCGGCAGCCGTCGACGGGAGTCCTCTGGTCAGGATCTCGTAGCCGGTCTTCGTGACCAGGATCATGTCCTCCATGTAGAATCCCTGACCGTCGACCACGAAGATCGGCTCGTAGTCGAGCACCATCCCAGCTCGCAGGACGCGTGGCAGCCGCTCGGCGATGTCGAGCCCGATGCCGTGCGCCTGCCAGAACGGGAGACTATCCGGTTCGGACAGGAGCGCCGCGGCGTGCCTGCCTAACGGCGTTCGCATTGCAGGGCGGCGTCGCGCCGCTTCGGCCGCGCTTGCGCGCAGCAGCCCCGCCTCACCCTCCGCACCGTCGCGGATGGTGGAGAGACCCGCGCGGTAGGCGGCAACGAGCAGGTCGACTACTTCGCGCTGGTCGCGAGTGAACGTGCCCGTCACCGGTAGTGTTCGCCCGACGTCGCCCATGTACCCGTCGGCCTTGCACCCGAGATCGTATCGAACGACTTCGCCCGACTTCATCTCGCGATCGAGCGAGTGAGGATCGAAGAATGCCGTGAACGGCGCCGGGAACGCGGCGTTCGGTCCGCTCATGGCCCACGGCCAAAAGGATGGACCATCTCCGAGCCTCGTGCAGGTCTCGACGACGGCGGCTTCGACATCGCGTTGATGCCTGCCGGGGCCAACGCGAGGCAGACCTGCGAGGAACGCCGCCACGCTGTTCGCGGCGACGCGTCGGATCACGGCGATCTCGCTCGAGTCCTTCACCGCGCGCAGAACCGGAGCGACCACCGTGTCGCTCGCGATCGCGGCGTTAGGCCACCGTGTGCGAAGCGCCGCGCCGATTGCCGCGTGCGGGTTGGCCAGGGCCGCCAGCGAGTCGAACGGCGTCGCAAGTGTGCCGGCGAACGTCGCCTCGATTCCGCCGTCGTCGACGAACATCACGGCTCGTGGATGGCCGCCGAGCCATTGCTCCACGTAGGGCACGAACGCCTCCCAGTCCGACACGCGGTCGACGCCGAGGCTCGCGGCGCGGTCCGTACCGAGGTCGGCCTGGGACATCGCCGCCAGACTGCCAGGGCTCGGCTTCTGCACGAACACCTCCGCCCGTCGAGTCGCGCCATCGAGGACGAGTATCGCACCGATGAGCCGCTCGGCCCCGGTGAAGTAGTAGAAGGTGGCGTCCTGGTCGAACCCCGCCTGACGCGCACTGGCCGGAGCCCATCGAGACGAGACAACGAGGAGGTTGGACCCGAGACGGTCGTACGCTGCCGCGCGGCGCGCCGCATAACGAGCCCGAGCGGTGGGTGGAACGCCAGCTCGAGCCGCGAGGGGCATCCCTCGTGCCAACACGAGCGACAAGCCCAACGCGCTGAATGCCAGGATGGCTCGTAGCATAGGGCGACTGAAATGAAGGATGACGCGGCGGCGGAGGAGTCTCGGCAGCCCCGCGCTGGTGAAGCTAAGTAGGTGGGCAAAAGTTTTGCTACAAATGGGGCTCGTTTTCCCTCTGGGAGCGGCAGTTGAATGTGACAGAACTTTTGTCCACCTACTTAGGTTGTGGGCGATCGCTCAGCCAGTCGATCCGAGTGCTGCTGGCCGCCGTGCGTAGTACAGGCCGCAGGCGAGGAGAACAATGATGAGGGCGTGGTACACCACGTCCGGCACCGTGCGCGGCCCGACGCCGACGGCGATCGTGAACAGCCCCACCAGCGTGCCTAACAACGCGAAGCACTGGCTCAGCAGCCCGGCCCGCCGTGCATGTGCGGGGGTGGCTACCGTAACGGCCAGCCCGCCAAAGAGGACGACCGCGATGACTGCCTCGGCAATATGCGCGTTGCGGTGCTCATATCCGGTAATCACGTGACCGCCGTGAATGAGCGACGCCAGCGCGAACGCGACTGCCTCGACCGCCAGAAATCCTTGGAGCGTGCCGACATTCACAGGTCCCTCCAGCGACGTGTCGAGGCCGATGCTGCGACGACCGTGCCCGGACGCTCCGCCCCCGAAGCGGCAGCTATGGCAATGCGCGGCGCCCGGAACGCGACGACCGACAGCGGCGGCAGCGTTAGGCTGAGCGAGTACGGGCGTCCGTGCAGTGGCTCCGCCGACGTCTCCACGGCGCCGAAGTTCCCCAGCCCTCCCCCGCCGTACGTCGCGGCATCGCTGTTCAGGATCTCCTCCCACACGCCGGCCACCGGCGCCCCTATCCGGTAGTCGTACCGCGGCACCGCCGCGAAGTTGCAGACGAAGAGCAGCATGTCATTCGGATCGGCGGCGCGCCTGACGAAGCTCACCACGTTCCCCTCGTGATCGCTGCAGTCGATCCACTCGAACCCATCCGGGGAATCATCGCGCTCGTACAGCGCGGGCTCTCGGGCGTAGACCGTGTTCAGATCCCGCACCCAGCGCTGCAGCCCGGCGTGCATCGGGTCATTCGTCAGGTGCCAGTCGAGGCTGAAATCGTGGTTCCATTCGCGCCACTGCCCGAACTCGTCACCCATGAACATGAGCTTCCTGCCCGGATGCCCGAACATGTAGCCGTACAGCGCGCGCAGGTTCGCGAACATCTTCCACACATCCCCCGGCATCTTCGACAGCATCGACTTCTTCAGATGCACCACCTCGTCGTGCGAGAACGGCAGGACGAAGCGCTCCGAGTACGCGTACATCAGGCTGAACGTGATCTGGTTGTGATGGTACCGCCGATACACGGGATCGAGCGACATGTACTCGAGCATGTCGTGCATCCACCCCATGTTCCACTTGAAGTCGAAGCCCAGCCCACCGACAGCCGTCGGGCGCGTGACCATCGGCCATGACGTCGACTCCTCCGCCATCACCGGCACACCCGGATATTCGGCGTGAATGCGGTCGTTCAGCAGGCGGATGAACTCGATCGCCTCGAGGTTCTCGCGCCCCCCGTAGCGATTCGGAATCCACTCGCCCGCGTTGCGCCCGTAGTCGAGGTAGAGCATCGACGCGACGGCGTCCACGCGGAGCCCGTCCACGTGGTAGCGATGGATCCAGAAGAGCGCGTTGCTGATGAGAAAGTTGCGGACCTCGCGACGGGCGTAGTTGAAGACGAACGTGTCCCACTGCGGGTGAAGGCCGAGCTTCGGGTTCGCGTGCTCGTAGAGATGCGTGCCGTCGAAGAAGCCGAGCCCATGGCCGTCACGCGGGAAGTGCGCGGGTACCCAGTCGAGAATCACACCGATGCCACGCTCGTGCAGGGTGTCGATCAGGTACATGAGATCGTGCGGCCCGCCGAAGCGGCTCGTCGGCGCGTAGTAGCCGATCGTCTGGTAGCCCCACGACCCGTCGAAGGGGTGCTCCGTAACCGGCAATAGCTCGACGTGCGTGTAGCCCATCCACGCGACGTAGTCCGCGAGCTGCGGCGCCATCTCGCGGTACGTGAGCCAGCGCCCGCTCTCTTCCGGCTTGCGTCGCCACGAGCCGAGGTGGACCTCGTAGATGGACATCGGGTGCGTGCTCGCGTCGTGCGTGGCGCGAGCGGCGATCCAGTCGGCGTCGTGCCACTCGTAGCCGTCGAGCTCCGCGACCTTCGAAGCCGTCTGCGGACGAATCTCGGCCGCGAAGCCGTACGGGTCGGCCTTTTCGCCGAAGGAGCGGCCGTCGGGACCAACGACGCGATACTTGTAGAGCGCCCCGGCCTTCACACCGGGGATGAACCGCTCCCAGACACCCGCCTCGCTGCGCCGGGTGAGTGGGTGGGCGTGCGGGCTCCAGCCGTTGAAGTCGCCGATGACCGACACCTGCGTCGCGTTAGGCGCCCAGACGGCGAAATCCACGCCGGTGACGCCGTTTCGCTCTCGCAGGTGCGCACCAAGCTTCTCGTATGTCCGGTAGTGCGTGCCCTCGGCGAGGAGGTGCAGGTCGAAGTCGGTGAGGAGGACGTCGTCACTCATACCACCGAACATACGAGTGTCGGCGCGTTTCTGCCGAGTTTACGTGCTCAGCGGTCTCCAGATGCTCAGCCGGTAGCCGTCCGGGTCCTCGACGCGCAGCATGCGAACACCCCAGGGCATGTCGGCCGGCTCTTTGGCGAGTGTCCAGCCCTTCGACTTGATGCGCTCGGCGATCGCGTCGACGTCCTGGGCGGTATCGAACGTGATCGAGAACCCTTCGCCTTTCGTGCGCTCCCACCCTCGGCCACCGTCATCCTGGTTGAGAAAGATCCTGGCGGTTCCCGAACGCACGGTGGCTGCGGCTGGCTTCCCGTCGCGCTCCCTCATGTTGTCCACGGTGAATCCCAGCACGTCGCGGTACCACGCGACGCTTTGTAGGACGTCCTTCGTGGTCAGGGAAATGAGCACGGAGCGCGTGTCGAGCGCCTCGCCTGCGGTGGCGGTTGCCTGGGGGACAGTTGCTTCGGTGGTCATCGAACCTCGTCCGAGTGTGGGTGGCTCGCGTGGGTTGGCGCGCAAAGCTTATCTCATGGACCGTCCGGCGGAAGCGTCCAGCCGCGGAACTTGTAATAGCGTTCCTTCGGCTCGGCCGTCCAGCCGTTGATGCCCTGGCGTGGAAGCCACCACCCGTGCACCACGAGCACGAGCAGTAGCGGGATGGCGATGACGAGGTAGGACCAGGGCCGCCCGAACTGCACGGTGATGAGCCGCGTGACGGCGAGGAACAGGATCACCTTCGTCACGCGGCGCCACTTGGGCGTTCGTTCCTCGAAGTGGCCGAAGAGGATGTTGCCGACCGCGAAGATGGTGGCCACGAGGGCGACCTCAAACCAGGAATCCATGGTTCGGGGGGTAGAGGTCGAGCTGGACGACGGGAGACGCGTAGGTCAGCACGCCATCGACGAGTCGACCTGGCGGTGCGATCTCGTGCGGCTCCGCTGCACCCGCGTCACGAATGTGCAGCACCTCGTAGCCCAGCGCTACGAGCACGTCCGCGATGATGCGGCGATGACACCGCCACCAGAGCAGCTCCGCGCACATGACCGCGCTCCGAAGTCCATTGGCGATCATCAGCAATTCGAACAGCCCCTCGGCAAATTCCTCGCTCGCGGTGTGGTCGGCATACCCGCGAAACGCCTCGTTCTCCCACGCATCGTTAGGCGACGCCGGATCCGGCCGCCGCCTCCCGCCGAGCGCCTCGATCCACCGGTAGCTCACGCCGGCAGCGCGCAGCGACGTCGCGAGCGCCGCCGAGCCAAACTGCGGCAGGCGCCGAGATCCGGGGAAGCGACGAACGTCAACGACGACCTCGATCTCGTGTGCGGCCAGCACGGCGATGAATTCCTCGGCCGTGCGGGTCGAATGCCCGATCGTCCAGACCGTCACGCGAGCGGCCGCCCCGCCCTCACCTGGCATATCCGCGGCGTGCTCAAGAGCGTATGACGTAGCTCGTGCTCACCTGACATCCCGTGGGCCACAGCATGGCGGGCTCGGTCATTGGCGTGACGCTGAATCACCCGCAATGGCGAACAGAGATACCGGATCGACAGTAATTCGGCCATAGCGCACGATGAGGTGCAGGTGCGGGCCCGTGACACGGCCTGTCGCTCCGACCTTGCCGATCACTTCACCCCGCTGGACCGTGTCCCCCTCGGCAACGAGCTGGCGGGAGAGATGCAGGTAGGCGCTCGTCAGGCCAGCCCCGTGATCGATGTAGATGACGTTCCCACCAAGGTAGAACCGGCCGACGATGCGGACGACGCCGCGGTTGGCGGCGCGCACCGGCGCGCCCGTGGCGCCGGCGAAGTCGGTGCCCATGTGGCGCGACGTGACGGTGCCGTTGAACTCGCGCCCGCGCCCGAAGCCGCTCGTTATGCGGGAGTCGCGTGGGTGGATGAACGGCTTCGTCCAGAGACGCGGTGTCTCGTGCGACCCGACGGCCACCGCCGCCGCTCGGTCTGCCTCGCGCCGCATGCGGGCGGCCAGCGCGGAATCCGGGGGTCGTCCGAAGGTCGGCGCGACGGTCAGGCGCTCGAGGGGGTATTCACCGTGGGTCGTCGCTACCCGAGCATGCAGAGTGTCCGTCCGTTCACCGTCGGTGCATACCACCTGGATACCTAACGAATCGGCCGCGTCGATCGGCACCGCGGCGAACGATTGTACCGATGTCGTATCTTCCCCTGGCGAGAAATGAAGCGCTTCGCCGGCGACGGTGCCCGAGAGCGTGGTGCCCTTCGACACTCCGGAGACCCGGACGCGGAACAGCGCACCTTGTCGTGGTGCGGTGGGCGCGTCCGAAACGACGGCGTCACCGCAGGCATTCTCGGTGGTCCGGCTGCCGCCCAGTGTGGCGCGGTTGTCGCTGCACCAGGCGGCAGTAGCGGCCGACACGATGAGGAGGGGGAGAAGCGGGCGGGCGGTCATCCGCGAAAGATATGTTGACGACCCGCTGGAGCCCGCCCTTCACGTAACGATCAGTCCCCTCCGTAGGCCAGCTCGTCCATCTTCGCCGCGAAATCAGTCCACGAGATGCGCTTGCGACGGTGACGTCCCCCGCCCTTCCAGTAGAAGCCTCCTCGCCCGATGTCCACCTCGCCAAGCTTCTCGCCGCGCGAATAGATGTACAGCTCGAGGCCACTTCCCGCCTTCGTGAGCTCCGGGACGTTGAGGTTCACATAGACCGCGTGTTTCCGTTCGACGTGCCTGGCTTTCGATCGCTTGCGCATGGTCGTGAGACCGAGGTTGGTGTTCGCTTCACACGAGGTCAGTTCGAGATCACGTTAGGCACCTTCCGCTGCTGCAGCATGGCATTGAACGCCGCCACATCGCCCGCCATCACCCGGTCGAACTCGGTCTTCACCGCCCTGACCTGAGTGCGGAGCAGCTCAGCCACCTGCTTCTGGCTCTCCGTCGGCGCGAAGTCGCTCGACTCGATCTCCCCCGCGAGATACTGCAGCTGCTCGCTGACCCGCTGGGGCCAGCGCAGTTCATCCTGCCCCCGCCCCGTCGCCCGCGTCTGGAACAGCTTCCGTTCCACCACCCGAAGCTTGAGATCGAGCGAGTCCGCTGCCGTGACCACGTCCTTCCGCGTCGAGTCGCCGCCCATGGTCGACTTGAGCGCGGCGAGCTGCCCCCGCACGTTCTCGAGCGCGTTGATCATCGTCACCGCACTGTCGAGATCCGCCGCAACGTTTCTCACCGCCGCAATGTTTTCGGCCAGCGTCGCGTCCGTGCCGGCGGTGTTCGGGTCCTTCTTCACGACCAGAGGCTGCGACTCGCTCGTGCCCACGATCTTCACCGTGTAGGTGCCCGGCGCGACCAGCACCCCGAGCCGCCCGACCGTCGGCGCGTCACGACCGTCGAGCGAGACCGCGAACCACGGCGCGTACTCGGGACTCGTCCGGATCTTCGCCTGCTTCGTCAGGTCCCCACGAAGGTTCCACCACACACGGTTGATGCCGGCGTTCTTCGGCGCCTTGAGCGTGCGCACGACCGCACCACTCGCGTCGGAGATCGTGATGCTCACGCTGTCCTTCGACACGATCGTCTTCCCCGCACTGTCACGCACCGTGCTGTCGCTTCCCTTCTTCAGGTAGAAGTTGATCGCCGCGCCGTACGGCGGCGCGTAGCCCGCGCTCGCATCGTACGAGACGGAGAAAGGCTGCTCCGTATTCTGCAGCCGGTACGCCAGCCGCGGCGGGAAGAGGTGCACGTCCTTCGCCGTCACGCTCGCGCCTAACGTGCGAAGTGGCGTGATGTCGTCCAGAATCCAGAAGCCGCGGCCATACGTCGCCACCACGAGATCGCTGTAATGTGGCTGCACCACGATCCAGTACACCGGCGCATGCGGCAGGTTGTTCTGGAGAGGCTGCCAGCTCCCGCCGTCATTGAACGAGACGTAGAGCCCACCCTCGGTGCCGAGGTACAGGAGCCCACGCCTGACGGGGTCCTCGCGCACTACGTGCGCGTACGAGAGCGGCGTCTTCGCGAGACCCGTCGTTATCAGCTTCCACGTCTTCCCGAAATCCGTCGTCTTGTAGACCCACGGGTCGCGGTTGTTCACCTGGTGACCATCGACCGTCAGGTACGCCGTGCCCACGTCGTACCGCGACGGCTCGATGTTCGAGATCGTCCCCCAATCGAGCAGGCCGGGAATGTTCTTCGTGACGTCCGTCCAGCTCGCGCCGCCGTCCCGGGTGACATGTACGAGCCCGTCGTTCGTCCCCGCCCACAGCACCTTCGCGTCCATCGGCGACTCGCCGATCGCGAATACCACGCCGGCGTACTCGACGCCGATGTTGTCTGGCGTGAGACCGCCTGAAATCTTCTGCCGCGACTTGTCGTTCCTCGTCAGGTCCGGCGAGATCTCCTTCCAGTGGTTGCCGCCATCGTTCGTCATGTGAACATGCTGGCTTCCCACGTACAGCACGTTGTGGTCGTGCGCGCTGAGCGTGAGCGGCGCCGTCCACACGAAGCGGTATTTGAGGCTCTCCGCCGCCCACCCGATCGTCGCCAGCGGCCAGATCTCCACGTTCTGCACGAGCTTCGTCCGCCGGTCGTATCGGGTGATGATCCCGCCCATGGATCCCGAGCCGGACCCGCTCGACCACACGAGATTGCCGTCCACGGTATCGGGGATCGCCCACCCACTCTCGCCACCGCCCACGGTCTCCGCGTGGCCTCGGCTGATGGTCGGAAAATCGAAACCCGCCCCGAAGAAGTCGCCCGCACGCGGATTGCTCGGCACCATGGCCGAGGGGCCATCCTGGCGGTTGCCGTAGACGTTGTACGGCACACGGTTGTCGACGCTCGCGTGGTACATCTGGGCGAGCGGCAGTTGCGTCACGATCCACGACTTGCCGCGGTTGATCGAGATCGACACGCCACCGTCGTGACTCACGATCATGCGGTTGCCGTTCGTCGGGTCGATCCAGATGTCGTGGTGATCTCCGCCCGGATACTCGGTGAACGGCGGATCGATGATCGTCGTCCCGCCGTCGAGCGTCTTGGTCCAGTTCGACGCGAGGAAGTACGCCTCGTTAGGGTTGTCCGGGGACACGGCCATTCTATTGTAGTAGTGCGTGCGGCCGGCCATCTGGCGGTCGTGGCTCACGAGCAGCCACGTCTCGCCACCGTCGTCGGAGCGGAACAGGCGGCCGCCGTCGGTCGGCTTCCCGTCCGGTGTCGGCACGCCGTCGCCCGTCTCGATCTCCGCGTAGATCCTGTTAGGCATCGCGCGACTGATGCCGAGTCCGATCTTGCCGACGGTCCTGGATGGCATCCCGGAGCCGGTGAGCTTCTTCCAGGTCGTCCCGCCATCAGTGGACTTCCAGATGCCACTCCCGGCCCCGCCGCTCGTGCGTCCCCAGGTCTTGATCTCGACCTGCCAGAACCCGGCGTAGAGGATGCGCGGGTTCGTCGGGTCCATCACGATGTCCGACGCACCGGTCGAGTCGTTCACGAACAGCACGCGCTCCCAGTTCTTGCCGCCGTCGCCGGACCGGTAGATCCCGCGCTCGGGCTGCGGGCCGTAGGCGAAGCCTAACGATGCCGCGTACACCAGGTCCGGGTTCGTGGGGTGCACGACGATCCGCGAGATACGGCCCGTGTTCTCGAGTCCCGCACGCGTCCACGTCTTGCCGGCGTCGGTCGAGCGAAACATTCCCCAGCCGGCCGAGATGTGGCTGCGCGTGAACGACTCGCCGGTACCGGCGTACACGACGTTCGGATCGCTCGGTGCAACGGCCAGCGCGCCCACCGACGACACGGGCTGAGAGTCGAACACCGGCGACCAGTGGATGCCGCCGTCGGTCGATTTCCAGAGCCCCCCTGAGGCGGCACCGGCGTAGTACGTGTTCGGGTCGCCCGCGACGCCGGTGACCGACGTGACGCGGTTCCCCTCGGGGCCGATGTAGCGGTATCTGAGCCGCTGATAGACCGCGGTATCGACCTTGTCCGGGGTGACTTCCTTGAGCTCCTGGCGTGGCTTGTTCTGGGCAGCGGCCAGGGAGGCGACTACCGACAGCGAGAAGAGCGTCGCGGGGAAAGCAATTCGGCGCATCGGAGCCCCATGGCTTTGGTGAGGCCGAGAACTTACCCCGAATTGGGGTCAGAGTCGAATTTCATCCTTTTTACGCGGACCTCGGCCTCGTCTTCCCGCCTGCGTCCGGCGCCCCAGCAGGGCCGCGATCTCCTCGCGAAACCGTTTGGTACCGAGCACCCATCCGCCGTTCGTCGCGCTGCGGATGTCGTCGAGCATCGAGTCGGACAGACCGTCGTCCACGAGCGCTCGGTACGCCGACTGCCGGCGACGCGGGTCGGCGTCGAGCGCCAGGTAAGCCTCGTGTGACCTGACGAGTGAATCGTACGCCCCGAAGGCACTTGCCCCGTAGCTCGACCACGGATGGTCGGCGGGAGCCGTCACGAGCCCAGCCCGCACGGGATTGAGCTCGATGTACCGATGGCACGCGAGCAGATATCGATCCGTCTGCACCAGGGTCGCTCTGAACCTGCCGTCCCAGAGTGTACCCGTTCGCTGGTACAGGTCGTTGAAGTACCTCACGTACCGTCGCCCCACGGTCTGCATGACGCGACTCACCCCGTCGGCGGTCGTCGCGGTCATCAGCAGATGGAAGTGGTTCGTCATGAAGACGTAGGCATGGACACGGCAGCCATGCTCGTCGCATGCCTCGCGGAGGCAACGATGCAGGAATCGGTAGTCCGCGGGCGCGGCGAACATTGCCGAGCGGTTGTTGCCCCGCTGGATGACATGCTGAGCGCCGCCGGGCGCGGCGTACCGGGGGAGACGAGCCATGGTTACCTCGAGACTGGGGTGTCGCTCGGGCAGCCGTCCGCCCGGCGAAGACAGCCGGCATCGTAGCAGCCGGAGCCCGGAGCGCCGGTATGGCGAAACCGCGCGCCGAATCATTCCAACGCGGCCACGGCCGACGACTGCTGACGACGCACGATAGTGCGTCGGATTGATGGGTCAGTGCGTGGAAACGATGAAATTTGACTCTGACCCCAATGGCTGGCCGGCGCAGGATCGGAAACCAGTTCGCCACGGTTCCGTAGGAAGCGGAATGGAAACCCTGACGCAGGACATCCGCTACGCCGTGCGGGGCCTCCGGAAGGCTCCCGGCTTCACGCTGGTCGCGCTGCTCACGCTTGCCCTCGGCATCGGCGTCAACAGCTCGATCTTCAGCGTCGTCAACGCCATTCTGTACCGCCCGCTGCCCGTCGCCCGACCTAACGAGCTGGTGGACATTTACGGCCACCAATCGACTTCGAACACCCACGAGACGAGCTCGTACCCGAACTACCTCACGTACCGAAGCGAGACGACGACGCTCACGGACCTGATCGGGTACTCCAACTTCTTCGCGCACCTTTCGATCGAGGGGAGCTCCGACATCGTGGTCGGCGAGCTCGTGTCCGACAATTACTTCAAGTCGTTAGGTGTTCGCCTGGCGCTCGGGCGCACGTTCACGCCACAGGAGGCCTCGGCCTTCGACGCCTCGGCCTATGCGGTCCTGAGTGACCGCTTCTGGAAGACGAAGTTCGCCAGCGCGCCGGACGTGGTCGGCAAGACCTTCAAGATGAACGGCATCGTCTACACGGTGCTGGGGGTCGCGCCGCCGGATTTCATCGGCATGATCCCCGCCGTCACGACGCAGATGTGGATCCCGCTCACCATGGCGGAGAAGGTCGAGCCGATCGGGAACCAACGCGTGTCCGGCAAATCCACCGGCAACACCCGCTTCGAGCGCCGCGGCCAGCACTGGATGCGGCTCAAGGGTCGCATGAAGCCGGGCGTGACCGACGCCCAGGTTCGCGCCGAGTTCGACGGGCTCGTGCGGCGGCTTGGCGAGGAGTTCCCGGAGACCATGCAGAAGGAACGGATCAGCGTCGTGCCCTCGAGCGACGTGCGCATCAACCCGGACGTCGACTCCAAGATTGCCCCCGCCGGCATGCTGATGGTTGCCGCCGTCGGCCTCGTGCTCCTGGTTGCGTGCGCCAATCTCGCGAACCTCATGCTCGCACGCGCGGCGGGACGCCGCCGCGAGATCGCCGTCCGCGCCGCGTTAGGCGCCGAGCGGTCGAGGATCGTCCGGCAGCTGTTGACGGAAAGCGTGCTGCTCGCCCTCCTGGGCGGTGCGATCGCGCTGCCGCTTGCGGCCGGGCTCTCGCGCGTCCTCGCGCGCGTGCAGCCGCCCCTCCCGATCGACCTCGGCCTCGCGGTGAGCCCCGACTGGCGCGTGCTCGTCTTCACGATGCTCGTCGCCGTCAGTACCGGCGTCGTGTTCGGGCTGATCCCTGCCCTGCGGTCGTCGCGACCAGATCTCGTGCCGGCGCTCAAGGACGCGAGTGCGGCGTCCAGGCGAAAGCGGTTCGAGCTGCGCGACACGCTGGTCGTCGTTCAGATCGCGGTGTCGCTCGTCCTCGTCGTCGGCGGCGCGCTCCTCGTGCGCAGCCTCGCCGCGGCGGGTCGCGTCCCGCTCGGCTACGATGGCGACCGCACCGCGTACCTCTCCCTCGCCCTCGAGATGAACGGCTACGATGGCGTCCGTGGCGGTCAGTTCCTGGAGGAAGGCGTGCGGCGTCTTCAGTCGTTGCCACAGGTGGAGGCGGTGGCGGTCACGAGCCGTCTGCCGCTGTCACTCAACGACAACGGGTTCTCGTTGTTCATCACCGGCCACGAGACGCCCGACAACCGCCCGATCCAGATGGACGGGACGTACGTGGACGAGCGGTACTTCGACGCGCTCGGCGTGAAGCTGCTCGCCGGCCGAAATATTCAGCCGGCCGACCGCGATGAGCGTCGCCGAGTGCTCGTCATCTCGAACGCGATGGCGCAACGCTTCTGGCCGGGTCAGCCGGAGAATGCCCTGGGCCGCGAGATCCGGCTCCGCGAAGACGGCGACCCGTACCAGGTGGTTGGCGTGGCGGCCGACTACAAGGTGAACACGCCGGGTGAGGCCCCGAAGTCATACATCCACCTCCCGCTCAGCCGTCAGGAGACGTTCGGCAACTACATCGTGAGAACGTCGGCCAACGCGAGCGCCATGGTGCCCGTCCTCCAGCGCGAGCTGCGCGGGCTGAACCCGGAGCTGGTCTTTCTCGACAAGGGAACGGAGCGTGACCTCGCAGACGTTAGGCTCTTTCCCGTGCGGGCCGGGGCGTGGCTGATCGGTGCGTTCGGTGCGCTCGCCCTGGTGGTGGCGGCCGTTGGGCTCTACGGCGTCATTGGGTACTCGGTCAGCCGGCGCGTCCGCGAGATCGGCATCCGCAAGGCCCTCGGTGCCAGACCCGGACAGCTGCTCGGGATGGTACTCGGCGAAGGGATGGTGTTGGTGATGATCGGCGGGGTCATCGGGGTGGCGCTGGCGGCCGCCGCGGCTCGGGTGCTGTCGAGCGTGCTGTTCGTGGGTCCGTTCGACGTGGTGAGCTTCGCGATCGCGTTCGGCGTCCTGGCGGTGGTTGCGCTGCTGGCGAACGCGGTCCCCGCGCGCCGAGCGGCGAACGTCGATCCGATGGTCGCGTTGCGATCGAGCTGAACTGCGCGAAAGGGCGCTAGAAGGGGTCAGAGTCCTAACGCATCGTTCCAACGCCCC
>DASUGD010000268.1:0-27042 GCA_036274195.1 Gemmatimonadaceae bacterium | reverse complement strand
CAGAAATGGCGCGAGTTTCGTCGCCGCTACCGGCGGGAGTTGCAGGCGCGAGCGCACCTGCTGCGCGAAATCGCCGCGCTGGCGTCGCACCGCCGCGTCACGCTCGTGTACGGCGCACGCGACGAGGAACACAACGATGCGGTCGTGCTCGCGGAGCTCATTCGGGCTCGCATGGCAACGCGACAGCGGCGATAGCGGCGAGCGGCGACGACGGTGAAGCGGCCGTCGACCACGGCGTCCTCATGCGGAAACAGGCCTGAGGACGTCGTCCCTTCAGGCGCGGGCGGTCGCGTGGCTGCGCGTCGTCGTGCCGGCATCCCTGGTGCTGAGCTATCTTCCGTTGATCGTCGCGCGCTCGTCATCGCCGCATCGCTCACCCTCGTCCGATTGCCGGCCGCTCACCAGCACCCGTCTTCGGAGCCAATTTATGTCTCGCGCCTCCGCCTCTGCGCAGCAGATCACTATCCCAGCGTCAATGCGCGAAGAGCATCACGAGATTCACAACGCGCTCGAGCGCGCAACGCAGGCGTCAGGAAACGTCGGCGCGGCCGCTCGCGCGCTGGCGACGGTGTTGCACCCGCACTTCGAGCGCGAGGAGCAGATCGCACTTCCGCCGCTAGGCCTGCTCGCGCCGCTCGCACGAGGTGAATTCGCTCCAGCAATGCTCGATGTGCTTCCCATGACCGACTCGCTTCGCTCGGAGCTGCCGCGCATGCTCGCGGAACACGCGACCATCCGCGCGGCGACCGCCAAGCTCGGAGAGGTCGCGCGCGCCGAGGGCAATACGGCAGTTGCGCGGCTGGCGGAGCAGCTCGCGCTGCACGCACGGAGTGAGGAAGAGCTGTTCTATCCGGCGGCAGTACTCGTGGGTGACATCGTGCGTGCGAGATCGGCCGCGATGAAGAAACGCGACTCCCAATGCATTTCATCCGACTCCGGCGCGTCCGGTCACGCGCCGCGCGTCCAGAGCACGATGGCCCCGCAGTTCGACCAGGGGCCCTGGAATTCCACCGGAACCTCCGCCGCGTGTGCATAGACTTCGATACCCTCCAGCGCCGTAGGATCGACGACGTCATCGATCGTCTCACCACGGAGTAGGGGGTAGCGGAGGCCGTCGACATAGACCGCGGGACGGCAACCTTCGGTGGTCTGCACGTCCGACCCGAACCCTCTCGCGGACGGCGTGACGATCAGTCCCGGAACGGTGCTCAGGACGTCGGACACTCTCGTCGGCTTGCGCTGCTCGATGACGTCGCGCGTGATGAATGTGCCGAACGCGTGACGCTGTTGGCGCTCCTGAAAGCCGTTGAGCCGGGGCGATGTGTTGCGATTGCTCGCTGTCACCCTAACGGGACTGAGTCGCGCCGTGTCGGTCTTCGGACGCCACGAGATGGAAAGCTCGTCACCGGGCTTCAGATCGATCGCCGGTGATTTCGCCTCGCGATGGTCGGGTAAGATCGCGTGCAACCGGTAGACGCCCGGCGCCGGCGCGCGGACTGTGGCCACGCCATCGTTCCCGCTCTTTACGGCGGCGCTCGCTGATCCGCCGCTATCCGGTACCAGGTTGACGGCCACGAGCGGGATCGGACGGCCTGTGCCGGGATCGAGCATGACGATATGAAGTTGCTGCGCGGCAAGTTGGTCAGACGCAGCGACGAGCACTGCCGCGCCAAGCAGCCAGGTTGATAGCGGTGGCTGACGGGTACGCATGCGACGTCTCCTCTCAGTGTGGCGGCAGTGAGACAACCCGGCAGTTTTGGATCCCGGGCTCGCGAACCACTTTGCCGGTAAGGCTACCGCGGGAAGCAGGGCGCCCGCAGTCAGGAAAGCCTCCGAGTGACTTCTGGATCGTCCGACCCTCACGTGGGCGAGCCTCAGTGCCCGACACGGGCTTCCCGATATCCCGACGGCCTCGCGTCTGCCGGACCGCTACACTCCGGGTTCGGGCATTGGCACCAATCACCGTCGCATGAGCAGCAGGAGGGAGACAATGAGCGTTCGGATCGTTGACGCCGACTCGCTATCCCATAACTGGTGGGCGGTCGTGCTCCGTGGCGTCCTGGGGGTGTTGTTTGGGATCATCACCTTCTTCGCGCCGGGGCTATCGCTCGCGGCGCTCGTCACGCTGTATGGAGCGTACGCGCTCGTGGATGGGGTGTTTGCCATCGTGAGCGCCGTCCGACGTCACGGGACAGAACGGTGGGGGATGTTGCTACTGGAGGGCATCGCGGGCATCGGCGCCGGCCTCGTGACGTTTTTTTGGCCCGGCATCACGGCCATCGCTCTGCTCTACCTCATTGCCGCGTGGTCGCTGTTCACGGGCATCATGGAGGTCGGCGCGGCCATCCGCCTGCGCAAGGTGATCACCGGCGAGTGGATGCTCGGGCTCAGCGGTGTGCTGTCAATTGCGTTTGGCGTCCTGCTGGTGTTGTTCCCGGGCGCCGGAGCGCTCGCCGTCGTACTGTGGATTGGTGCGTATGCGATCGTGTTCGGGGCCCTGCTCATCGGGCTTGGGTTCAGGCTCCGGTCCTGGGGTCAACACGGGACGCCGCATCCGGCGGCAACGGCCGCCTGACGATGCCCGATGTGGTCGCGGTGGGGTCGCGCCGTCCCCCACCGCGATCCCACGGCAATCCCCCTACGCGGTAGGCGATCGTCTCGGCTAACGATCGACGGTTCCGCCGACAGTGCGACGTCGTCGAGCGGCTGGCGAATCCGCTAGCTTCGGACCTTGATGCGGCGTCCCTCGCGCCTCGAAACCGGCACGGTGACCTCGAGCACGCCATCCCGGAGCTGCGCCTCGACCCGCTCGCTGTCCGCGCCCTCCGGCAACGGGATTGATCTGAAGAATTGACCGTAGACGCGCTCCGTGCGGACGAAGCCTTCCTCATCCTCGCGCCGCTCCTGCTCGCGCTCGCCGGAGATGGTGAGTACTCCGTCGTCGACGGACACCTCGATATCGTCCGCCTGCATGCCAGGGAGGTCGGCACGTACGAGAATGTCGTTAGGCCGTTGGACGACCTCGACGTCTGGGATCCACATGCCCGGGACCGGGCGCGACGCAGTCGAGGCGTTCGGGCCAGTCGCGACGGTCGATGCGGCGTTCGATGCCGTTGGCGAGAGGCCGAGCAGGCGTTGGATGTCGTTGTCCATGAACTGCCGCATGAGCGCCCACGGTGACAACGGCAGCCCCGCAGGACGTCGTCGCGCTACATCACTGCGTGGCCCGCTCGAACGCGCCCGTTCGCTGCTGCCGGATTGTTCCTGCGTGCGTGCCCCGCGGCCGCCCTCGCCGCTGACGGGAATCGAGCGTTCGGATTCCCCGCCTGTTCCCGTCCCTGACGTCTGGCTGGATGCGGACCCACTCGTGCTCGCTGTGCCGGTTCCCGTTGCGGCGGCTGCCGCTGAGCGCTGCTCCGATTGCTCGTCGCGATGTGCCATTGAGATTCCTCCTCAGGCCGACGACGTCGGCGACTGTGGAGCGGGCGGCGAGGCAGCGCGCTCTCCGTCGCCGCCCGCCACCCGCTCGTTGTCGGTGTCCGTGCGACGTCGCGTTAGGCGACGGCGTGAACGGCGGGGTCGATCGTCACCTTGTTTTCCACCTCCGTGACGCCGGGCGCGTTGCGCGCCGCCCGCTCGGCGTCACGCCACTCGGAATACGACCGCACCGTGCCGCGGAGAATTACCTTGTTGCCAGTCACGTCGACATCGATGTGGTCCGCATCGTACAGGGCGCTTCGTTCCAGTGCTTCACGAATCTTCTGCTTCACTTCCGCCGGCGACGGCTTGGTGGTCGAGCGAACCGAGATGAGGTTCGACACGCCCTTCACGCCGATCAGGTAGCGGACCGCCCGCTCAGCCGCTTGCTTCTGGAAGTAGAAATCCACGTCACCCTCGAGCGTGACCCAGCCGCTGTCCACCTTCACTTTGATTCGATCCTGGGGAACACTGATGTTCCACTTGAGCGCATCGATGGCCGCGCGCGCGATGTCCGGGTCAGTCCGTTGCGAGCTGGACGGGAGCTTGACCTGGATATCGTTGGCGACGGCCTTTACACCGTTGATTCCGCTCGTGACGCGCTCCGCCCGCCACTTGTCGGCGTAGCTGTCGGCGAATCCACTGAGCGTCACGACGCCATCGCGTACCGCGACGGCAATGTCGTCGTTGCGAAGACTGGGCTCCCAGTCCAGCTCCGCCAGAACGTCTTTCCGGATGTCATTGTCACTGCGAGACATTTGCCCTCCTTCGTTCCTGAGCCATGATCGGTCAGCGCGCGCCGAGTGCACGCTCCGTCGGTGCAGCGCATGATCGAGTCAGCCGGAGAGTCCGGCTATCAGACAACTCGCCGGCAGCGCTTCCCGTTCACCCGACAACGCTGGCACAGACCGCCACCGCTCATTTCCGTACCCTCGCTTCCGCACCCCGCTGCCGGGAAAGCGCGAAGGCCGTGCTCCCGCCTGTCCGACACCGCGACCGGGGCACCGCGCGCTACCCTTACGCGTCGCCGCACGAGGAAATCACCGTGTCAATGATTCTGGCTTCGGACGTGTCCGCGCGAGTAAGGACGCTGATCGCACGGAACGACGGCGGCAACGCGCGAGCCGCCGCGCACGCGTTGGGCATCGACCACGCAGGACTCGCCGGACTGCTCAGTGGCGACTGGCAACGATTTTCGCTCGACGCGCTCGCGGCGCTCGTCCGCGGATACGGAGTGAGCCCCACATGGCTTCTCGCCGCAGATGTCGTGACGGAGCCCGCTTCCGTCCATCGCGGCGCACCGAGGTCAGGCGGCGCGAGCCAACTACGCATGAGCAGGGAGGGCTGACGCTACTGTCAGGCCCACACTGCGGATCACGCGGACGGAGAATACATGTCGCACACGAAGCGCATTCCTGAGGACAGGCTTGCCGAATACCTGGACTCGTTCAGCAGACGGTTCGTCATGGATAGCTCGCCCGAGGCCGTCGACATTGAGCTCATCGGGCCTGACGACATTGGCGATCAGGTGGTGGCGAATGGCGCCCGGCTTCTCGGTATCGACTATGATCGCCACACGAAAGCGCTCGAAGTCCTCCTCGATTCGGGCGATCGTCGCGTCTACGACGCGCGCGAGGTGTGGACCATCGAGGAGCCGGACGGGTTCATCAGCTCGATGGAGATCGTGACTGGTGACGGAACGCGCCATGTCCTCACGATCAAGCGCGTCGGCCTGCGTCGTTGGACCCCGCCAAGGTGATGCCGATCGCCTAACGCCGAATCACAGTGCGGCGGGTCGGTCGAGAACCCCGGCCTCGATGGCGAATTGCACGTACTGGCTCCGGTGCCCGAGCCCGAGCTTGTCCTCGACTCGACGCTTGTAGGTATCGACCGTTTTCGTGCTGATCCCGAGTGTGCGCGCGACCTCCACGCCAGTATAACCCTCGGCGACCATGCGCAGTACCGTCTGCTCCCGATCGCTGAGGCGGTTGAAGCGATGCGAAGCGGAGTTGGTCTCGCCCCTCCTCCCAGGGCACCTTGCGGCCGCCAACATCCGTGCCGCTTCGGGCCGAACATAGACCTCGTCGGCGGCGACGACGCGGATAGCGTGGACCAGATCGCGCGCGGCCGCTTCCTTCGTGAGGTAACCACGCGCGCCGGCCTCGAGCAGCGGCACGAGGCGCCCATCTTCGGGGTGCACCGTCAGGATCAGGACTCGCACGTTAGGCAACGCCACTAGGTCGCCAAGCGCCGACGCACCATTCCCGCCAGGCATGTCGAGGTCGAGGAGCACGATGTCGGGCGCGAGACGACGCGCGGCGGCCACCGCCGCGATGCCGTCCTCCGCCTCGCCCACCACGACGACGTCGGTCGCGTTACCGAGCAGAACGCGGAGCGCATCGCGTACCATGGCGTGATCGTCCACGATCAGGACGCGGATGGGCTCGTCCCGGATCGATGCCCCGCGGCGCTGATGCGGCTGCAAGGTGAGGACAGTGCCCCACTCGGCCAGTCGGTCACACGGGATCGCTCGCTCATCGGCGCTGAGCCCGGTATAGCGCTCGGCTCCGCGTTCGGCGGAGTTTCGCCTGCTCACGAGCGGCGAGACTGGCATGAGGAGAAGCGAGCTGAGCGTAAGGTCACACAGCACCGGGCCGCGGCCACGAAAGGCTGCAGTCGGTGACTGCATTTCTGCGGCCGCCCACTCCCCAGGAACGCCAGCACGCTCGGTTCACGGAATTAGTAGAGACATGTCATTCACGCCGACCGTGGCTTGCGCTCGAGGCCGCGGACCCGCTACGGCATGTCCACAGAAACTGTCCCGACAGCGCCAGCGGTAGGCCCCCGGACCGATCAGGCCCGGTCAGGCGATGCGTGCGGTCCGGTGCGCAATACGCTGGCACGGCCTTCCCGTTTGTCCGACACCCCTCGCGGCGCGATTCATCACTGTTAAGGCGTATCGCTGAATCATGGAGGGCGGTGATGACGACGCCGGATGCGTTGGTAGTCAATGCGAGCGACACGGCACGCGACTCGCTGGTGCGGTGCGCCACCGATGCCTTCGAGGCACTCAAGGTAATTCCCGGTATCGACCCGAACGGCCCGATCCTGGTGTGGCTGTCGCAGCACCTGTTCGAAGCGCACCAGAAACACGATCAGCAGGCACGGGGCTGAGAGGTCAAACGTGGACAACGTGATCAACGTGATCGTCGTACCGCTCGACGGTTCCGCGCTCGCGGAACAAGCGCTCCAGCCCGCGTATTACCTCGCGCACCGGCTACACGCGGCGGTGGAGATCGTCCACGTGTACGAGCCCACACTGAAAGTTCGATACGCCTCCGGGGCGCCACCAATCGACACGCGCTTCGACGCGGAACTGCGCCAGGCAGCAGTGGCATACCTCGACGCTATCTTCGAGCGAGAAGTCGAAGCCGCGGACATGACCGTGAGCACGAAGCTGCTCGAAGGTCCCGTGGTGAAAACGCTCGCGGCCCATGTCGCAGCGCTGGACCGACCGCTCGTCGTCATGACGACGCATGGACGCTCGGGCATCGGGCGCGCGCTGGTTGGCAGCGTTGCCGAGTGGCTGGTGCGTTCGGCAACGGTCCCGGTGCTCGCGATCCGGGCACGGAAAGCATCAGAGCCCGCCATCGCGTCGCGCTTCGGCCGAGTGCTCGTGCCGATCGCGGGCGCTGAGTTCGGAACGCACATCGTCGAGCGAACGGCAGGGATCTTCGGCACGAGTGAGGTCGAGTACGTACTGTTTCACGCGGTCCTTCCCGTGCCGATCCTCAACGCCGCGGACCCGGCCATCATCCCGTCCCTGGTCGACATGGATGCGGAAAAGAAGGCCGCGAACGACCTGCTCGCTGCTCTCTCGGAACCGCTCAGAGCCCGTGGCGCACGTGTCACGACGTTGATCGTGATCGACGCCAATCCGGCGTCGGCGATTCGCGCGGCTGCAAGTGACACCAACGCCGACGTCATCAGCATGGCGACACACGGGCATCGCGGCGTGAAGCGCCTCGTCCTCGGCAGCGTGGCAGACTCCGTGCTGCGCCATGCACCGGTGCCCCTGTTGCTCGTTCGACCCTCCAGGTCCGCAGCGTTCACGGAAGACCAGGAAGCGGAGGGCGTCGCGGTAACCTGAGATTTTCGCCGGCCATCCTCTGGCGTTAGGCGCAACGCCCGCGTCACGGTACCAGGATGCCGGCCTCGATCGCGAAGCTCACGTAGTGAGTTCGGTGCTCGAACCCGAGCTTCTGCTCGATCCGGCGCTTGTAGGCATCAACGGTCTTGGTGCTCAGCTGGAGGTGACGCGCGATCTCGACGCCGTTGAACCCCTGAGCCACCATCCGCAGCACGATCTTCTCGCGATCGCTCAGAGCCTTGAACCGACCGTTCGCCGTGTCGGTGGTTCGGCGCGGAACGACAGCTGAAGCCAGCAGTCGCGCCGCATCGGGCCGCACGTACACCTCGCCGGCGGCAACTGTTCGGATCGCGTCAGCGAGATCACTCGACGCGGCCTCCTTCGTCAGGTAACCGCGAGCTCCAGCTTCCAGCAGCGTCACGAGCCGTGCATCCTCCGTGCGCATCGTCAGAATGAGCACGCGCACGCTGGCAAGCGTACGCCCAAACTCGCGGAGGACGACCAGCGGATCGGTGTTCGGCATGTTCAGGTCGAGCACCACGACGTCCGGCCCGAGCCGCGAGGCGACTCTGAGCGCGCAGGGTCCATCCTCGGCCTCACCGACGACGGAGATGTCCGGAGTGCGACGCAGCACCAGCCGCAACCCTTCGCGAATCATCGCGTGGTCGTCGGCGAGGACGACGCTGATCGTGGAATGGGTCGCCCTAACCCTGCCGGCCTCGAGCTGTGTCAACTGCCTGGAACTGTCCGCTCTACCGTGTCGCACATGTGATTCGCCATGATCGTTCGCCATCCGGGATTCGCGTCCTCCTCACGAAATGCCTGCCAGTTGATCCACCGCCGCGGGGACGGTGAACCAGAACGTGGCACCCTGCCCCAGCTCGCTCTCGACATGAAGGTCCCCGCCATGCGCCTCGACCAGCCCCTTCGCAATGGCCAGCCCGAGTCCGGTCCCGGTTCGCGCCTGATCGTTCGATCGCCAGAACCAATCGAACACGTGCTCGAGGTCCGCAGCGGGGATTCCGGGACCAGTGTCCCGGACGGCAAAGCGGACGATCGACCCCGGCACGCCTAACGCTGGCACCGAGCCTGGATCACTCTCCTTGGACGTGATGGACAGGACGACACGACCGCCCCGTAGCGTGAACTTCATCGCATTGCCGAGCAGATTGGAGAGCACCTGGACGAGACGATGCGGGTCAGCGTTCATCGTCGGCAGCCGAGGGTCGCAATCGATGACGAAGTCGAGGTCCCGCTCGGCCGCGACCATCCCAAACACCGTCTCGACCTCCCGCACGACTTCAGCGGCGGTCGTCGGCTGCCGGTCCAACCGCAGGCGCCCCGCGTCGAGACTCGCCCGGTCGAGGAGGTCTCGAACGATGCGCCGCATCCACTGCGTCGCATGCTGGATGAGCTGGCCCATGTTGCGAACGCCACTGGCCGGCGGCGGCGACGGTTCGAGCAGCGCCGCAGCGCAGATCTCGATCGTCGTCAGCGGGTTTCCCAGATCGTGCGAGACGATGCCGACAGCGTGATCGCGCGCGGCGGCCGCAAGTTGCGCCTGCCGCATCAACCGTGCGGCATCGACGGCCAAGCCGATACGATCGGCAAGCGATCGCGCCAGCTCCGCGTCGACGCCAGCATCACGACCGTGCCCCGCCATCATGCCGAGCAGCAGGAATCCAACCGCTCGTTGGCGGAACCGAATCGGAAACACGGTACCCGACGCCGCGCCTAACGAAGCGAACAATTGCTGCACGACGCCGACGCTCATCGCGTCGCTGGCGTCGACCGAGTCGAACAGGCCGTGCGCCTCCGCACCGAGATCGGTCAGGAACACGGCGACCCGTTCCCGAATCTCCCTGGCTTGGTCGCTCGTCACGCAAGCGACCTCCAACACCGGGCGCACGTCGCCATCGCCGGCAACGTACAGCACGACGCAGTCAGCAGCGTCAGTCACCAGGAGCTGGGCGACTTGATGGAGCGCTCGCTCCTGATCGGGCAACGCCACGAGTAACTGCCCGGCTTCCGCGAGAAGCCGCCAGCGCTGTACCGCGACGCTCGATTCGCGAACCGCGGCATTGCGCTCGCGAAGCAGACGTTGGCGCTCGCGCGCGTACCGGAGAATCCGTCGCAAGCTCCGGCCGTCGGGCGGAGGCTTGAGCACGTAATCCTGCGCCCCGGCACGCAGTGACTCAACCGCCAACGCCTCATCCGCCTTTCCCGTCAGGATGATCACCGGAACCTCCGGCGCCTCCATTCGCACTCGATGCAGTGCTTCCAGCTGCGAAGCATCGGGAAGCGAGAGGTCCAGAATGATGACGTCGACGGTGACTTGCTGGAGTGCCGCGCACGCGGAGGCAATCGTGTCCGCGTGGATGAGACGCACCGGTGCCTGCTCCGGGGGTTCTCGCGGTGACTGGAGGCGAAGCGCAATAAGCTCCGCATCCGCCGGATTGTCCTCGATGAGGAGGGCGAGAAGCGGACGGTCGGCGGATTCAGCCAACCCGATCACTTGGCCCGCTCGCGAATTGTGAATCGGAATGTGGCACCTTCTCCCGGCGTCGATTCCACCCAGAGACGCCCACCGTGACGCTCGACGATTCGCTTGCAGATAGCGAGCCCGATCCCCGTGCCTTTGATCTCCGCATCGCGATGCAGCCGCTGAAATATCTGGAAGATCCGTCCGGCTTCGGCGACGTCGAGTCCGATTCCGTTGTCTCGAACGGCAAACTCCCACACGGCCCCCGAATCACGGATGCGTCGCTCTGCAGAGATGTGCGCGCGAAGTGGCACGTCCGAGCGGGAATACTTGAACGCGTTCCCGAGCAGATTCTGGAAGAGCTGGCCGATCTGCGAGGCGTCAACCACGAGCGTCGGCAGAGAGCCGCACGACAAACGTGCGTCGCGACGGACACGACCCTTGAGCAGCTCTTGCCAAGTCCGGTTGATGATGGGAGCGAACGCGGCAGACGCGAACGGCTGGCTATCCGTCGTGACTCGGGCGAGCGCCAGGAGCGCATCGATCATCGACTTCATGTGCTCGACGCCACCCGAGACATAGCCGATCCACCGATCCGCGTCCTCATCCAACTGACCCTTGTACCGTTCCGCGAGGAACTCCACGTAGCTGGCGACGACGCGTAGAGGCTCTTGGAGGTCGTGCGAGGCGACGTACGCCAACTGCTCGAGCTCCGCATTCGATCGCTCGAGCTCAGTCGCGTGCGTCAGCAACGCCTGCTCGGCTTCCTTGAGTGCGGTGATGTCCGTCGCTTGAGCCACGAACATGAGTGGAGCGCCGGCATCGTCTCGCGCGAGCGAAACGGCGAGAAGGCCCCACACCTCATGGCCATCCTTGTGGATGAAACGTTTCTGAAAGCGGTAGTGATCGATCTCGCCCGCCAACAGTCGCGCGACGGAATCGACATCCCGCGCCAGGTCGTCCGGATGAGAAATCTCCTTGTACGTCAATGCCTGCAGCTCTGCCGCGTTGTAGCCGAGCATATCGCAGAGCGACCGGTTGACAGCGCGCATCCGGCCGTCGGGTGCGGTCAGGGCGAACGCAATGGGAGATCCGTCGAACGCAACTCGAAAGCGTTCCTCACTTTCGCGGAGCCGCGCCTCGGTCCTGCGTAACGGGGTGGCGCCGCGCAGGATCAGCATCGCTCGAGTTGACCGGCCACGCCGAACCGTGGTGATGCTGCCCTCGACAGGGAACACGTCGCCAGCGGGCAAACGCGCCCGGAGCGATATTCGCTCCGTGGTCCTGTTGTCGACGATGTCGCCGAGTAGCAACGTATCGATCAGCTTGCCGATCACGTCTTCGGACTTATACGCGAATAGTTTTTCGGCGCCGGTGTTGAACGCAACGATCCGGCCATCGTGGTCAATGATGACGATCGCGTCGAGCGTCGCTGCAACCAGCGCTTCGAGCAGGTCAGCCTCCCAGAAGTCGGGCTCATCCGATTGCCGCATGGTTCGTCCCGACCCCGCCTCGCCGGCGGGACCAACTCGTCGGGGCTGTCTCGACCCCATCACGGCGCGGCGCATCCTCGCGTACGATGGATACCGGGAACTTACGTCATCACTTCGCGTTCGTCTGTCAGACAATGCGGAGATGCTGGAGCGTTTGATTCCCAACCTTCACGGTCAGCGTCTCGTCACGCACCCTCGGTCTCAGCGGAGCGCATTGATGGTGGCGTGGGCGATCTCGGGTATTGGACCGCTCGTGCGGGCCAGAGACCTTCACCTTGATCGTGGCCTGACGAACAGCACCGGCATCAGCACCGAGTCGAGGACTTTGCCTGCGACTCGCCCGTGCACCAGGCGAGAGAGTCCGCCACGCCCGTGGGTGGCCATCGCGATCGCATCGGCGGCGAGATCGGTTACTGCCCGCGCGATGGCTTTGGCGACGTTGCGACCCTGCACCACCGCGACGTCCACAGCAATGCCGGTGCTGCGCAGCCCGCGAGCCACCGCCTCCAGATATGCTCGCGATGCAAAATCAGGTGGTCCACCAGCGAGGTGGGCGGTGTCGCACACGGTCATGACGGTGATTCGGGCGCCCATCGCTTGCGCAACCTCGCGGGCCGGTTCGAGCACCACCTCGCTCAGCGGTGCACCGTCGAGCGGCAGGAGAACGTTCTGGAACCTAGCGACTTGACCCGTGATCGGGTCGGTCACCATGGCCGGGTCGGCCTCGCGCTCCAGCTTCAGTTGGCTCTCGGACTTTCGCACAAGTAAGACCGGGAGACCGGCATTGCGCACGATCCGCTCGCCCTCACTCCCGAGGACGAGGCGGCCGAGTGCGCTCCGGTCGTGGCTCGCCATCACGATCAGGTCGGCGCCCCGGTCGCCAGCCAACCGCTCGATCGCCTGCGGGACGTCTCCGGTGAGGATGATCCATTCGACGTCGATTTCCTTCGACGCCGAGATGCGGCGGGCAACATCGGTGAGGTAATCGAGAATTGCCGCCGTGTACTCGTCTCGATTGGTGACGTCAAAGACGTTGACGATACGGGGTTCGTCGAGCGGGAGTGGCGCCACGTCGACGTGCGCGAGAATCAATCGACAGTCATCGGCGACGGCCAGCGCCATGGCGACGGGGACGGCGTGTTCGGCGAATCGCGTGCCGTCGAGCGGAACGATGATGCGTCGAAACATCACCGCGCCTCGTTAGGTCTCGTCGCCCGTAGAGGCAAGAGTGGCAGCAGTAGCAGTAGTGGCACCAGCGCGGCACGTTTTCGATTGACGATTCACCATTCCCGATCCCCGACTGCTCGGTGCGCCAGGAGCCGGCGATGTGCAGTGATCCGTCGGATGACGATGGGGCCTGGCAGGGCGTAGTAGAACAAGAGAACAAGGTACATCGCGAGACTGACGCGCGGACTCACAGTCGCGAAGGCGAAAGCGAGCGCGTAGAACGCGGGAAGGAGCAGCCAATGACGCCGAAGTGCGTAGAGCCGATGTGGGTCGGCGCGCGGTTCCACGAGGTGCGCCACCAGCGCGTGGTGCCACACGGCGTTGAAGAAGACGCCGCAGACGCCAAGCATGCCGCTGTACACCATGGCCGCGATCCGAAGGTCGGCCTCGCGACCGCGCACGTACTCCGCCAGCAGTGCGGTCGTGAACGGCAGCACGGCGACAGCCATCAGGAGCAGGAGATTGTAAACGAGCAGCTTGTGGTCGGTTCGGCGGATGTAGTGAAACATCGCGTGGTGGTTCGCCCAGATGACACCGACCTGGAGAAAGCTGGCGACGAACGCCACGTAGACCGGCCACTGATGCAGGAGCCCTTCGAGGAGTGAGCCGGGGCGTCCAGCCTCGTCGCGCGGTACCCGGAGGTCGAGCGCGAGGAGCGTGATGATGATCGCGAAGACAGCGTCGCTGAAAATCTCCATCCGCGCGGGAGATGGCTCCTCGTCGGGAGTGGGCACCGGCACGTCGGTGCCACTCCCCTCGCTCGTTGAGCGGGGCTCGTCGGTCGGGGCGCTGGCGGTCGCAGTCATTGGCGAGCCACCTTGCCACCGTCAGGCGGAATGAGCGATGCCTCGCCACAGATCACCTTCTTCCCTTCCCGAGCATGAGGGGACGTTGCCACGATTGGCGATCTGAACATGAGTCTCCACGGTAGTGCCGGAGTCGGCCGTGCCTAACGTCCATCGTGCGACACGACCTCGGCTCTACAGCCATCGGTTCGCCCCCGGTCGGGGGCCATCCGGGCAGGACGCGCCTGGGCGTTGGTTGATGATCGTTTCCGCGATCTCCCACTAAGCTGGAGCGCGCACACCGCGCGCGCCGTCAGATAAACGGGAACCGCACGCCAGACCGCTACGGGCGCGACCGCGTGACTCATCGCAGCCGTTGTCAGATTCAATCGACTGGCCGACCACCGGCGACGACCCACGAGAACGGCTGGTGAGTGACACCGCGTTGGGCGATGCGCACCTGTGGTGCATCCCCTGTCACATCATCATGGCCGGACGAAGAACGGAGCCTCAGCCAGCCCGTCGAATACGAACTGCA
The DNA here is from genome assembly GCA_036274195.1 of Gemmatimonadaceae bacterium. Lineage (GTDB taxonomy): Bacteria > Gemmatimonadota > Gemmatimonadetes > Gemmatimonadales > Gemmatimonadaceae > JAJKIV01. The sequence continues at coordinate 12,890 of DASUGD010000268.1, read as the reverse complement.
CGGCGAGCGCCGCCAGGAGAAGACCCGAGATCCGGCCCACCACGTCCGCACCAGTCTCCCCCATGCGGTCGACGAGCCAATCCGATCCCAGCATCGACACGAGCGTCAGGAGCAGGCACACGGCAAGCACGCCGAGGAGAACGACGCGGCCCACGAGCCCGCCTGCCGCGGCGTCGAGGAGCACGACCGCGGACAGGGCGCCCGGGCCGGCGATCAGGGGGAAGGCGAGCGGGAAGACGGCGATGTCACGGGGTTGTCTGGCCTCCCGCTCCTCGCGCTCGCTGATCGAAGACAGGCCGGGACTCGAGAAGACGAGTGTAACGGCCTGCATGAAGAGCAGCACGCCGCCGGCAACGCGGAAGGCGGGCAGCGAGACGTGTAACAGGTGGAGCATCGCCACGCCGCCTAACGTGAATACCGTCAGCAGGCCGCCCGCGATCAGCACGGCTCGCACCGCGAGATTCCTCCGCCCCGGCCGGTGAACGCCGGAGGTCAAGCCCATGAATACCGCCCCGGTCTCGACCGGGCCGATGGTCACGAGCAGCGTCACGAACGCGGAGAGAAGACCGCTAGAGGTCAGCACGATGGCGACATGTGCGCGGCCGGCGCTACGGCCGCGGGTACTCCAAGGGGTCAGGGTGGGCGTGCCGTGCCGACGGTTCGGCGCAGCGGGACCACGGCGCCCTTGCTCGCAGGGACCGGGCCACCACGGCGGCGATTGCGGATTCGGCCCGGCGACGAGCCAGGTTTCGGGTGCGAGCCGACAGCGGGCGCCCAATGCCTAACGTCCGCCCGACCGCTCCCGCGATACGTCCCGGCGGCGAATGGTCACGCGCCGGGCGGTGGGACCCGGCGCGGACGACGTCGAACGCCGACGATTACCAGATCAGATGCGAGATCAGAAGGGGAAGCTGAGTCCCGCCGTCAACTGGAGGTTGTGGCGCGTGTCACCGCGGAACGTGACGAGGTCGCCGGCATCGGCGCGGAGGCCAAGCTGCCGCCAGAGGCCGACGCGCGCGCCGACGGACGGCGCGAGCGAGAACGCGGTCGTGCTCTCCGTGCCGAGCGGGAACCCGGTCGCCGCCGCCTGGGACGCATTGTCCAGATTCGTCCGGAGTACGCCGACGCCAAGCGACGCCACCGGTGAGACGCGTCCGAACAGCGGCCTATGCAGGAGGCTCACGTCACCCTGCACGCCGGTGCGGAACATGGAGAAGCCGCGGTCCTGCGCCGGAGCGTACTCCCCGTACAGCCCGAGCCCCACGCGCGACTGGAACCGGGCCGCGTCATCGGACGATATCGTCCCGCGCCACGGATACCACAGCACTCGCGCGCCGATGCCGTTCATGCCGACGTCATTTCCGACGGCGTCGAGCCGGTAGTAGGAGTAGTACCCGTCCACGGCGACCGGGCCGGTCGCCGACGTAGTACTCTGCGCCTTCGCGGTGGCCGCCGCGAACGCCGTGGCCGCGAAGATTGCGAGAGCGAAAACGCGAATGCGATGAGCGAGCGTCATAGGCAATCCTCCCTATTGATGTCAGTGGGTGTTCGTTGTCCACTGCGGCCGGCGCGACCCGCGCCGGCCGCGTCCGGGGATCCCGCCTCCTACGGTTCAGGCTACTTTGCGCGGGCTCGTGTCCCCGGAATCGAGCTTTTTCTGCTCCGCCTTTCCGCTGCCGCTGCGGATCTCGATCTTGCGGCGCCGCGACTCGGGCGCTTTCGGCAGTTCCAGCGTCAGCACGCCGTCGTCGTAGTGCGCCGAGATCTTGTCCGCGTCGACGGACGGCGGGAGCGCGATCGTCCGCTCGAACCGTCCATATCGGCGCTCGACGAAGCGGTTGCCCTTCTTCTCGTCGCCGGTCTCGCGCTCGTACTTCTTTTCCCCAAAGACGGTGAGCACGCCGTTCTCGACGGACACGTTCACCTCATTGGGGTTCACGCCAGGCACCTCGAAGGTGAGCCGGATCGTGTCGTCCTGCTCCTCGACGTCCATCGGCGGCACCCACCGCGCGATGCGCGTGTCGTCGTCAAAGCCGATCGGCCTCATCCCCGACATGACGGAGTCGAACAGTCGGTCGATCTCGCGACGGAGATCGCTCCAGGGCTCGAAAGTCGACTCGAACAGCGTCGGGGTGGCGAAGCGATTCCTCAGCATCGGAAGCATATTTCGTCACCTCCAGTGAAGCGATCGCCCCGGTCCGATTCGCCCGCCGGCCAGCCGGGGCAACTCCGGCCGGCGGCAGCGCGAGGGAACGGCATCCGGTGTGCCGGTGCGGGTTTGCCAGAATTGCACGCGTTCCGGCGGAGGCACGTTCGAGTTGACAGACTGTCTGCCACAGCCGCGAGGCTCGGCCATTGGGCCCGGTCGATTCGGCATCGACCTCGTCGGCGCCGACAGAACCTCCGGACCTAACGCGGAACGAGCTCGTACCGCTGAGGCGCACGCGGTGGCGCAAGATGGCCGACGGGCGCGGAGGGCCCGCGCTGGCAAAGGCATGCCGCGCTCGGAACCTGCGCGGCGTGCTCGTCCAGAGCGGCGACAAGCGAGCTGCAGACTCAGACGTCGGGACCGAGTCGAATTACCGACTGGCAAACGCGATCGGATGCGACGGCGAGTAGAGGCGAGTTTCGTTAGGCGCCACTCGGTGTTGGCCATATGACAGTGCGGTACGGCGCGCCAGTGTCTATCGGAGCTCACCGGTGTCGCACCACGAGGCCACGATGACAACCAATCGGTCACCGCCGACGTTGCCGACAGGCCTCCGCCTGGAACCCCGGTGATGGCGGGCGATACGCGACAGACGTAGCCGGTGACGTCTCGTTCACCAACCTCTTCGGGATGGTCAGGTACGGTGCCCCTGCGTTCAGCAGCCGGCACACCGAGATCCTGTCGACGTTTTACAAGGGCACCATCAAGACACACGTCATCCACGCATCCGCTTTGTCACACCGGACGTGGCGATCGTCCACATCGACAATGCGGTGCACGGCGTGACGGCAATGCCAGGGGGCATCGCCGTCCCGGCCGATCGCATCGTGAGGACCCAGTTGATGGAGGTCCTCGTTCGAAGAGATGGTCGCTGGTGGGTCGAGGCCTACCACAACGTCGACCTCAAGTCCTCCCGCAAGCCGTAGATGAATCCCTGCGGCGTGGCAAATGCGTGCGCGACCCGCTATGATTCATGTCAAGCGAGACATGCGCGACGTGCGCGTGGACAGTTCCGGAGTGTTTGGGGCCTGCCGAATTGCCAGCAGGCCCTTTTGCGTTCGGTTCGCGACGTGTCAAGCCGCCAACCGCGGCGCCGCGGCCGACTCGACACGGCAGATGGATATCACCAGAAGGACGCTGCGCACCCGCGGGACCGTGAATTGGTTCAACGACGACAAGAGTTGGTCCTCTTCGCCTCCATCGCATCCATCCCGTTGCGCCGCGACTCCACAAATTTGAACCCCAACTTTCGGCTGGCGGATACCACATGAAGAACATCGTGATTCAACGCGCTCCCGCGTGACGCCACCTTCCGGCACGGCGGCTCTCCGCCTCGCACTCCCGGATGAGGAGCGCACGCGACTCATCGGCTTTCGCGGGGCGGAAGGATGACCACGGACGCCATGAGCACGTCGCTGTGGTCGGAACGAACTCCCGGGGTGCCGGCTCGTCTTTCCCGCGCGGTGATCGCGTGGGAGCGCGGAGAGGTCTCGAGTGCGGGCGAGCTGCGCGCGGCCGTGACCCAGTACGCGGGCCTCCTCCGGGAGACCGGGCATCCAAAGGCCGAGATCGCCGCCCTGCTCGAGGATATCGCGCGGCGCACCAACCGGTTCCGCAATAACCCCATGCTCTCGACCGACGACATCGCGGCGCTGATCCACGAGGTCGTGGGAGGCTGGAACGGCGATCAGTGCACGGACCGGCCGTGACCCTATCGTCAGACGGCCCCGAACGCGCCGCGGGGCACTACTGGCTGAACCGGCCTCCTTTCATCGATTCCCATCGCGCGCGCAATGCATGCGTCCGTCAGCGCTCGCGTCTCTTCGCGGAGCTGGCAAGGCGCGTCCAGGTCCTTCACGACAGCGGGTGTTCTGGCGCCGCCGTCGCCCGGCCCTCGCCGGACCGGTACATCGCGCAGCTCGGCCCTGTGGCGCTGACCGTCGCCTGGCTTCGCAGCCGATTCGATTCCGTCCCTGACGGCGAGTTACTCGCCGTCGTTTGGCGCGGAAGCGTAGCCCCGCCGGGGGTGCCTCGCCCGGAGCGCAAGCAGGCGAGACGGATCAGCACGGCGACTGTGCTTTGGGAGGAGGTCGTGCTGGTCGCCGCCGCGAGCGAGGAGACGTGGCGCTGGTGCCCGATGGCGGGCGATGCGGCCGCGTTCACGTCCGACGAGCTCGCCGAGCGATACGTGGATCGGTTGCGCGCCGCGTACGCGGACGCTTTCACCGCCTAACGCTGCCGCGTGAGCGCGAAAGCGCGGGGTCGTGACGAGTCTCGTCGGGCGCGTCCTGCCGCAGCGTCACCGATCGCACCGCGTCGGGCGTTGCCGTGCGATGGCGGTGACCTCGGCCCGACGCCCTCCAGCAATGCGCCGATCCGACACCTAACAAGTTGCGGACGAAGAAGTCATTACCGTTCGGCCCGCCGTACGGCGACGCCGCTCGTCTGACCCGCGGACATTGCCCGGATGGATGACGGTGGCTATCATTCATCATCCAATCGGTCAATGTGTCGCGGCACTTTGCTGCGTGGCTGAATGCGCTTCCTTGTCCGGCACGATGACGCCGCGCCGCGTGCAACCCCATCCGCGTGGCCCCCGTCCGTCGCGAACCGGGGATCCGGCCCGAGGGCGACGGGCCACCTGAATTCGCGTCGGCGCCGGTTTGCCGCGATCGACGTCGTTAAAGCGGCGCAGGCCGGACACCTCGCCGCGCGCCGCCACCACCCGACCCTACGGAAATGACCATGTTTCACCTAATACGACCGACCGCACAGGCGTGCCGCTCGGAGCGAGTGCGGACTACGAGGACGCACCGAGCGCGTTCGGGACTGGCCGCCCGGGCGGAAGAGGACTCCGACGAGGGCGGGCGCTACCTCGGGGCGCCCAAGCGGGCGAGAACACGATGACCGACCCACTCGAGTCCCTCGAGTCACTTCAGGCGCGCGTCGTCGCGCGCGGCGAAAGCCGCGTGGCGTCCGACGCGTGGGCCGCGCACGTGGCGGTGCTGGACCGGCTCGCCGCGAACGTCCGCGTGGCCGAGTCACACGGCTGGACGTCGTGCGCCATCGAGCGCGTCGATGGCGCAACGTGCTTCAGTGCCTGGGGCGTGCCGCCCGGTGGCGTCGAGCGTCACCCGGTACCAGACTGGTCAACGCGGCCGTAGAGTCGGTGGCCACGTTAGGTGCCCCACGGAGCTACGTCCGTGTGCCCGGGCTAGGTCCCGGCGATGAACCCCGCCTCGGCCCGCGCCGGGGCAAGGTCGGCTGCTCAGCCCATTGAAGCATCTGGCGCGTCAGCACGGACGATGCGCTGAGCCCGGTCACGATCGAGACGCGGTCCCACCGATGTCGCTCCGGATGGTCTTCCACCGAGAGCTTCAGAAGCGTGCGAATGGCCTCGTCCGACGCCCCTCGCGTGACCATCTCGAGCACCGCCCGGCGCACCGCCTGGCGCAGGTTACCGCCCGCGCCATAGCGGCGCCGGAGGGCCCGCTCTACGTGGCGATCCAGCGTCTCGCGCGTCGATGCCGCGAGCAGCCGTATCGGGGATACGCGTGCGGGATTCATCAAGTGTTCACGCATCGCTGGCGCCCGCGTCGAGGCGCACGGCGGCATGATCCTCAACGCGCGAGACGGCCGCGCGCGCTCCGGCCCCGGATGCCGCCGCAAGGAGAGGCGCCGCGTCCGCGAACTGACCCACGATCGCGGGATCCGTGGTGTCGCGATCGAGCGCGAGGTCGGACGCGAGGACTCGCGCGAACCGCGGCCAGTCCTCCAACACCACGGGCTTCGCGCCCTGAGTTCCCTTCCAGCGGTCATCGCGCGCCTTGGTCCAGCCGTGCCAGAAGCGCAGCGGGAGTTCGAAGCGGGAACTCCGCGAGCGCTGCTGGCGGGAGACGGCATCGCGAATGCTCGGCAACTCCCGGCCGATCTCCTGATAGCGCCCGGCCTCGTGCGCAGTCGCGTCTTCCAGGAGCGCGCCGACTAACGCCTGACGGGCCACGTCGTACGCCGGCGTGTGCAATGCCGACGCCGGGCCGTCCCATTCGGCGATTCTACTCTCGCCCCCCTCGCCGCGCCGCCTGCGCGACGAGTAAACCTCGACGATGCCCGCGAGCCAGAGCGCGCCGGCGAGGCCGGCGAGCGCCGTCGTTGCGCCGTCGGTCGGCACCGATGGATCGAACAGGACAAGCCCGTAGCTCGCGGCGCCCGCACCGAGCAGGCCAGCCAGCATGGCCCGGACTCGTCGCCGTCCCGAGCCGGACACCGATGGCGGTTCCATCTCCGGCATGAGAGCGCCAACCGCCGCTCCTCCGGCCAGGCCAATCAGACCCTGGAGCAGTACGTCCATTGCAGCCTCCATGATGTGGCGAAGAGCGCCGCGCAGTCCGGCGCGCGAAACGAACGGATGTCGGCTACACGCGGTGCTCGCTCGAGAGCGGAGGAGTAAGCCCGTCACTGATTTCCACGAAGTGGCTGGAGATCCGGCGGTCCGCGCTCAGCCGAACGCCACGCATCTTGCTCTGCGTCCGAAACGCGTCGCGCTCGGCTTCGGAGAGCGCGTCCCACCACGCCCAGCTCACGACGATCCGAGATCCGTACGGGAGCGTACCGGCGTCGATTTCGGCGAGCGCCTCCTCGAGCGAGCGATACCAGCGGGAGAGTGGCACGGCTACCTCAGACGGCGCATGAGGAGGCGGCGAGATCGCGCCTCGTTGGTGACCATCTGCCATCTGACCCACGCGTTGACGAGCGCCGCCGGGCCCTGGAGCAGGACATAGCGGCCGCCGCTCCGCTTCCGCTCGTGCTTGTCCTCGGTGATGAACGCGGAGTGGAGGCGCGACTCCACGGTCACGAGTCGGTCATCAGCGAGCGTCGCGATCCACTCGGCCGTGACGCGATCGGGGATGCTCATGGCGGCCGTCCCTATCCCTTGTGGCGAAACGTGATCCGTCCTCGCGTTAGGTCGTACGCGGAGACGCTCACGGTAACGCGATCGCCGGCCAGGATGCGAATCCGGAACTTGCGCATCTTGCCCGCCGTCGTGGCGAGGACCTTATGGCCGTTGTCGAGGTCGACGCGAAACATGGCACTCGGCAGGACCTCCGATACGACGCCGTCGAGGTCAATTCCGGCTTCTTTCATCGTTCACTTCCTCTCGGGTGGGGTAGTTCCTGACGCAGACGCGTGACGCACACCCTCACGAGCGTTTGCGAGCTCGCGCGGCTTTGTGGCGGGCACGCTGTGCGGCTTTCGATTTGAGCTGCCGGGCCTCGCTCGGCTTCGTGTAGTGCCGCTTCCGGCGCAGCACGGCGAGGATGCCCGACTTCTGCATCTTCTTCTTGAAGCTCTTGAGCGCCCAGTCGAGGCGGTCCGTGTCGCTGAGATGGATCTCGGGCATCGTCCCGACCTCAGGTGAGGGTGACGTCGCGAAAGCCTACGAGCCGGCGTTGGTCCTCATCCCACAGCGTTAGGCGCAGCGCCGCCGTGCCGGAACGCAGCGTGATCGTCGGCGAGCGCTGGAATACGGCGTTCGCGTCGTGACACGGCTGCAGCCGGTAGTTCGGGATCCGCGGCGCAACGTGGTGAACGTGATGGAGCCCAATGTCGGCGGTGAGCCACCGCAGCGGCTGTGGCAGCCGTAGGTGCGAGCTGCCGCGAAGTGCGGCCTCGACGTAGTCCCAGTCGGTGTGGGGCACCCAGTACGCGTCCTCGAACTGGTGCTGGACGTAGAACAGCCACACGCCCGTGAGCGCCGCGAGATAGTACGGGAGCGCGTACGCGATCATCACGCTCTTCCACCCGACGGTCCACACCGCCACCGCCAGCAGGATCACGATGGCAGCGTTGGTGCCCCAGACGCTCGCGGTCTGCCGGGGGCCGGTCGCCAGGCCGGACGCGCGGAAGCGCTGACCTAACGCGAGGTGGAACGGGCCACCCAACAGCAGCGCCGCTGGGTGCCGGATGATGCGGTACGTGAGGCGCCCACGGGGGGACCGGCTTCGGTACTCGCGAACGGTGAGGGTCGGGACGTCACCGTGGCCGCGGCGATCGAGGTCGCCCGACGAGGCGTGGTGCAACGCGTGGTCGCGGCGCCACTGCGCGAACGGGGTCAGCGTCAGCAGGCCAGTCACGAATCCCACGGCGTCGTTGAGTCGACGCGAGCGAAAGAACGATCCGTGCGCGCAATCGTGCATGAGCACGAACGTTCGGACGAGCAGGCCGGCGACGACGAGGTCGAGACCAAGCGCCACGAGGAGGGACCACGAGTGCAGCGCGTGGACGGCCCACACCGCAGCGGCGAGCGGGACGAGGGTCGTTACGAGCTGAAACGATGCGCGCCACGCGTTCGAGCCGAGGTACGGCCCGATCACGTGACGCCAGTCCGCGGCCGCCTGGGGCGACGGGAGTTGGCTCAAGGAGCCAACTTCGTCACGTTCTCGGCGGCAGGACCTCTTTGTCCCTGCACGATGTCGAACTCGACGCGGTCGCCTTCGACAAGGGACCTGAAGCCCCCGCCCTGGATGGCCGACTGGTGCACGAAGCAGTCCTTCTGGCCGTCCTCACGCGTGATGAAGCCGAAGCCCTTTTGATCGTTGAACCATTTCACGGTACCGCTGATTCGCATTGAGCTATTCCTGATGAGTGATGTGCACCGTGCGGAGCGTGGAGCCGCCGTACGCGCACACGGTGATCGTGATCGAACCCGATGGCCTCCCGCGGTGCGTTCGTGACGGGACGCAAAAGGGGCCTGCTCGCAATTCGGCAGGCCCCAGGTCGGTTCGGAACTTGTCCACGCGCGCGGCGCGTGTTTCGCTTGGAATTGAAACTAATGGGTCGGCGGCGTCACCGCAACCGCGACGTGTCACCGCGACGCCCGCCTAACGAGTAAGCCTCGGCTGCACGAAGGTTGGGCGCTCCCGTGAGTGGCCAGGCCACACGCATTGACCAATTGGATGACAACGACTAATTTTCGATTATCCAATTGGTCAACGACGCAAGTGCGCCCAGGAACGGGCTGATGCCGGACCCTCAACGACCCAACCAGCCGCAGAAGCGCGCGCTCGAGCGCGCTGCCAAGGCTCGCACCGCAACAGCTGGTACCGTTGCGCGCGGCGGATGGGTCAGCGGGCGGTGGGGCCGACTCTGACGCTTCAAAACGACACACCGCTCACGATCGAACGCTCGAGGATCGCCGTTCCAGGGCTGGACCTCCAGAAGAGGACCAACGACAGTGGGTCGCGACGTGACCATCACCCGAGGACAGGAACCACCATGATAGCTCGATTGCGTCCCGCCGCAGCGGCAAGCCACCGGCCGACCCCGTCGGCGCGGCCGGGCCAACCGCCTTCCTCGGAGACCGTCGAGGACGATCACGGTTCCGAAGGCCCTCGGAAGACGCCTCCGCATGATGAGAGCCAGCGCCGCCGCGCCGAGAAGACGACCGTTCGGCCGGCGACACACCCGCACGCCATCGATCACAATAAGGCGACACCCCAGCGTTAGGTGGGCGTTAGCCGGTCGGCGCTGTCGCGGTACCCCTACCAGGGAGATGCGATGGACGTGATGCTCTGGCTCTTGATCGGGCTGGCGGGCGGGCTCACGGTCGCCGCGCTCGCGCCGCAGATGCGGCTCCCAACGCGCTCGGCAGCGGCACCGCGCCGCGTCCGCGGCATGGCTACCGGCCTGGTTGGCGCGGTGGCCGCCCGCTCCGCTCTCTTGCTGGCAGCCCCGGCCGTGCGTGCCGACAGATTGACAGCCGGAGTATTGGCGCTCGCCGGGGCGCTCTGGCTTGCGTCGATCGTCGACGCGTACTCGTCGCGCCGCCGCCGGGGTGAGGGCGGCAGGCCGCCGGCCGTGGAGCATGGTGGTGCCGTCAGCGCGATCGCGATTCCCGCGCACGACGCAATGCGACAGGCGCTCGTGGACGGACTCATCGAGGACGCGCTGGCGCATGAGGCAGGGCGGTACGCGGAGATCGGCAGACAGTTCCCCGCCGCTCGTGACCGCGCATCACGCCAGGGCGTGCCATCGAACTCGCGGCTTCAGCTCGCGTCGCGCTTCTGGCACCGGTCGACCCAGGCGTGCGACGAGCGTTGGCCCGCGAGCCAGGCCGAGCAGCCGGTCTCGATGGAGGACTGGGCGCGGTATGCGCGAACGATCGCGTTCGCTCTCGCGCTGGACCGCGATACCATGGCCCCCGCGATTGTCAGTCGATTCGCCTACGTCACCGACCGTGGGGAATCGTTAGGCTGAGGTCACGCGCTTGCACTCCCGCCGAGAGTGGGCGCCGGCAGCGGCTTCGGTCCGCCGCCTGATCGGTCGTCAGGATGCCGGCGCCCGCACTGGTCCTTGGACTGCTCGCCGCGGTCGCCGTCGCGGCCGCCATCGGGAGACGCGTGGGGCTCGCGGACCCGATCGTGTTCGCCGTCGGCGGTGTCGTGCTCGCGCTCGTGCCCGGAATACCGAGCGTCGCGCTACCCCCTTCGCTCGTCTTGGTCGTCTTCCTGCCACCGCTCATCTTCGCAGCCGCGCAGGATACGTCTTGGGCAGAGATCCGGCGGGAGGCACGGGCCATTCTGCTGCTGGCGGTTGGGCTCGTGCTCGTGACAATGACGGCCGTTGCGGTGGTCGCGCACGCGGTCGCGCCAGAGCTCTCATGGCCGGCCGCATTCACACTCGGGGCCGTTGTGGCTCCTCCCGACACGATCGCCGCGAAAGCCATCGCCGACACCCTGCATCTGCCGCGTCGCCTCGTGACGATCCTCGGCGGCGAAGGGCTCATCAACGACGCGACGGCACTCGTCGCGTTCAACGTCGCGAGCGGTGTCGCCGTCGCCGGGAGCGTCTTCGCTCTGGGGCCCGCCACCTTGCGTGTCGTCTACGCGGCGGTCATGGCGGTGATGATCGGCGCCGCCGTCGGATGGGTTGGACGTCATTTGCTCAGCCAGGCCGCCGACCCGGCTATCGAGAATACGGTCATGTTGCTCCTGCCCTTCGGCGCGTTTCTGCCCGCCGAGGCCGTTCATGCGTCGGGCGTACTCGCCGTGGTCGCGCTCGCGCTCTACCTCAGTCGGTTCAGCGCGTCGCTTGCCTCGTCAACGAGCCGGCTGCAGGGCCGGGTGATCTGGGAGATGATCGATTTCCTCCTCACCGGATTTTCCTTCGTGCTCGTCGGACTGCAACTCCGCTCGGTCGCGGCCGGCTTGCTCCACCGACCCGCCAACGTCCTGCTCACGACTGCCGCGGTCTGCCTAACGGTGATCCTCGTTCGGCCGCTGTGGGTGTTCGGCACCGCCGCCGTTTCGCGCACGATCCTGGCCTACCTCGGCGAGAGCGTCCCGACCGCGAAGGTCGCGGCGCCCGTGCTGTTCGTCGTCGGATGGGCTGGCATGCGCGGCGTCATCTCCCTCGCGGTCGCCCTGTCGATCCCTTTGACGACGGCCGGTGGCGGCTCGTTCCCCGGCCGGGACCTGATCGTGTTCGTGACGTTCGCGGTGATTCTCGTGACGCTCCTCGGACAGGGCCTAACGCTGCCCGCGCTGGTCAAGCGGCTCGGGGTCGGCGGCATGATTGGCAAGCTGGAGGACGGCGAAATCGCCGTCCGACTGCGTATGGCGCGCGCAGCGCTCCGCGACCTCGACGGTGCGGCCGCGCGCGTCGCGGCGCGGCCCGATGAGGTCGAACGGATTCGTGGGCTGTACGCGGATCGCATCGAACGACTCGAGCGACGCCACGCGGTGCTCGCCGGGAGCGGGTCGGAGCAGGCCGATGACGCTCGCACGCGCGGTGACGCGCGGCGGCTGCTCGAAGCGCTGACAGACGTCGAGCGGGCCGAGCTCCAGACTCTGCAGAACGAATCCGTAGTCGACAATCGCTTGGCCCGTCGTCTTCAGCAGAGCCTCGATCTCCAACCGCTGGGTGACGCTACGGCAGACGCCAGTCATCTGTAGACGACCCGCGGCAGGCCCCTCGCCCGCGGCTACCCTCCGCGCCGTGCTCCATAGACCAGTCCGGGATCGGGTGACGCTCCCACTCGCCCGGGGGAACGCCCCAGGCGTTGAAGTGGGCGGCATTGTCGCGACGCTCGATCGCGCACGACGTCCAGCCGCGCGACTCGGCGAGCCGCACGTTCCCGGCGAGGCGATCCAGCACCGCCTCGTGCGCCGCCCAACGATCCGACGGCTCACGGGTATCGGCACGCGCTTCCACCTTCGCCTGTAGCGACTCGAGCGGCTCCAATGGCTTGGTCATCCTGACATTCGGGCGCCGGCTGGACAGTACCCGCGGATCGCGGAGATGCTTCTTATTGACCAACTGGATGATGAACAATAAAGCATAGCATCCATGTGGTCAACGAACGGCGCCACTGAGACGAGACGGTGGCCATCGCGCGGAGCCTGAGGGAGAAGATCGAGGACAGTCCGCGACCGCCGCCGATTTCGACTCCCTCTACCGCTGGAGTCGCGAATACTTCGTGCGACAGCGACGGATGCACCGGTTCCCCGGTGCGCACCTGGTGAAGGCCTTCAGGCTCGCGGTCAAGGGCCTGCACTACCACACGGTGATGAACGGCATCATGCGCGCGTCCCGTCGGTAGGTGGCCGTTAGGCTGGCCGCACCGCCCTCAGGCGGTCGCGGCGACCTCGCGGTCCCTGGCGAGTCGGTCGAGCATCTGCGC
>DASUGD010000267.1:0-2795 GCA_036274195.1 Gemmatimonadaceae bacterium | reverse complement strand
ATCCCCCATCCCCCATCCCCCATCCCTCAAACCTCGTGACCCATCCGCGCCAGCCAACCCCCCGTGGCGCCTGACGCGCCGAGCACGAGCAGTTTCATCCGGACAAGTTTAGTGGTATGACGCTGCTCAGACTGGCCGAGCGGGGCCTGTACTGCGAGGCGGGCGATTTCTACATCGACCCGTGGCAACCAGTTGAGCGCGCGATCATCACGCACGCGCACGGCGACCACGCCCGTTGGGGATCGGAGCGGTACCTGAGCTCTCGCGAAGGCGCCGGTGTGCTCCGCACTCGCCTGGGACCCGCCGCCACGATCCGCGCCATCGACTACGGCGAAGCCATCGACGTCAACGGCGTCCGCGTCTCACTGCATCCGGCCGGACACATTCTCGGGTCCGCCCAGGTGCGCGTCGAGCATCGAGGCGAGGTCTGGGTGGCCTCCGGCGACTACAAGACGCAGCCCGACCCCACGTGCACGCCGTTCGAGCTCGTCCGATGCCACACGTTCATCACGGAGAGCACGTTCGGACTGCCCATCTATCGATGGCCGCCGGATGCCGAGGTCTTCGACGCGATCCACGCGTGGTGGCGATCCAACCGCGACCACGGCCGCGCATCGCTGCTGTTCGGCTACGCACTGGGCAAGGCCCAGCGGCTGCTTGCCGGCCTCGCGGACGCCCACATTGGTCCCGTCTACACGCACGGCGCCGTCGAGCGTCTCGATCGGGACTATCGTGCCGCCGGCGTTACGCTCGCGGACGCGCAGTACGCGAGCGGGATGCCTCGTGGACACGACTTTGCCGGGAGTCTCATTGTCGCGCCGCCGTCGGCCGCCGGGAGTCTGTGGGTCAGGCGCTTTGGCGCGATATCGACCGGGTTCGCATCGGGGTGGATGCGGGTCCGCGGCGCGCGACGCCGTCGCGCGGTGGACCGCGGCTTCGTGCTCTCCGATCACGTCGACTGGCCCTCGCTGCTGGCGACGGTCGAGGCCACGGGCGCGGAGCGCGTGTGGGTCACCCATGGCACGCGCGAGCCACTCGTCAGGTGGCTCTCGGAGCGAGGGATCGACGCCCGCGTGGTCGCGAGCCAGTGGAAGGGCGAGGAGGACACGGACCCCGTGGAAGTCCCCGGCGAGGAGATCACGGCGTGAAGCGGTTCGCGTTGCTGTTCGCGGCCATCGACGAGACCACGCGGACGAACGAAAAAGTCGACGCCATGGTCGAGTACTTTCTCTCGTCCGACCCGGACGACGCCGCGTGGGCCGTATGGTTCCTGAGCGGCGGCCGTCCGAAACGCCTGGTTCCCGTTAGGCGGCTCGCGGCGTGGGCCATGGCGGAGGCTGCCGTTCCCGAGTGGCTGTTCAACGAGTGCTACGACGCCGTGGGCGACCTGGCCGAGGCGATGTCGCTGCTGCTGCCTGACCGTGAGAGCAGGGCCGATCTCCCGCTGCATCGGTGGATTACGGACCGTCTGCTTCCCCTCGCCACGAAGGGCGAGGAGGACCAACGCGCGAGCGTCGTGCAGTGCTGGCACGAGCTGGGCGGCACCGAGCGCTTCATCTGGAACAAGCTCATCACCGGGGGCTTTCGCGTCGGCGTGTCCCAACAGCTCGTCGTCCGGGCGCTCGCGAAGGCGACGGGTGTGGCCGAGGGCGTGATCGCGCACCGGTTGAGCGGCACGTGGGTGCCGCGCGCCGAGTCGTTCACGTCGCTCGCGGCCAGCGAAACGTCGGACGCGGATGTCTCTCGACCGTACCCGTTTTTCCTCGCGTATCCCCTCGAGGAGGACGTCGAGGCGCTGGGGCCTCCCGCGAAATGGCAGGCCGAGTGGAAGTGGGATGGGATTCGCGCGCAGGTCATTCGGCGCGACCGCAGGACGTTCATCTGGTCACGTGGCGAGGAGCTGGTGACGGAGCGCTTTCCGGAGATCGCTGGCGCAGCGGACTTTCTCCCCGACGGCACGGTTCTCGACGGTGAGATCATGCCGTGGAAGGAGGGGGCGCCATTGCCGTTCGCACAGCTACAGCGCCGGATCGGCCGGAAATCGTTAGGTGGCTCGATCCTGAGCGACGTGCCGGTGGTGCTGGTGGCGTACGACCTGTTGGAGCTGGAGGGCCGTGACATCCGGAACGAGCCGCTGGCGCGCCGACGCGCGATGCTGAACGACGTGATCACGGGGTCGAGGAGCGCGGCGTTCATCCCGTCTCCGGTGGTGCCGCTCGCGAGCTGGGCGGACGCTCGCTCGGCGTATTCGGGTGCGCGCGAGCGATCCGCGGAAGGTCTCATGCTCAAGCGGCTGGATAGCGCGTACGGTGTGGGACGGCGAAAGGGTGGGTGGTGGAAGTGGAAGGTGGAGCCGTTCACGGTGGACGCCGTGATGATCTACGCGCAGGCGGGCCACGGCCGCCGCGCGTCGCTCAACACCGACTACACGTTTGCCGTCTGGGACGATGGGGTCCTGGTTCCGTTCGCGAAGGCGTACTCGGGGCTCACGGATGAGGAGATTCGCGAGCTCGATCGGTGGATTCGGGCGAACACGGTCGAGAAGTTCGGGCCCGTCAGGCACGTGAAGCCCGTGCACGTCTTCGAGCTGGGGTTCGAGGGCATCCGGGCGTCCACGCGCCACAAGTCCGGCGTCGCCGTGCGATTCCCGCGGATCCTCCGGTGGCGAACCGACAAGCGCGCCGAGGATGCGGACACCCTTGCCACGTTGCGTGCGTTCCTATGATGCGCATGGGGTCAGAGTCGAATTTCATCGTTTCATTGCGGCCGCAATGAAACGATGAAATTCGACTCTG
>DASUGD010000266.1:0-11232 GCA_036274195.1 Gemmatimonadaceae bacterium | reverse complement strand
CGATCACCGACGACCCCCGCTGGGCGAACCTCGTTCGGCGGATCGGCCTGGCGCCCTCGGCCTGATGGCCAGTAGTGCATACTGCGCGCGCGCACGCGCGCAAGTCGCGACGCGTGACCATGGCTGGGTTCGGTCGCATCCTCACGAGATCACATTTGACTCGACCAGAGGTACAACAGCAACGAAACGCGATATACCAGCAATCGTTAAGCAATATCCAACGCTTACGCATCAAGAAAACAAAGGCGAGCGTCACAGAATCATGCGAAGTGGTATCAGACGCGGCAGCCTTTGGATTCTGTGCGTTCTCTAAATTCTGACGCGGTTCTTCTCTGGCGGCAGCTCTCGGCAGCACGACGACCTCGCGTTAGGGCTCTCGCTCCGCCACCACCGCAGCCACTCGGTGATGACGGTGCAGACGAGGGCGGCGACGAGAAGCCAGAACCACATCGAGCGCGCCGCGAGCACTACGAGCGGCGGCATCATTGGATTCGCGATTCCGAGCGCCGCGCCAATGTCATCGGCGGCTGTCCTTCGGCGCGACGGCCAGCGCGACTGCCGCGAGGAGCGCGATCGAGGTGGCGAACACGAAGAACGAATTGCGCGGCGCAACGCAGGTCTCGGTCGCTGCCACCAGCGCCACCACCAGGCGCCCGTAGTACAGAGCCCTCGGTGATAGCATCCGCATGGCGCTAGGGCTTCTTCTTCTTCGGGGGCTCCAGCTGCATCGCGGGGGCGACCGCCGTATCCCCGACCCACTGCGGGCGAGCGGGCGACGGGAGGGGCACCGGCTTCTCGGACACACGAGCCCACGACGCCCGAGCTCCGCGTCGCTCGAGTCTCACCTCGCGGGCGGCCATGGTGCGCGTGTTGACGAGCACCGCCCACATGGTGTCGCCCTTGGTCAGGTAGCTCGCGATCTTGTCGGCGGTGTCGGTGGCGGCGGCCCGCAGGATGGTCGCGGTGATGGGGTCGGGGCTCCCGCGCACGACGGCACCGGCTGGCGTCTGCAGGCGCTCGGGTTGCTGTGCGGCGAGCGGGGTGGCTGCGGCGACGATGGCGGCAGCGAAAAGAGTGAGGCGCATAGCCGAGATGATGCCAGCGGGCGTCGTCATGGGTCGTTTACGGTCTGATGCGGCCGGAGTCCGCGCGCAACTGCGCGGTGTCTCTCAGGAGCTGCGTCGATTCGATTGCTCCCTTCCGGCGTTCCATGCGTTCACAGGGTTCCCACCGTCCCCCTTTGGAGATGCGGCACGCAAGTCCGTTTGTCACTCGTGTTGCGGTGTCAGCTCTCGGCTTCGCGGGAGGAGGAGGATGGAGGATACGACCGGTCGTCCCTTGGAGTTCAGTAGAGGTCCCTCAGGTACCTCACGGAAATCTCAATGACGATGACGCACGCGAGGAACCCGTAGAACATCCACCGCTGGTAGGAGCCGAACCATAGCGCAGCGCCAATGACGGCGACGAGATCGGCAATGAGAACGACCTTTCTCATTCGGGCCTCGATTCCGCTTTCAGTCCCGTCGCCGCCACGAAGGGCATTGCTCGCGTCGTTATCCAGCCGGCTCTGAGTCGCGCTCGCAAGTCGTAGGGCATTGATCGTCGTTCCCGTCGCTGTCGCGCGACGTTCGCACATCGCGGCCTCGGGCGCCAGTGCGGACTTCCCCTGAGATGGCTCGCCAGCAACGGAGAAAACGCCTCGGGTGTGCACACGCCGTGAGCCGATTCGCACTGATATGTCGACTCTAGAGACAAGAGCACCTGCCGACCACAGTCAACTTCGCGGTCGACAGTCCACCCTCATTGTCTCGGATGGGCCGCATGATCACGGCAGAATCCCTCACCCGGGTCCCACTGTTCGCCGCCATCCCGGAGCACGAGCGCGCATCGCTCGCCGCACGGGCGGCAGACGTCCGGCTCCGCCAGGGCGAGTGGCTGCTGGCAGAGGGCCAGACCGTTGGGTTCTACGCCCTCCTCGAAGGAAAGCTGGCCGCGGTGAAATCCGTGGGCGGACAGGAGCGCGAGCTCTTGTGCTACGAGCAGGGCGACTACTTCGGCGAAGTGCCGCTGCTCCTCGGATCGCCCGCGGTGACGAGCGTCAAGGCGCTCGAGCCGTCCCGCGTTATGCAGCTCGACGCTGCCGACTTTCACGATCTCATCATGCATTGCCGAGCGCTGAATGGTGAGATCCTGAAGACGATGGCGCGGCGGGTCGGGCGGATTCAGGAAGTCGTCGTCGAGTCGTCCACGCCCGTCGCGACGGTCATCGGCCGTCGGCGGGATCTGACATCCTTTCAGCTTCGCGAGTTCCTCGCCCGAAACCACGTCAACTTCGCGTGGCGAGATCTCGATGATCCGGAGGGAACAGCGCGGCTCGTGCACGACGGGTTGCTCCGCAGTGCCAGCGAGGCGGCGACGGCGTTCTCCCGGCTCGCACTGCCGCTCGTGATTCTGCCAGGTGGTCGCCGACTCGAGGCACCGTCGTTCCGACAACTGGCGGAGATCGTCGGGCTCCAGACGAACCCGAAGCACACCGACTACGACGTCGTGATCGTCGGTGGCGGGCCCGCCGGGTTGGCGGCGGCGGTCTATGGTGCGTCGGAGGGACTTCGCACGGTGCTCGTCGAGCGGGTTGCATGCGGTGGTCAGGCCGGCACGTCGTCACGCATCGAGAACTACCTCGGATTCCCGGCCGGGTTGTCGGGCGACGACCTCAGCGTGAAGGCCCGGCAGCAGGCGCTGCGCTTCGGCGCAGAGCTCCTGGTCACGCGTTCCGTCGCTTCGATCGAACCCGGCAATCCCACCGAAGCCGACGGCATGCCACACACCGTCATCCTCGACGGCGGCGGCCGGCTGACGACCAGAGCGATCGTCATCGCGACGGGGGTGCAGTGGCGACGGCTCGAGGCGCGCGGGATCGACCGCCTGACGGGCCGAGGCGTCTGCTACGGCGCGGCACGCACCGAGGCGCTCGGGATTCGTGGCCGCCGAGTCCACATCGTCGGCGGCGGAAACTCCGCCGGGCAGGCGGCGCTGCTGTTCTCCAACTACGCCGAGTCGGTGACGATGCTCGTACGCGGCCCATCGCTCGCGGCCAGCATGTCACAATACATGATCAGCCAGCTGGCGACGAAGGCGAACGTGACGGTCGAAACGCAGGCCGAAGTGTTGGCGGTCGAGGGCGCCGCCCGGCTCGAAGCCCTCGAGCTGGCGGTCGGGCCGTCGCGCAAGCGCGAGCGGCGCGAGAGCGATGCATTGTTCGTCTTCATCGGAGCGGAGGCGGCAACGTCGTGGCTGCCGGAGAGCATCATCCGCAATCGGTGGGGCTACATCTGCACGGGGCGGGACGCGAAGGATCTGTTCCGGGAGCGAGAGGCCGACGCCTGGCCGCTCGATCGCGATCCGTTCCTGCTGGAGACGAGCGTGCCGGGCATCTTCGCGGCCGGAGACGTTAGGCACGGCTCGATCAAGCGCGTGGCCTCGAGTGTCGGCGCCGGGAGCATGGCGATCGCCTTCGTCCAGCAGTATCTCGCGGAAATCGCCGACACCTCCTCGATGGCGCTCACTTCTGCGTGCAGGTAGAGGGCGCCCTTTCCTCGAGAGCGACGCGCCCGTAACGGCTCGTGACGCAGCTCGTAACGGAGCATTACGGCGCGTCGCGACGGGTACGTGCTCAGTCCACCCGCAAGTGTGTGCAACATCGCGCGTTGCACTCATTCCGCACGCTGGTGCCGGCCTTGCCTGACCGTGGCGTGCGCTCCGATGGCATCCCCGTCGTGATGCGCCACCACAATCGACAGGACGGAAGCCATGCGCGCGCGTCTCCTCCTTGCCGGTATAGCATTCCTCGCAATCGGTCTTAGCGCCCAGCCGCAGGGCGTCGCCCCAACGAGCGGCGCGACGCCCGCGGTGAGGGCTGGCAGCGCTCGGCTCCACCCGGCGCGCCCGGCCGTATTCCTCGGCGTGCCCGACACCGAGGTCGGAGCGGCGGAAGAGGTGGGTGTCCTTGCGGGCGGTTTCAGCCCTTACCCCATGCCCGGCGGCGTTGCCCGGGCGATGCGCGCGGAACCCGGGGAACCGCTGTACCGCGCGAGGCCCGCGACTGAACGGCCCGTCTCCCGGCCGCAGCCAGCGGTCAGCAGCGGGGGAGCATGCCCGTGGCTGTGGGTGTCCCCCAGCATGCCCATCTGCTGGTGAGCCTGCCGCAGGGTGTGGACGATTCCGGTCGTACCAACCCTTTCGCCGATTCGCGCATCTAATGGTGAACCGCGGGCCGGCGCTCTGGCTTTGCGGGCCGAGTTGTAACCCAGCCACCCCTCTTTCCGTACGGACGACGTCTTTCAACGTCTCGTGGAGATCCGGAATGTCGTTTCTCAAGCGCCTCTTCTCGTCGAACACCCCAGCGCCCACGCAGCGGGTGCGGATCTGCGTCGAATGCGGCATGCCCGTGGCCGAACACAAGGACTGGTGCTCGATCCTCCGCGGACAGACGGAGATGGATCGAAGGAAGGCGGAGGCGCAGTAGACCTGGCTAGCGCTCGTGAGGCATTCGATCGAACCACTCCATATCGACATTCGACCGCTTCACGAGCGCGATGAACCGCGGGCTCCGGCGCACCAGATCGTACGCGTAATCGAAGATCCCCATATACTCGACCCAGGCCGGACCGACCGTTCGCTCCGACCGCTCGAGCGCCGATAGCGCCGAGGCCGAGTCGCCTAACGCGAGCGCCAGGGCGGCCTCGACCGGGTCAGCGAACCATGGCCGTGGCGTAGCGGACTCCATCGCGCGCACGACGCGATTCGCGCTCGCCGTGTCTCCCACGCTCGCCAGAACGTACGGCGCATTCGTCATCACGCTGGCGGGCGTCCGTAACGCGATGCGGCGTGCCTCGTCGAGCTTTCCCTGCGCGAGCCGCACGAGCATCGCGATGTTCGCCGCTGGCAGGAACGTCGAGTCGAGCTGGATGGCCTTTTCACTCTCTGCGTACGCGGAATCCATCTGTCCGGTGGCGTAGTACGCGTACGCGATCCACCCCGAGACGAGCGGCGACACGCGCTCGACGCGCCTGCCTTCCCGGAGTTGGGCCATCGCCTCCGACGGCCGTCCCGTAATGATCAGATGCCGAGCGAACGCCACACGGGCGGCTACGTCGTCAGGGTCTCGGTCGACGCCGCGCTGGAGCTCCGCGAACGCTTTCTCCCATTGCCCCGCCAGCGCGTACGCCGAGCCGAGCGCGACGTGCGGGTCGGCGAGCGAGCTGTCGAGCGCCAGCGCGCGATTCGCGCTCGCTATCGTGGTGTCTTTCACTTCGGCGGGAGGCGTGCCAACGAAATACGGATAGAGCTGCAGCGCGGTGGCGAGAGCGGCATGCGCTCTCGCAAACTTCGGGTCCAGCCGGATCGCGCGCTCGAAGTTCGCCACGCTCTGCCTGACACCTTCGCCCCGTCGTTTCAGCTGCTCCTGCCCCAACAGATAGAGGTCGAGTGCCTCGGGATTCGTCGTGCCGAGCGTCGACACCTGGCGTTGGCGGGCACCGACGCGATTGCCGAAGCGGGCGTGCAACGTGTCCGCGATCGTGCGCACGATGTCGTCGGCGATCGAGCCGAAATCCTTCGACTCTCGAGCGAACGTGCCCGCCCACAGCTCGGCCCGGGAGCTCGAATCGTTGAGCTGCGCCGAGATGGTCACCTGCCCGTTCTGCTCGCGAAGTGTCCCGGTCACGAGGAGCCTGGCGCCGAGGTCTCGTGCCACCGAGCGAACTTCGGCGCCTTCGAGGCGATCCTTGTACCGATAAGCGGCGCTCCGCCCGACGATCTGCACGCCGGGCACGCGAGCCAACGCCGTCAGGATCTCGTCTCGAATGCCGTCGCTGCGGTAGTCGAGCGTTGTGTCGCGTGCGACGTTGCGGAAGGGAATCGCCGCGAGCGTCAGTGGCTCGGGGGGCGTTCGGTTCATGCGATAGAGCGCGCCGCCGGCGAGCGCGACTGCCGCCGCGACGGCCGCGACGATCGACGCACGACCGAGCGCACGCGTTCGCGGCGCGGGCGCCGAAGCGGGACCGTCGAGCGAGGCGAGAACATCGGCGGCGGACTGCGGCCGGTCCGTTGGGTCCTTTCTCAGGCAGCGCGTTATGAGGTCCGCGACGGCGGGGGGAATATCCGCCCGGTGTTCGGTGACCGGGCGCGGGGTCTCTTTCAAGTGCGCCGCGATGATCTTGTGCATGGGGCCGCCGCAAAACGGCGGCTTGCCGCTGAACAGCTCGTACGCCATGCAGCCGAACGCGTACAGGTCCGCGCGATGGTCCGTGCCCGGGTCGCCGGTCGCCTGCTCGGGCGCCATGTAGGCCGGGGTGCCTAACGACGATCCCACTTCGGTCAGTGTGATCTCGGGCAATTCGGGGAGGCTCCCCACGCGGCCGCGCTCGGGCCGCTCGTGGCCGGCGGTACCGGCAGCCACGAGCGCCTTCGCGATCCCGAAGTCGGTCACCATCGCGGTGCCGCCGGACAGCAGCACGTTGCCAGGCTTGACGTCGCGATGGACGACGCCACGTCCATGTGCGAACGACAGCGCGCGGGCGACGTCGCGAAGAATGCTCACGGCGTCGCCGACCGGGAGCGGGCCCTCGCGCGCGAGCCGGTCGCGCAACGAGCGACCGTCGACGAACGGCATCGTGTAATACGGGCACCCGGCCGCGATCCCCGCCGACAACAGCGGGACGATGTTCGCCTGCTGCAACGACGCCGCTACCCTGATCTCGCGGGCAAACCGGTCGGCGTTGATGCCCGCCGCAAGCTCGGGGCTGAGGAGCTTCACCACGACCTTGCGGCCGAGCGCGGCCTCATGGGCGATGAAAACCCGGGACATACCGGCACCGCCGATCTCCTGCTCGATGGCGTAGGTCGCCCCGAGCGACGCCTGCAGCAATTGGCGGAGGTCTCCGTCCGACGAGCGCGTTGGGCCGGTGGGGTCGGACAACAGCGCGAGCCGTTCGGCCGCGGCGTCCTCGAACAGCGATCCCGTCTCGGCTGGCTGCTCGATGAGGCGGCGAAGCGCGGCGCCTAACGCCGGATCGGTCGTGGCGATCTCGTCGCAGTACGCGGCCCGCGCCGAAGGCGGGAGCTCGAGCGCCTCGTCGACCAGCGGTTCGAGCCGGGCCCACTGCTGCGGGGTCACGCCCTCGTGTGAGGGACCGCCGCGGTCGTCCGTCACGCCATGAGACCGTCACGCAGGAGCATGCGCGCCTTCACCCAGTCCCGCTCCACCGTCCTGACGTTCACGCCTAACGATTCGGCGATCTCGTCGTTGGTCATGCCGCCGAAGAACCGGTATTCCACGATGCGCGCGAGGCGGCTGTCAACGCGCTCGAGGCGGGTCAACGCCTCGTCGACCTGAAGGAGCGCGCCGGGCTCATCATCCGACGCGACCGCGCTCTCATCGAGCGTCACCGCGGCGTGGTTGCCACCGCGCTTCGCCGCCTGCCGCAACTTCGCCCGGTCGGCGAGGATGTGGCGCATCGCGACCGCCGCCAGGGCGAGAAAGTGCGCGCGGTCGTTCCACCGCGCACGCGACTGGTCGACGAGCTTCAGATACGCCTCGTGGACGAGGGCGGTGGTCGCCAGCGTGGTGTTGTCCTTCCGAGCGGTGCTATGCCGGTGGGCGATCTCCCGGAGCTCGTCGTACACCAGGACGGTGATGCGGTCGAGCGCCTCGCGACGGCCGCTCCGCAAGTCTTCGAGAAGGCCCGCGGGCTCGTGCGCAGCCGACATAACGCTCCACGATGCGTGCCGGCCGACGGGATGTCGGTCGCCGCCGCGGTTTTGTCGTTCTCCCAATGGGTGCCGCAGCGTCGTCGACACGGCAGTGGCGCTGAACATGAGGCCGGGCACCGACCGTCGCAACACTCTACCCGTGCTTGGAGACCCAATGACAACGACAAGCGGACGGTTCCCATGGACGGCCCTCATCGTTCTCGTCGCTGGCGCGGTCGCTGGCTGCGATGATGCGGCCAACTCGATCGCATCACCAGTCAAAACGCCCGACGTGATTGCCGTTCATCCTACGGCGAGCAAAGGCGGCGGGGCGATTTCCATCACGCCGTACGCGACAGGCCTCAACAACCCGCGCGGACTCCGGTTTGGGCCCGATGGATATCTGTACGTCGCCGAAGGTGGCATCGGTGGCGGGACGTCGACCGTCGGGCAATGCGAACAGGTTCCAGGACCCATCGGACCATACCTCGGAAGCCCCACCGGATCTCGCATCTCGAAGATTCCACCTGGGGGCGGGGCACCGATCGAGGTCGTCAGCGGTCTGCCCTCGAGCCAGACGCAAGCGGTACCGGCGCCCCTCGTGAGTGGCGTTGCCGACGTCGAGTTCATCGACGGGACACTCTACGGACTGTTGACAGGCGCCGGCTGCTCGCACGGCGTCCCATCCGTCCCGAACCAGGTCTTTCGCGTGAACGGCAACGGGACGTGGACGATGGTCGCGAACCTCAGCGCGTGGTACCAGTCACACCCAACGGCAGTCTTCGAGGAAGACGACTTCGAGCCGGACGGCACGCCGTACAGCATGGTTGCCGTGCGCGGCGCTCTGTACGTCGTCGAGCCGAACCACGGTTCCCTCGAACGCGTCGGCACGGACGGGTCGATCAGCCGAGTGGCGGACATCTCGGCCACGCAGGGCCACATCGTGCCAACGACGGTGTCGTACCACGGGAACTTCTTCATCGGCAACCTCAACACGTTCCCGGTCGTTCCGGGCAGTTCGAAGATCCTGAAAGTCAACCCGGCGGGGCAGGTTCACAGTTGGGTGACCGGACTGACAGCGGTGCTCGGAAATGTGTGGGACAGTCGCGGGCGACTCTATGTGCTCGAGTCGATGACTGCGCCGGGTGAACCGACGCCTCCAACAGGTCGGGTAGTGCGGATAGATCCGTCTGGTGCCGCGACTATCATCGCGGAAAACCTGTTCTTCCCGACGGGGATGACGTTAGGCCCGGATGGTGCGCTGTACGTCTCGAATTTCGGGTTTGGTCCGCCGCCCGTAGGGTTGGGAACGATTTTGCGTATCGCTGTGGAGTGAACGCGCTACCACCCGGCTTCGATGCCCGGCAATACTACAGAAAAGGGGGGAACGGAAACGGCCGGAAACATCGGATCTTGCGGATTGCTCCAGGTAGCGGAGAACTCCTCTCGCAACGAGCCATGACTTCTTTGGGAAAATTTGTTGCGATTGGAGTCATCCCGTTCTCGGAGCGATCCGCCCGATCAGTGCAGTTTCCGGTCGTTTCCGTTCCCTTTTTCTCGAGTATTGCGTGGCATTGAAGTCGGTCCGAGTGGCGACCCGTCGTCCGTCGATTACCGGCCCTACTGACGTAGGTACTGCTTGCCGGCGGCGATGAGCTGGCCGTTTCCGATCTGGAAGTCGACCACGAGCTGGCCCTTCGTGCCCTTGAAGACGAGCGTATTGCCGATCACGGTGTAGGCCCCCTGGTCGCCGTTCGAGGTCGACCCGCCCGCGGAGCCCGCACCCGACGAATTGATCGGCGTCCTCACGTTCACCGTTGCCGCCGATGACCAGCGGTAGCCGCCCTGTCCGTCGAACTCCAGTGTCTCCTCGTAGCTATTCGAGGTATTGCCGCCCACATCGCCGCCGCGTCTGGCGTTGGCGTCCCAATAGATCCATCTGCCGGCGAGCGCCGCCATCGCCTGACGATTCACCGACGGCGCCTCCGCCTTGACCGTCGCCGCGAGCTGGTCGAGGGTCGTACGCAGGGCGGGCATCTTGTCCTGTGTCGTCATGGCGAGCAGGCTGACACCGGTACCGTGCGGCGTGAGCAGCGCGATGTACCGTCCCTGTACCATGCGTCCCATCTGATCCGCGCTCGCGTACATGGCGGTGATCGACTGTAGCCCGGCGATCGTTCCCATTGCGGGTTGCTCGACCGGGTACGCCTGCATCTGCATCTGCTGGTAGAACACGCTGAGGTCGTTGATCGCGTCCTGCGGCGTGGCGTACATGCCCGGGGCGAGGAAGATCATGCCGGCGTCGGTGTTCGACACGATCATCTGCAGACGACCGATCGTCTGCCCGACGCGCCAGTTGGCGGGCATCTTGTAGGTGATGTTCCAGTCGGCGAGCGCGCTGCCGGAGGCGGCGTTAGGTGCGGCGGGTGCGGACATGATCTGGGCGGCAGTGCCGCGGGTGAAGATCGACAGCCCGGCACATGCGATGACGCACGTGAGCGTCCGAGCGAGGAGTGAACGAGTCATACGGTCCTCATGGTGGTCGCATTCATCCGGATGATGCGCCCATCGTGATTTCCTTCTCGCCTGTCGGCGCGATGCCGGCTTGACGCCTCGCGTACGGCTCGGTACGCTGTTCCCGAAGACGGTCGCGTCTTGCCACGGCCGAAGCCGGCCGATCGTACGTCCTCATGGCCGGAGCTCAGCGGCGTGCAGCTCGCGCTACCCGCGGTGCTAGTCCTGCAGGCGGTCGTCGCGGCGGATCGTCCCGGTGACATCGTTCGCCAGGCGACGCACGCCGTCGAAATCGACAGCACGGGCCCGGCCATTGCCCGGTGGAACGCGTCGCTCGCTCGCGACTCGTCGAACGTTGGCGCGCTCCTTGGCCTCGCGACTACCGCGCGACTGACCTACGACTACGCGCGTGCCGATCGGCTCTACGAGCTGGCCGCGGCTCGAGCGCCTCGCGGGTCGGCATACGCCGCCTGGGCCGCGTTAGGCCAGGCGGAATCCCGGCTCTATCGCGCGCCGCTCGACACGGCGTCGGCGTGGTTCGTCGCCGCAGCCCGGGCGGCTCGCTCGGCCAACGATTCCGCGGCGCTGGCGCATGCGCTGTTCGGTCTCGCGATCGCGCGGCTGCGGCACGAAACGGCTGCCGTTGCGCTTCCGGTTGTAGACAGTGGGCTCGCGCTCGTGCCACAGCGCGAGCTCGCGCTCATTGCCGAGGGGCGGTGTGTGCGGGCCGCTGTGCTGGCACTGCAAGGGAATATGCGGACCGGCGAGGAAGCCACGCGCGGCCTTGCGCTCTCCCGTCGGGCGGGAGACCCGCGGCGCGAGACGTTCTGTCTCTCCATGTTGGGGGCGTTCGTGGCAGCAACGGGTGACTATGTGCGATCGGCCGCAGTGCTGGATACCGCGATCGCCATCGCACGGCGCACCCATGACCGACCCGGCGCCGCGCTCGCGCTGTGGTGGCGCGGC
>DASUGD010000265.1:0-24873 GCA_036274195.1 Gemmatimonadaceae bacterium | reverse complement strand
GACGAAAATCGCGGCACGAGCGAGAGCCGACCCACTCGGCGCGTGCGCGGTCTGCTCGTCGCGGGGCAGATTGCGCTGTGTGTGAGTCTGCTTGCGGCTGCCGGCCTGCTCGTGCGAAGCCTGTGGGCCATGGCCACTGCTCCGTTGGGCTTCGACCCCAACAGTGTGCTCACGGTTGCCGTGCAGGTGCCATCCAACGCATACAACGGGGCGGATGCGCGCGTGCAGTTCTTCCAGCGCCTCGAGGAGCGGCTGCGAACGCTTCCCGGCGTCTCCAACGTCGCCAGCACGGGCGAGCTGCCGGCGCCCAACATGAACCGAAACGGCCTGTCCATCGAAGGAGTCACGTGGCCCGCGGGCGAGGGTCAACCGTTCATCGCTTACCAGAGCGTCTCCGACGACTACTTCAAGACACTCCGGATTCCGCTTCGCGAAGGGCGGACGTTCGGGCCGCAGGATCGGCCCGGCGCGACCCAGACGATCGTGATCAGCGAAGCCATGGCGCGACGGTATTGGCCCACGGGAGGCGCCGTCGGCGCGCGAATCAAGCTCGGGCCTAACGAGGGAATGCGTTGGATGGAGGTGATCGGCGTCGTGGGCGATGTCCGAGCCGACCCCGCGCGCGTCCAGCCCGAACCGATGACCTATGCCTCGAGCCGCCAGGACCCGTGGGGCACGCGGCTGCTGCTGCTTCGCACGAGCGGTGATCCGCTCGCGCTCGTGAAGCCGGTTCAGCGCGAGCTTGCCGCGCTCGACCCGGCGTTCGCGATGCACGACGGGAAGCTGCTCGGCGACATCATGTCCGATCGCCTCTCGGGCAGGCGACTTCCGGTCGTGCTCATGATCGCATTCGGCGTGCTCGCCCTCGTGCTCGCTTCGGTGGGGGTGTACGCAATGTTCGCGAGCATGGCCGCGGCGCGCGAGCGCGAGTTCGGCGTCCGCGTGGCACTCGGCTCGAGCCGCGCGGCGATCGCCGGTCTCGTGCTGCGTCAGGGCGGCGTGTGGATGCTCGTCGGGCTCGCAGCGGGCGCTGCCGGGACGGTGGCCGTGTCGCGATCGATCGGCGAGCTGTTGTACTCGGTCCGGCCGTTCGACCCGATCGCGTTAGGTGCGGCCGCCGTGTTGTTGTGCCTGTGCGCTACGGCGGCGCTCCTGGTTCCGGTGCACCGCGCGACGAAAGCCGATCCCATTGCCGTTTTGCGATAGTCCCACCGGCCTGTACCGAGCAAGCCTTTACCTGGGCGGAGAAGAGCAATTGAATCACGGAGGTTACCGAGAAAATAACTGAACCGCAGAGGACGCGGAGTTCGCGGTGTCACCAATGTTCAACGGGTTTCTCGGCGTCCTCTGCGATCTCCGCGGTTCAATGTTGTTGCCATTGTCGTTCTCAGTGACCTCTCTGACCTCCGTGGTGAAACAACTCGGCTCGTTGCGCGCAGGCGTCGAGCGGGGTACCCGGCCGGTACATCGAGATCGTGTCCTGCCATCGACAAACCCGCTGCCCGCTAGCCATCCTCCGGCGATTCGCCGTTGCACCGCAACCCGACTTCGCCTTGCCGAATGGTTCTCGCGCTCTTCGTGCTCGCTCTGCAGCAGCCGGCTGCAGCCGACTCCGGTCTCCGCGGCGCACGCGACCCGGCTTACGCGGCTGACGGTCGCCTCGTCGTCTCCATCGACGGCGATCTCTACGTCCAAGCCGCGAATGCCGGCGCCTGGACTCGGCTCACGAGCGGCCCGGCCTGGGACCGCCAGCCGACATGGGCGCGAGACGGCGCCAGCATCGTGTTCTCGTCCGACCGCGCTGGCGGATTCGACCTCTGGCGCATCGCGGTACCCACGAGTGCCCCTGGCTCGGCAGCGTTGCCCCAGCCCGAGCGGCTGACGACCTCACCGGAGCCCGACGGAGAACCATCGGCCGGCAACGATGGCCGCATCATCTTCGTCCGGGGCCGCGGTGCGACGGCCCGCCTCTGGTCGCGCGCGCGCGATGGGACCGAGCAGCGCCTTACGCGAGGTCAGGTTGCGGAACGCTGGCCGGCGGTGTCGCCCGACGGGGCAAGGGTCGCCTACGTTGCCGTGACGGAGACTGGCCGACGATTGCGCGTCCGCGCCCTCGCCGGTGACTCCGCCCGGGCGGCGGACAGCGTGGTGATTGCGGATCGCGACGTGGATCGGCCCGCCTGGTCGCCTCGGGGTGACCGTCTCGCGTTCACGACCGGCGGATCGCGCGCCGGAGTGTACATCGCGGCCGCGGATGGTCGGTACGCAAATCTCGTGAGCACTCGACACGCCGCGCCCGCCTGGGCCCCGAGCGGACGGGCGCTGACGCTCGGGGAGCTCGGGGCCGATCCGCCGGGGTACAACGGCGACCCCGCTCGCATCGCCGATCGGGACGTTGCCGAAACCCTTGCCGGCGGCGGTCGCCTGTGGACCGTCGCCGTGCCTAACGCGCCAGACGATGCCCTCACGGAGGACCGCATCGCCGCGGAGCGGCCGCGACGCGATCGGAACGCCGAGGCGTTCGACCGGGTCTGGGCCCGTTCGGCGGAGCTTTACTTCGCGACCCCCGAAGCCGGGGCGCGCCGCCAGCGCTGGACCGCGATGAGAGACAGGTACCGGCCGCAGGCGCTTGCCGCGACGACCGACGCGGCGCTCGACGACGTCATCTACGCCATGCTGCGCGAGCGACCGCCGCTGCGCGAGCCCGCGTCGGGCCGTGCCGCCGTGTCGAGCGCGCATCCCGTGGCGACTGCGGCCGGGCTGGCGATCCTCCGGAAGGGCGGCAACGTCGTCGACGCCGCGGTCGCCGTCTCGTTCGCGTTAGGTGTGGTCGAGCCCGACGCCAGCGGACCGGGCGGCTACGGCCAGATGTTGATCCAGACCCGCGGAGCCGAGCACCCGGCCCTCATCGAGTTCATGTCCCGTGTGCCCGAGGAGGCCACGCTCGCCAACGCGGCGCTCCTGACCGACGGCCGCTACCCCGAGGACGGCCCCGTGCTCGCGAACGTGCCGGGCACCGTGGCCGGCATGTACTCGGCGTGGAAGCAGTTCGGCAGCAGGAAGGTGCCGTGGGCAGACTTGCTCGGGCCGGCCATTCGCGCGGCGAAGGACGGGTTTGTGGTGAGTGATGGTCTCGCGACCACGCTGTCAGTCGAGCGTGACCACTTTGCGAAGTACGAGTCGAGCCGGGCACTGTACTTCCGCAACGGCGAGCCGCTGCACGCGGGCGACACGCTGCGCAACGCGGACCTCGCCTGGACGCTCGAGCAGATCGCGAAGGGTGGTGCCGACGGGTTTTACAAGGGCGAAGTCGCGCGCCGGATCGTCACCGATCTGCGCGGGAAGGGGAACGCGATGCGGCTGACGGACCTGCTTCGCTATTTCGCGGCCAATCGCGAGCCGGTCACATCGACGTATCGCGCCTACACGATCTACTCGAGCGCGCCACCGGTATCGGGCGGCGCGACGCTCTCGGCGCAGCTCAACCTGCTGGAGCTGTGGAAATCGCCACACGTCTACACCGACGATCCGGCGACTGCTCACGCCATGATCGCTGCCTGGCAGCTAACGCCATCCGCGCGCAACCGGATTGCGGATCCGGGACTCTGGCCCGTGACGGTGGAACCGTTCGTGAACAAGGACACGGCGCGGGCTCGCTGGCGCTGCTTCGATCCCGCGCACGCGCTCACGCCCGACGCGTTCCGAGGCGACACGCTCGCATGTGCTGCCGATCGGAAGCCGGCGACGGACGGCAGCCAGAACGGGGACGGTGCCGGCTCGCCCGACCTCGCGCTCGAGGGACGCTTTGGGTGCGAGAACGCCGCCGATCATGCGCGCGAAGTCCGAGCCTGTCACTCGTCGGGCACGACGGCGTTCACTGTCGCGGACGCTGACGGCAACGTCGTCGCCGTGACACAGACGCTCGGTACGTGGGGCGGGAACTTTTACGTCGCGCCCGGCCTCGGGTTCATCTATAACGACAAGCTCACGTCGTATGGCACCGACCCGTCGCAGTACGGTGCACGACTCCCGTACGCGCGGCACGGGAGCACGCTCGCGCCAACAATAGTCTTCGAGGGTACGGGAAGCGCGCGGCGCCCGGTGCTCGCGGTGGGTGCGGCCGGGAACGCGTGGATCACGTCGGCGGTCTACGAGACGCTCGTGGGGGTGCTCGACTTCGGCCTGACGCCGCAGCAGGCGCTCGAGCTTCCGCGGTTTCTGCCACAGGGGCGCACGACAGGTGCGCGCCGGGAATTCGTCGTCGACGTGGAAGGCGGCTTCGCCCCAGCCACGCTGCGGCGTCTCCGCGAGATGGGGTACACGCTCAATGTGATCTCGCTGGCCGGCGAGCCGCGAATGGGCTACGGGGCCGCTATTTCGTTAGGCATGGGTACGGTGACCGCCGGTGCCGACCCGCGGCGGAGCGGAACGGCCGGCGCCATCCCGTGACCGCCGCCGCAATCCGATCACCGTCGACGGAGCGTCACGCCGCCGTTGGTCGTCATGACCCTCACCAGCGGGCCGCCCGAGCCGAGCTGCGTCGTTAGGCGGCGGTTGATGCGTCCCTGGATGGTGATCGGGAACCCGATGTCCATCCCGCCGTTCACCGTGCCGGTCTCGAGTCGCGCGTTGTAGGTCGCCGGGATCGCCACGTCCACGCCGCCGTTCGTCGTCTGGACGTCGAGCCCCTGGCCCGACCACCGGTCGCCGGCCAGCTCGACGTCGACGCCCCCGTTCGTCGTGGACCCGCGCACGTCGCCCGCGACGTCTGTGAGCGACACGCCACCATTCGTCGTCTCGAACTCCAACCGCCCGTCGACGTTCTCGATCGAGATGCCGCCGTTGTTCGCGCTGAGGTCGAGGTTGATCTTGCGCGGTACCTGAATCTCGTAGCTGACGGACCACGACGACCGCCACCGCTTCGACGGCCCCTCGGCGCGAATTTCATCACCGACGTCAATGCGAATCTCGTTGGCGATCTCCTTGGCATCGTTCTCCGAGCCGGCCTGCGCCTGGATCTTCGAGATGACGAGGATGTCCTTGCGGTCCGATCCGATGATCTTGATGCCGCCATTCTCACGCCCATCCACACGGAGCTGCGAGCGGGCGGGAATGGTCTGCTCGCGCACATCACAGTACTGCTCGCGGTCGCGGTCGCCCGAGTAGCGTCCGCTGCGGCAGTCGTCGAGCCAGTGCTCCGCGCTTCGCGACCGCTGTGCGAACGCCTGGGTTGCGGTGACGACTACGAGAACCCCTGAAAGCAGACGGTAGCGCATATGGAATCAGTGTGGAATGGACACTGATGAGACAACTGGCTGTCTGCGATGGTTTCGTGACTGGCGACTGGCGACTGGCGACTGGCGACTGGCGACTGGCGACTGGCGACTGCGACTGCCGGGG
The DNA here is from genome assembly GCA_036274195.1 of Gemmatimonadaceae bacterium. Taxonomy (GTDB): domain Bacteria; phylum Gemmatimonadota; class Gemmatimonadetes; order Gemmatimonadales; family Gemmatimonadaceae; genus JAJKIV01. Next base: position 19,473 of record DASUGD010000265.1, on the reverse strand, counting down.
ACGGGGGACGGACGACGGGGGACGGGCGACGGGCGACGGCGAAACGGGCGCGTCATTCCTCGCCCCGCTCGGAATGACAGCCGGCGGTAACAGCAGCAGCTCGCAGCACGCGGCAGTAGCGCGCAGCGTCGGCTACCAGCCCAGCAGCCGCACGCAGCCCGCAGCTGCTGTCAGAATTTCCATTCCCGAGAGAGGAATGTCCCGAACACTCCCACACTCTTCGGCGTGACCACCTCGAGCGATGGAGCTTGCGGCACATACCGGGGCGTGAAGCTCGCGTCCAGCGCGAAGCCCTTGCCCATGCGCCGGTTGATGCGAATGCCCGGAACGGCGCGGTCGTTCGGGTTGCTCGCGAACGAGCTCAGTCGCGCGTTCACGGCCACGAACGTATTCGGGTCCGTGTACTTCCCGACCTCGACCTGCGTCCCCTTGAAGAACCCGGCGAGCTGGCCGCTCTGCGCGAGCTCGGTGTAGAGATCCGCCGGCGTGACATTCACGTACGCCGCGCCGAGCGAACGCTGAGCCGAAGCCTCGAACTGGTCGATGAACACGCCGAGCGCAACGGCCGCAAGCTGCTGCGTCACGAATTGCGCGCCGGTGCCGGCGAGGCCGGTCCCGCCGCCACCACCGGCGAGCGATGACCCGCCGAACTGGAGCAACGAGCTCGACGTCCGACCGAATGCGAGGTAGCTGAGCAGATCCGACTGCGACAGCGGCGGCTGCGCATCGCTGTCGAGCGAGATTCGCGGGCTGCTCAACGTTCCACCGATCTGCACGCGAATGTTGATTGCCTGGCTCGCAGCGAGTTGGACTTCATATTCAGCCGTGACCTGCAGGCTCGGGTCCGGCTTCTGTGTCCCGACGAATACCGCGGACCCGCGCTGAACCTGGAAGCGCTTGCTGAGGAACTCGTACTCGCCGCGATCCGTGGCGACCTCGCCGTCGAGCACAATCGACTGACGGCGCCGGTCCATGCGAATGGCCAGTGGGCGGTCGGGCGGCGTATAGATCTCGACATTGGCTGCGCTCGTGCGCACCCAGGTGTCACGCTCCACATCGAGCGTCACGTTCATTCGCAGGTTGGCCAGGAGCGGCGACTGCTGGACCAGCTCGGCGTCCGGCTCGTCGGTGCGCGCGGTGTCGACGACCTGAAAGAGCGCCGGATCGTGCGTGCTGATGACCTGCTTGTTGTCCGACTCCGGCACGACGATGACGCCATTCAGCACGGTGACGTGCCCCGTGATGTTCGTCCGGTTGAACGGCCCCTTCACCTCGAGGTTCGCGTCCGCCCGAATCGTACCCTGGTCGCTGTCCAGCACGCGCGCGTTGTCGGCGCTGAGCGTCAGGTCGAATGACGGCTGGCTGAGCGTCTTGATCCCGATACCACCTCGAGCGACGATTGGCCCGCCGGCCCGCGCCGCGATCGAGTCGATGATGATGGTGTCGGCGAGCATCCGGAAGGACGCCGCCACGTTCGTTAGGCGCGTCCCGGTCGCCACGAGGCGTACCGACCCGTTCTGCAGCGCCAACGCGCCCGCTGTCGTCGGGTGTCGCGTCGTCCCGCGCACGCGAACCACGCCGAATGCGCGTCCGTGGACATCGTCGATGGCGTCGGTGAACCGTGACGCGAGGTCGAGTGGCAGGCCTTCCGAGGTGACGTCGATTGCGAGCGGTGCATCGGGCAGGAGCTCGCCCGCCCCGGAGCCGAGGTTCATCGGGATCCGGCCATCGGCGAAAACGACCCGTCGCCCGCCGTCCTCGGCCTCGAGGTGCACGACCAGGGCTGGGGACGCGTACGTCGCGGTGAGGCGCACGTCGGGCACTCTGGTGCCACCGTACGTGGCGTCCGCGACGCCTAACGCGGCGCGAATGCGCGGTGCCCCCGTCGTCCCCTCGATGCGCGCCGTCGTGCTGATGAGACCGCGGTAGTCCAGGTCCGTCTGGGTCAGCGCCGCGAGATCGGCCGCCTGAAAGTTCTCGATGACGATGTCGAGCCCGCCCACGCCCTCCGGCGGGATGTTCCCGTTGACGAAGACCCGCCCGTCCTTCCCGTTCTTCAGCTCGACCTTGTCGACGAAGATGCCGCCCGATCCCCAGCGAATCGCCGACGGGTGCGAGGCCACCCAGCGCGTGCTGTCGAAGCGCAGCGCCAGATTGCGCAGGTGGACCTCATTGTGGTCCTTGTGAAGGACGAAGTCACCACCCGTGCTGTACTCCTCCCCCGACTTCTGGAAGATCCCGAGCGCGACGCTGCCTGCCGACTCGTGATACGAGGAGCGGATTTCTACGCTATCCAGCGCGAACCCACCGGCGCGCGCGGAGTCGAGCGACGCCCCCACCGCGATCGACGACCTGGGTGTCATCGCGCCGAGCCACGCGTACTCGAATCGCCCTCGACGCAACGTGTTCCCGCGGAACACGATGTCCTGGAGACCGGCTCGGCCGCGCACGTCGAAGCCCTTGATCCCACCGCGAACGACGCCGGCGGCGCGAATGGTCCCGGCTGTGGAGTCGCGACGCACGGGCGCCGGGGGCGCAGGGATCGGTCCCAGACGTGGTGCGGCAGCACCAGTCGCAAGCCGCTCGATCTCCGTTGCGCGCGCAACCGCCGCAGAGTCCGCGCGTGCCTGCGCGGCGAGTCGCGCGTATCCCCGCGGGCGCGGTACCACAACGCCCGTGTCGGCCGCCGGGAAAAACCGGTTCAGCGCGCCCAGCGAATCCACGAACGCGGTGTACCGAAGCTCGCCACTCTGCCCGGAGGCGAGCCCGAACGTTCCGCCAACCGCCAGCACCGTGTGCGGACCGCTGACCGTCGCGGTGTCGACGTGCAACATGCCACGCGCCGTCGAGACGCGAACGAGCGCCGAGTCGATCGCGACGGTGTCGATGGTGGACGTGGCGAGGTTCGCGCCGAAGGTTGCCTGCATGTTCGCCGGGTCAATGCCACGGCCACGCGCGAACGCCGTGGCGGTGAGCGACGTTGCCGGCGCCTTCGCCAGGACGCTCTTCGCGTTGAATACGCGCATCTCGGCGTTGAGATCGTAGCCCTTGTCCTTGCTCGCGAGATCGACCGTGCCGCGCGCGTTGAGGGTGCCGCCGCCCGCGAGCGCGAGCCGGGCATCGATCGTCAGGTTGCGAAGGTCGCCCGTCGCGCGGACTGGCCCCGCCGCCGCACCCTGCAGCCCGGCAGCAGGCGCGAACTTCCCGATCTCGGTCAGCGACAGTGGGAGCAGTCGTGCGTCCACGTCCATCCACGGTGTCTTGCCTGGCCGCAGCGTGGCGTTGCCCGCGATGCGAGACCGCAGTCCGGCGTCCGTGTGCGTCAGGTCGGTGCGCACGGCGAGCTGGCGGTCGGTCTCGCCGTCGAGTCTCGCCGATCCGCGAACGGCGCCACCGATCGGCAGCGTCGCCATGAAGGTCCGCGCCATACCGACTTGCACGGGATCGAGTGTCAGGTCCATCTCGCGGAACCTAACGCCACGGCCCGTGGTGCCCACCGCGCCTTTCGCGACCACTCGGCTGCGGCCATAGCGCGCGTCGTCGAACGCCACTGCCCCATCGACGTTCATGAGTCCCGGTGGGCCATCGAGCTTGGCGTTGCCACTTAGCAGGCCGTGACGGGGAATCTCGAAGCCGGGGACCATCTGCTCGATCAGGTGCGTGTCCACGGACGAGAACCGAACGTCCGTGTCGTGGAACCACAGACTGTCCCCGACCATGGAGATCGCGAAGTCTCCGCCGGCTCGCGCCGAATCAATGCGGATGTCGGCTTTCCGCGCGATGTATGTCGACGTATCGCCGCGCCAGCGAAGCAGGAAGTCCAGCGTGCCTTCGCCGCGGGCCGGCATCTGCGGCATGATGAACCGGACGTCGGCGAAGGAAACAGGCTGACCCCGCAGGATGAGGTCGAAATCGTTGTTGTCGAAGTTGTAGCGTCCGTCGCCGGCCGCCTTCGATCCCGGCATCCAGACGTGCGTGTTCTTGAACCAGATCGAGTCGCTGGTGAAGTCCAGCGTGCCGACGAAGTTGTTGACGACGGCAGCCGGCGGGTGGAACGGCAGGGCGACGACGGACGCTTTCGCGATCTCCAGCCGGCGAACCTTCGTGTCCGGATGGTTGAGCCGCAGATAGGGGATCGCGGCGTTCATCGAGCGGAACTCGATGACCTTCTGATAGCCGCTGTCGCGAGACACCACGACCACACGCTCCTTGCCCGCGACCGCCAGCTTGATTGCGGAATCACGCTGCGCGACCGTCAATTCCGCCTTCGGCTTCCACGGCGAGCGGATGACGATGTGGCCATCGAGCATGGTGACGTCGCGCAGCACGATCCAGTCGCCGAACGCCATCTTGGTCGTGTCCCGCAACGTCTCGGGCTTGTCGCTCCTGAAGATGGCCTTGTAGTTCCAGACGGAGCTGTCGCCCGGCGGGCGATCCAGGACCACCAGCGGTCGCACGAGCCTGACGTCGGAGAGCTCGAGTCGTTTGCGGACCAGCGCCAGCAGCCCGTAGTGCAGGCTGACCGTGTCCGCGACGAGAAATGGCGCGCCAGTCGAGTCCTTGATCGACACGTTCGCGATCGTGAACCCCTCGAGCAGGTTTCCGCTCACGCGGCCGAGCCGCACCACGCCATGCTTGGCCGCGCCCTGAACGGCGGACTGTGCGAACGTGCGGACACGCTCGCGGCCGTAGTCGGTGTTCGTGAAGACGAGCAGCCCCGCGAGAGCGAATGACACCAGCACCACCACGATCACGGCGCCGATCGTCAGAATGCGACGGGCCATGTCAGTACGCCTCCCCGATCGACAGATGCAACGTTAGGCGGCGTACCATGCCGGTGATACCGGACGCCCCCTTGGTCGGGTTGTACCTCCAGTCGTCCTTGAGCTGAACGATGCGGAGCTGGCCGTCTGGCCCCAGCACCTGCGTGACGACCGGCAGGTCATCGGCGCGAGACGGGTTGAGCCCCACGTCGACGCGGATCGGGCCAACCGGCGATATGTATCGGATGCCCACCCCGGGGGTCAGCGCGCCTGCGCCCTTGGCGGCGGTCTCAATGGACCCCTGTCCGAGCACTGCGCCGTCGAGGAAGGTTGCGCCGAACAGGTTACCCCATACCGGGAACCGGAACTCGACGCTCCCCTCCAGCAGGGCCCGGCCGCCTAACGGGCGCGGGATGAAGTCCCGATCGGCCAGGTGGTTGCCGGCGGAGTCGGGACGTGAGAGATCGCAGTCCACGACGGACAGCCCCGTCAACTCCGGGCAGATTTGCTGGAGCTTGGTGGGTGGGACCGTCAGCACGCGCGGCCCGAGCTGGTTCTCGCCGACCCCGCGCACCGACCGCGCTCCGCCCGCGTAGAGCCTCGTTCTCGGATGGAGGATGTCACCACTGACGTCGAGCCCCGAGCTCGTCGCGAGCCTTGTGCTCGACAGGGCACGTACCCAGCCCACGCGGCCGTGGGCTGCCAGCACCGAACGGTTGCCGACCGGGCGGTAGGCCGCGCCATCGAGGTAGATGCTGTTGTACCTGAAGCTCGACGCGGTGTATGCCGACGCATGCTCGAGCCGGAGCTGCGACGTATACCCGCGCCGAGGCTCGAGCGGGTCGTTCGCGCGGTTCAGGTTCGCGGTGACGACGATCGGCGCGATCCGCTGCCGTTGCTTCAGGGCGGCGATCGTCTGGAGGTCACACACGCCATAGTTGACGCAGAAGTAGACGTCGCTGGCGGCGACGCCGGTGAGCTCGAACCGGTACGAGATGCTGACCGGCACGCGGTCCGCCACCTCGCGCGTGAACGAGATGTTCGCACCCTCCCCCCGCTCGACGAACACGCCTGGCGCCAGTCGGCGGTACGCGAAGATCCCCAGCCCGCCCGAGTTCCGCGGCGACCACAGCCACGGCTGGGTAAGGTCGAGACTCGCGTTGTACGTCGGGCGGAGAAACTCGTTGGCGTCGCCAGTCACGTCTTCGGTCACGTCCTCGAACCGGATCAGGCCGCCGATCGCGCTTCCATTGAGCTGCTTGGCGAACAGGTTGCCTAACGTCGTGACGGCGTTGAGCCGGCGCGCGCCACCGAAAAAATTGTTGTGCGTGAAGCGCGCGTCCACCTGGACGAAGTCGAACGTGTTGAACCCGCCGCTCACGCGCGAAACGCGCGGCGGGGCCTCGGCGACGTTGATCTCGATCCCGCGAATGGTGTCGCGTTCCGTGCGGCCGACCGCGCGCCGCTGGCCGAGCGAGTCGGGGGTTGTCACGCGCGCGCTGTCTCGCATCGCCCGAACGCTGTCGCGCCTCGCCGCGGCGCGCTCGAGCGCCGCCTCGGTCGTGTCGCGCACCCGCAACGCGGCGATCGACGCGCGCTGGAACAGCCCCGACTCGTACAGCCTGCGCTGGCTCGTGGCGAGATCGACGCGGCGGAACAGGTCACCGGTCTTGAAGCTCAGCGAGTTTCGGATGGTCCGCTCCGACACGTCCCTGTTGCCCTCGATCCCGATCGGCCCCACGTGCACGAGCCACCGTGGATTCATGGTGATCGTCGCCTCCCCCGCATGGGCAGCGGTGTCGACGGCCGTGGCCGTATCGACTCGGGCATCGGCGTAGCCGCGGTCCTGCAGCGCGGCGCGGAGGCGTGCGACGGTGGAATCGAGCTTGATCAGATTGAGCGGCTCACCCTTCTTCAACTCGACGACGCGGTTGATCTGCGCGGTCGTCAGCACCGAATCGATCTGACGGATGCGAACGTCGCGGACGAGCGTGGGCGCTCCCTCGACAATCTTGAAGGTGACCGCTACCTCGTCGCTGCCTCGCTCGTCGACCGTGGTGTCGACCGTGGTTTGCCGGAATCCGCGGATCCAGTAGAACACGCGAATCCGGAGCACATCGCGCCTGAGCTCTGTGCGGTCGAGGTAGCGCTTCTCCCAGATGCTGCTCGAGTGACTGAGCGGACAGAATGCGTACAGGAGAAAGCTTTTGCAGTGCGAGGCCGACGTCGCGATGCTTTGCTGCAGCTCGTCACGGTCCACCGACCGGACGCCGCTCAACGTCAAGGATCTGACTTCAGGCCGCTCGCTTTGATCGTTTTGTTGCGCGCGCTGTGCTGCGATTGCGCGACCCGTGCCCAGCAGCGCCGCGATCACTCCGAGCGCGGAAGTGAATGGGCGAATACGCATCGTACCGGCGCTAAAGCAAAGGCTGGGCCGTGAAAGGGGGACGGGGGGACGGACGACGGGCGACGGCAAAAAAAACGAGAACCCTCGGGAGGCTCATCTCACTGCGAGATGTCTCCCGAGGGTTCCCGCTCTTTAACCGTCGCCCGTCGTCCGTCCCCCGTCCCCGGCTTGCCTTAGAGTCCCGCTAACAACGCATCGTTGTTAGGAGTATTCGCTATCCTCTTGATCAGCCACTCCATTGCCGCCTGCGGCGGCATCTGCTGGAGTCCGCGACGGAGCGTGTACACCGCGTCGAGCTGTTCGGGCTTGTAGAGCTTCTCCTCGCGACGCGTCCCGCTCGTTGCGATGTCGAACGCGGGGAAGATGCGCTTCTCGGCGAGAGAGCGGTCGAGCTTGATCTCGCAGTTACCGGTGCCCTTGAACTCCTCGAAGATCACGTCGTCCATCCGCGAGCCCGTCTCGACGAGCGCCGTGGAGATGATCGTGAGTGAGCCGCCGCCGTCCTTCGCGGCGACCGCACGCGCGGAGCCGAAGAACGCCTTCGGCTTCGCCATCGCTGACGAGTCGAGACCGCCGGACAGCGTACGACCGGTACCACGCTCCGCCGTGTTGTGCGCACGAGCCATACGCGTGAGCGAGTCGAGCACGATCACGACATCCTTGCCCATCTCGACGAGGCGGCGGGCATGCTCGAGCACCATCTCGGTGACTTCGACGTGCCGATCGGCCGGCTGGTCGAAGCTCGACGCGATCACCTCGCCGACGCCCCACGAGATGGCCTCGCTCACCTCTTCGGGACGTTCATCGACGAGGAGGATGAGCAGCGTCGCGTTCGGATGATTGATCGCGATCCCCTCGGTGATCGCGTGGAGGAGCATCGTCTTTCCGGCGCGAGCCGGGGCGACGATCAGGGCACGCTGGCCGTAGCCGATCGGCGCGATGAGGTCGATCGCGCGCCGCGTCAGCTCCGGACCACCCTTCGCGGGACGCCCGGTCTCGAGAAACAGCTTGCGATCCGGGTAGGTCGCGGTGAGCGAGCCGAAATCCGGCCGGCGAGTCGCGAGCGCCGGATCCTGGTCGTTGATCTTGAGCAGCTCGACGACAGCGCTGCGTCCGCGATGATCGCGGCCGGTGCTCGCCACGATCGTGTCGCCACGTCGCAGGCCATACTGCCTGACGAGATGCGGCGCCACGTAGGCATCGCCCGGCTCCGCCAGGTAGCTGTTCGCAGCTCGCCGAACGAAGCCACCGTCGCGCGAGGGATCGAACCAACCCTGCGTTTCGCTGTCGGCGACGATCGGGGTCGGCGGCTGGTGCTGCTGATGGTCCCGCTGGCGACCGCGGCCCCGGTTACGCCGGTTGCGCCGGCCATTGCCGTTGAACTGCGGGTTGTTCTGCCGGCCTCCGGCGCCGTTTTCGTTCCGGTCGCCGCGCTGCTCGCGGTGGTGGTGCCGATGCTCGCGATGCTCGCGTGGAGGCCGCTGGTCGGGACCTCGATCCTCGCGAGGAGCGCGCTGCTCCTGCTCTCTCATCTCGCCTGACGATTCCGCTGAGGTCGGAGCCGCCGCAGGTGCCGACGGAGCTTCAGGAGGGGGCGGGGGAGGGGGCGACGCTGCGGGGGCGTCCTCGGTTGCGATCGAGACCGTCGGGGGAGGCGCGTTATCGATTGGCGCATCGCCATCGACTGGAGTCTCGGCTCCGTCGCGGTACGGGTTCGGCTCGCCGTTGGACTCGGCGGTCGTACGGTTGTACGAGCGCGGGCCACGGCCGCCACGACGATGAGGGCGTCGGCGTTCGGTCATGCAACGATGTTCGTTATGGGGTGTGTTCTCGCGTTGTCACTCCGGCTCCAGGGCCGGTGTGTTCTCGCGGTGCTCCTGTGGATCAAGAGGTCGCACGTAAGCGCATGCGAGCCCGTGAAGGCCACGAATGATGCACGTCGGGTGCGGTTCGGAATTGCTGCCTGAGAGACGGGATCGGTCGTGCGAGCATCGCACGAACCCCTGCTGTCGCCGACGAGCGCGGACCACACACGCGGCCAGGCGACCTTTCTTCTCTACGCGCGGATAGAGGAACGCAAGTCTCGAACCTTTCCGAGACTTTCACACCGTATCCGCAGCTCCTGCCGGCCGCGCCGTGTTCGTCGCGCCGGCATCCTCTACGAGTATCGCAGCTTGAAGCGATTCGCGCAAGAAGTCGGGGTTGGGATACCAATGTGACCCGGGTACCCGCGCCCGATTGCTGCCAGACTGTGTGCAAAATCTAATACCCCGCGAAGCGCGGTGGTGATCCGCTTGTGGAAAGTCCGTGGCCGCACCCCGCCGACCATTCAGGCTGCGATGCCGCAAGCAGGCGCTAGATTCGGATCATGCTTCCCCCAACTTCGAGCGTCCAGGCTGAGATCGCCGCGGCGGTGGACGAGTATCAGAATCACGGCAATCCAGCGGCGCTGCGGTCGCGGCTCAGAGAGATAGCCGGGGCCGCGATGCCCGACGCGCTCATTGCTGCGGTGGAGCCCTATCGGGACATCCCCGAGGTTGCTGCCCCAGTCTACGAGGAGATCGTCGCGGCACAGCCGGGCAACGCCCGCGCCCTCGTCATCCTCGCGAACGCGTACTGGCTGGCGGGGCGCGGTCCCGACGTGGTCGGTGAGCTCGCCAGCCGGGCCATTGCCGCCGACGCGTCCAACCGAGGCGGCTGGCACCTGTGGGCCCTCTCGGAATCTGACCCCAGGCAGCGAATGACCAGGTGGCAGCAGGTGGTCGCTCGCTTTCCGGCGGACGACCTCGCACGGGCCGCGCTGGCCGACAACGCTACCGCCGTTGCGGGGGCCGAGCAGGACTACGACGCGCTCGATCTCGCCATCGAGACCTACGAGCAGCTGCTCGAGACCGCGCAGGAGCCATCGCAAGTCGATGCGATCACCACTGCATTGACCGCCCTGCGCGGCTGGAAGTTCTGAGCAACTAGTCCTTGGCTGCCGCCGTCGTCACAGGCTTGGCCACGGTCTTTGGGTCGCCGTCCGATACATAACGCTGCCCGCGCTTCTCCAGCGCGGTGAGCGTGCGCGTGACGGCCGAGTCCCCGATTACCTGGACGCGGGGAATGGACATCGGGTTGAACAGCGGGTCGTACGGGCTTCGCGACGGACCGCCGGCCACTTCGAGAATCGCGTCGTAGGCGTACGTCACAATGCGGCCGTTCTTGTCTTTCCACGAGCCGCGCTTCGCGAGCTCACGGTTCTGCGGCCACATGCCCAGCGGCAGTGCCAAGGTCCGAACCTTGTAGCCGGGCACGGCAGAGTCGATCGCCATGTTCCCGCGCGCGATGAATTCCTCGACCATATTGCCCGCGCGGTCGAGGCGTGCGTGATACAGCGTGTGATTGCACAGCTCGAAGCCCTGGTCGGCGAGGAACTTGACCTTCTTGTACCGCCACTCGGTCTTCTGGCCTTCGATTCCCTTGTCGCCGAAGAACGATCGGCCCGCCTGCGCCGCCGGCAGGAGGCAGAAAACCGCGCGGTTTCTCCAGTCGCTGTGCTGCCTGTTGAAGGCGGTGAGAATACCGACCGCGGAATTCGGGTCGATCTCGAGCTGGCCATTCTTCTCGATGTAGCGGAATTGCGACGGCGACGCGTCATCGAATACGAGCACGACCGGTGACTGCCCGGCTGGCAAGTCGATCTTCTTGTCGATCAACTCGGCGATCGAGATGGGACGGTAGCCTCGCGCGTACATCGTTTCGAGATCACGCCGAAAACCGTCGTGTGTACGCTCGTACAGGCCGTTCTTGTCCACAATGAGATGGTACTCGAACACCGGGATGCGACCGAGCTCGTTCGGCGCCGTCGGCTGTGCAGCCTCGCCGGGGCTGGCGACGCTTGCGAGGGAGGTGCTATCGGGGCGCGCGGCGGACGTGGCGTCGCTCGAATCCGTGGAGCGAGAGCATGCGGCGAGGCCCGCCGCCATCGACGCGGCGAGGCACCCGAACAGTGCGAACCGGGGGAACATCGAACCTGTTGTGTGGTGGAGGAACCGAGGCGGGTCGATCGAAGGACGACAACCCTAGCGGAGCGCAACGGCTGGCGGCAGTGGCGTACTCGACCTCGCCGATATTTTACACCGGAATGCTCGATGTGACATGAAAAACCGCACCTGCTCTCCTACTGCCGGGGTCGAAACTTTGCAGAAAGGGCGGGGTGTCATATGACTGACGTTACACGGCTGACGCCTTTGTCCATTTCGTCGTTTGTCCGGGATCGCGCGCGCCTGCTTCGGCAGCGAATGCGACCCGATCCAGATATCCCGGCCCGTCGTTGGCTTCGCTCGCAGTGGCCCTGGCTTGGAGCTCTCGCGCTGGCCATCCTGGGCGTCGGCGCCATGGATGTGTGGCTCGGCACATGTGGCTTCAACGGCTGCCCCACGACCGGGGAGATTCGCGCGTTCCGGCCTCCCGAGGGCGGCAAGATCCTCGACCGGCAGGGCCGGCTCATGGGCCGGTTGACGGTGATCCGCCGGGTCAACGTTCCGATCGAGAAGATCCCGAAACACGTGCGTGAGGCGTTCCTCGCGACAGAGGATCGGCGCTTCTACGACCACAACGGGCTCGATTGGCGCGGCCTCCTGCGGGCCGGCGCTCGTAACGTCGGTGCCCTCGGCGTGCGTGAAGGCTTCAGCACGATCACGATGCAGGTCGCGCGGAACACGTTCATCGCCGAGCATTTCGTGGGGTCGCGCACCATGCGGCGGAAGCTCATGGAGCTCCGGCTCTCGCGCCTCATCGAGAAGAGCCTCACGAAGGATCAGATCCTGTCGCTCTACCTCAACGTCATCTACCTCGGCAACGGGGTGTACGGCGTGGAGGCGGCGAGCCGCGACCTGTTCGGCAAGAGTGTCGAGGATGTCACGATCGCCGAAGGGGCGATGCTGGCGGCGCTCCCGAAAGGGCCGTCGGTGTACACCCCGCGCGCCAACCGGAAACGCGCGCTGACACGTCGCGACCTCGTGCTGGCGCTCATGCGACGCGAGGGCTATCTCGACGACATCGGGTTCGCGGCGGCTCGTGCGGAGCCGCTGCGCGTTGCCCAGAACGAATGGCGGCCGCCGCAGCCCGACGACTCCTATGCGCTCGACGCGGTGCGCAGCCTCGTGGATTCCGTCACGAGCGCGCTCAAGGAGCCCGAGGCGTCGACCGACTACGTCGTCTACACGACGCTGGACCTGGCCGCGCAGCGCGCCGGCGATCGAGCCGTTAGGCGGCGGGCGGCGGCCATCCAGCAGGAAGCGCGGTACTGGTCGGGCCGGAACGGCGGGACGATCGAGGGCGCGATGGTCGCGATCGACCCGCGGAACGGTGACATCCGCGCGCTCGTCGGCGGGCGAGAATACGAGCGCGGCGGCTTCAATCGCGCGTTCGCGGCGCATCGACAGCCGGGTTCGGCGTTCAAGCCGTTCGTATACGCGGCGGCGCTCGCCGCGGGGTTCACGCCGGCGTCGCTGGTCGATGACGAGCCGGTCGAGGTCGAGCAGGGCGGACGCATCTGGACGCCGGCGAACTACGGTGATGAGTATCTCGGGCGCGTGACGATGCGACGCGCGCTCATGAAATCGGCGAACGCCGCGACCGTTCGCGTGAGCCGGGCGATCGGCGAGCAGCGTGTGATCCTGGCGGCGCACCGGAATGGGATCACGAGTCCGCTGTCGCCGGTCCCGGCCATTGCGCTTGGCGCGCTCGAGGTGACGCCGTTCGAGCTCGTGACGGCATACGCCCCGTTCGCCAACGGTGGCCTGCGCGTGCGGCCGCGTCTCGTTAGGCGCATCGAGCGCGCGGATGGGAGCGTGCTCTGGTCGCAGGACGCGGCGGCCGTGGTGCCCGTCATGGACCCCCGTGACGCGTTCCAGATGACGTCGATGCTGCGCTCGGTCGTGGATCGCGGCACGGGCACGGCGATCCGGGCCGCGGGCGTCACGCAGCCGGTGGCCGGCAAGACGGGCACGACGAACAACGGGGCGGACGTGTGGTTCGTGGGGTACACGAAGTCGCTCGTGGCGGGATTCTGGTTCGGGTACGATGCGCCGCACAGCATCACCGGTGATGCGAGCGGTGGTCGGCTCGCCGCGCCGGCCTGGGCGGAGTTCTACCAGCAGGGCTGGCGCGAGCGCGCGACGGACACGGACTGGTTGCCGCCGGCGGGCATGGTCCCGCGTGTGATCGACGCGGAGACGGGCATGCTCGCGAGTGACTGGTGCCCGCTCACGCAGCGGGAGTGGTTCAAGCCCGGCACGGAGCCAACCGAGGTCTGCGACCAGCACTACGAGCTGCCGGACGCGGAGCCGTTCGTGATCGGCCTCGGCTCGAAGCTTGGCACGGCGCTCAAGAAGATCTTCAAGTTCTAGATATTCGTGGCGCGGGGCAATTCGAGGTCATCGTGGCGCAGGCGCGGGCACTCGGCTCGACCCAGAAAGTCCTCGCTGGGCCACACGGACCGGATCGGCCCTCGCGGCGCGAAGCGCCGCCCGTGCGTGCCTAACAAGCCCGGGTAGCGCACGCGCTCGGCGGTCAGCCTCCAGCGCGGCCGGAGGCGGGGCGTCGGGTGAGGAGGCGTCGCGCGGCGTCGCAGCGATCGCCGGGCCTGACCACCACGGTACGTCACCTGCACCACCGTGGCCCGGCGGCGCCGACTGAGAGCGCGTTCCGCCGACGAACCCGACGCCCCGCCGACCAGACCGCGATGCCGGCCGTAAAGCCGTTGAGCAGCCAGCAGCGAGCAGCCAGTAGCTAGAGAACCCCGACGGGAGCGTGCGACGAATAGCCAGGGAACACGGCGTCGAGTCTCGCGGCCCCCAGATGCTTCGACGCGATCTCGCTGAACACCGCCCGGAAGTCCGTCGTCAGCGCGAGGTCGCGGCCCTCGTAGAGCTGCTCCGGGGCGAGGCCCGGCCACCGGCCGTGAACCTTGCCTCCCTTCACACGTCCGCCAATGACGAACATCGCGCCCGCGTGGCCGTGGTCCGTCCCACCGTTCCCGTTCTCGCGCGCCATGCGACCGAACTCACTCATCGTCAGGACCACCACATCCTCCATGCGGTCGCCCAGGTCCGTGACGAGTGCCGCGATGGATTGCGCGAAGTCCGTCAGCCGATTCGCGAGCTGCCCCGTCGCCCCGCCCTGATTCACGTGCGTGTCCCAGCCGCCGACATCCGCGAAGGCGATCTCCATGCCCACGTCCGCCTTGATCAGCTGGGCGATTTCCCGAAGCCGCTGCCCGAACTGCGACCGTGGGTACTCCGCGCCATTCTCCGGCTGGTACCGCTGCGGGTTGGCCGCGCGGAGCAGCTTCACCGCATCGAACATCTCCGATCCCGACGCATGCACGACATCGCTCGACCCCGTGCGATAGAGCGCCTCGATCTGCTCCACGGACGTGCCGCCCGCCCGAACGGTGAATGCCTCCAGGCTCGTCATCGCCACCGCCGGCGCGGGCCCCTCGAGAATGCGCGGCGTCTGGTCGGTCATCGCCACCGCCTGGAACGGCGACCGCCTAACGCTGCCTGACGCGCACTCCTCACACGTGCCTTTGGTCGCGAGGTAGCGATTGAGCCAGCCGTCCGGGGTGGACTTCACGTCGGGCGTCCCGGACTCCATGTAGTCCTGGGCGTCGAAGTGCGAGCGGGTCGTGCTCGGGCTCCCCACCGCGTGAATCGGCGCGAGAAGCCCGCGGTCCCAGAGCGGCTCGAGCGGCTCGAGCGACGGATGCAGACCGAAGAACCCGTCGAGATCCACGGCCGCCTGCCCGCTCGCCAGGCGCGCGCTCGGTCGCGGGATCGCGATGCGGGGCCGCAGCGAGTAGTAGGACGTCTCGCCGTGGGGCACGACCACGTTCAGCGCGTCGGCCGCACCGCGCTGGAACAGGCAGATGAGCGTCCTGCCCTTCGCCGCGCCTGGCAGCTCCATCCCGAACGCCGTGCGGCGCAGGAAGCGCGGGCTCAGGCCCATGGTCACGAGGGCCAGCGCACCGGATTTCACGAACACTCGTCGTTGCATGGGACGACCCATGGTGAAGGATCACGCGCGGCACGCCGCGCTATCGTCGCTGGAATTCGGGCGAGCCTAACGCGAGGCCAACGACCTGCGCGAGGCCCGTGAGCTCGGGGATGTTGCCGAAACCCTGGCCCCCGATGCGCCGCCGTCGCGCGGGCGGACCGTCGTCCGACATCACGGGATCCGACCCGCTATCTGCACTCGCGATCATCGACGCCGAGGAGTCCGCTGCCGCCCCGGCCACCATCGGGTGAACGCCGGTCGTGAGGATCTCGCGTGTCTGGTGCGACGCCTGCCCGCCCAGGAGCGCCGCGATCACGCCGTCGACCTGCTCGGCCCGGGGCGCGGCGCGCAGTCTCGCCGCGTCCGGCCACCGGTCGAGCGAGGCACCCGGAACGCGATTCGCGGCGGCAGCCATGCCGAAGTTGATCCGGTTCAGGATTGCGCCCGTGTTCATCCACGGTTCCGACGTCTCGGGCCACCCGTTCGGCGCCTGGTGGCCGAAGATCGGCTGGCCGAGCCGGGCCACGAGCTGCGCCGTGCGCGGTGTCGGGTCGGCCGGGGCGTCGAGCGCCCGCATCGTGCTCACGACGACCTCGAACGGCGACTTCACCTTCGCGCGGAAGGCGGCGCGCGAAAAGAATTCGGGCGACGTGACAATGGTGCGCACGACCTCGCGGATATCGCCATCCGTCCGCAGGTACGTCGCCGCCGCCCGGTCGACGAGCGCCTGCGGGGGCTGGTCGCTCACAAACCGGACCGCGAGCTTCCGCGCAATGAACTTCGCGGTGGAGGGGTGGCGCGCCAGGATGTCCAGCACCTCGTCGCCATCTTCGATGCCGCGCCCGCTTTTCAGCGTGTGGCCGAGGACGACCTTTGCTTCCGCGTCGTGTACCTGTGGCCGGAAGACGAATTCCCCGGCGCCAGCGTCCGGCATCCGCTCCGCGAACCGTCGGACACGCGCGTCCTGCGCCTGCATGAGGAGCCGCCGAGGCGGACGGATGCTCCATCCGGTCAACGCGCGCGCGACCTCGATCACGTCCTTCTGCGTGTAGCCGCCGTCGACGCCGAGCGTGTGAAGCTCCATGAGCTCGCGGGCGTAGTTTTCGTTCAGTCCGCGCGGCCGCCGCTGCGCGGCGGGAACTGGGAACTGGGAACCGGGAACAGAGGCTCCTCTACCTGGAGACTGCCGCCGCGCGCGGGCACGGTTCCCCGTTCCCAGTTCCCTGTTCTCGGCGCGCGGGCGCAGCGTGCTCCGCGTGCTATCCGCCACGCTCTGGGCGTTATCAAGGTAGAAGAGCATTGCCGGGCTCTTGGCCACGGCGCCTAACAAGTTCCGGAAGTGGCCGAGTGCGTTGGGGCGTATGACGTCGCGGTCGTACGAGGTCAGATACCAGCGCGTCTGGCCCTTGCCGGCGAAGACCGTGAAATGATTCTCCCAGAAGTCGACCATGACTTCCTGGAGCTGCCGCTCGCTCATCACCGCTCGCGCGACGCGCGACGACGTCAGCTCGGCCATGAACTGGTTCGAGCGCCGCGCCTGCTGCAGCAGCTGTATCGTGTCGGCCAGCGTCGGGCGGCCGGATCGCTGCATCGAATCCCGGCGCGCGACCGCGCGCAGCAGCGCAGCCGGGGGGAACTGCTGGTAGATGTCGGCGGAGCTCAGTGACAGCGTGTGATACTGCGCGAGAAACGCGTCCGTCGCGGAATCCTTCAACCGCTCCGGGTGCAGCTGCGCGTCGATCCAGCGGTCGACACCCATGGCTCGCACCCGGTCGACATCCCCCGGGCGCGCGCCGAATGTCAGTCGACTCAGTGCCTGCGCAACCTGCTCGCTCGCATCCAGCTCGCGCGGGCTGGCGCTCGCGGGTACGGCGACGGGTGAGGCAGCGGCCGGCGACGCGCAGCTCGCCGACACGTACACGACGGCGACGCCTGAGGCGAGCAGTGCGAGCGTGACGAGACGTCTTCGCATGAGCAGCACGCGGTTGATAGTCGTCGAGGTAGACGATCCGGTGCGGGTGCTCGTTAAGCTGTCGGGCTGGGACGTTCACCCTAACGGTGGAGCGACGCGGGCGGCCGGAGTGTGAGGCAGATCACAATCCGACGCGAGCCGGTGCCAGGCATGGGGAGCACCGGGTGCGGCGTCGAACGGCTGATGTGCTGTCAGGCCGTACCGTGCGGGTCGGCCAACTCCGCGGTGGCTCATCGCCGCGGATCGATCGTCAGGTATCGCCGGATCCGGACTCGCGAAGGACGTAGCCGACGCCTCGCACGGTGTGCACGAGCGGTGGCGCGCCGTCGGTCTCGAGCTTCTTTCTGAGGTAGTTGATGTAGACGTCGACGATGTTCGTGGTGGGATCGAACGGCTGCTTCCACACCTGCTCAGAGATCTGCTCACGTGTGACCGGAATGCCCGCGTGCCGCATGAGGTACTCGAGGAGCGCGTATTCCTTTTGCGTGAGCGCGAGCTTGCGACCGGCTCGGCTGACGTCGCGCGAGATCGGATCGATCGACAGGTCGCCGACGCGCATCATCGTCTCGTCGGCGCGAATGGAGGCGCGACGCAAGAGCGCCTTCACGCGAGCGAGGAGCTCGTCGTAGTCGAACGGTTTCGCGAGATAGTCATCGGCGCCCGCGTCGAGGCCGGTGACTTTGTCCGATACGGTATCGCGCGCGGTGAGCATGAGAACGGGCGCGGTGAAGGCCCGATTCCTGAGCTCTCGTGCGACGTGCAGTCCGCTCCGCTTGGGCAGACCGATGTCGAGAATGACAAGGTCTGGCCGGCGATCGAGGGCCAGTTGCAGTCCGCTGTCGCCGTCGTCGGCCGTCAGGACCGAGTACCCGTTGTCGGACAGCGTGCGCTCGAGGACGTCGAGCACTTCGCGCCGGTCCTCGACGACGAGTACAGTCGCGGTTGGACGCTCAGTGGTTGTCATGACGAAAAAATTACGGTTAGGTGAAGCGCCAGCAAGGCGTTCCTTCAGATAACCTCAGCTGCTTCCCGGGGATCGAATCCGTGGTGTGGGTCGACGACTGGGTCGGGCGGGTGACCACATGCCCTTGAGCGACTCCGCCGGGGCCGTTTCCTTTCGGCGCGATGAGTGATTCTCGAATTTCGGTTGGACTCCGAGTGGGAACGGTGGCGGCCGCCGCCACCATTGGTGCCGTGATTGGACTCGGACTCCGACATGGGCTGGCTCTCCGGCCATTCACATCTGCCGGCCGCGCGTTGCTCGAGAAGATCGGGATCGCGGGTACGGCGTCGGCGAGCGCGCTTGTTGGTCTCGTGTTGGCCGCGTGCGCGATCATCGTGTTGGGTGTGTGCTTCACAATTGTCGCTGCGCCGCTACGAGGGCTTCGCTTGCTGGCGGTCGCCATCGTGTTCGGCGCGATCGCGTGGAGTGTTTCCGCGTTCGTTGTGCCCTCCATTCTCGCGTGGAGCAGCGGCGCTGTGCTGGGAAGTGCACAGCGAGTGTTCATCTTCGGCATGCTCACGATCGCTCTCGTGGCAGGTATGCGACTTGCCCGATCGAGCATTCGGATCGACTGAGCTTGCGCGCTTGGACCGCTGGTCCAATTGGAACTCCGAGCGCGTGCATGCAGTATGTGTCGTGAGGCGCGCACGCGGGGTCTGCCTCATTGGGGTGTGAGGGCCGTTTCGCGCTCCTGACTCGAAAGCGAGTCGAGACCCCAGGGGCTTCCTTCACAGGGAGGGGTTATGGACATCCTCGTGATGCTCGAGGACAACCCCGAACACTCGACCATGCTGGCCCACGTGAACTCGGTGCCGGCGCCGCTGAACTCCGAGCGGCCGCCGCGCGATGTGGTGACCCTGTACGGGGTACCGAGTCCGGAGTCGCTGGCATTGGCACTGGCGGCCGCGGTGGAATCGCGGCGGTTGCCCGAGGAGCGTTCGGACACGATTCGCCATCTCGGCGTGTGGCCGGAGCGTGGCGCAGTTGGGGATGCGGCCTGGCGGGATATGAGCACGGGCCAGCTGCTCACTCGTGATCTCGAGATCCCGCTCGAGACGCTCGTCGACACGGCGCGGCAGCTGCTCGGCGAGTGCGGACAAACCATTCGCCGCCTCGTGGCCGGGCTGACGATGCCCGATTGGCCCGAAGGCGCTCGCCGCGCAATCAGCTTTTCTTTTTCCCCGATGTTCGCGGTGTCACTGCCGGGCGCTCTGCAGGTCGACACATTGCTGGAGAGCTTCCGCGAAGCCGACGGGATCACTTTCGACAGCGAAGGAGACTGAAC
>DASUGD010000264.1:0-4694 GCA_036274195.1 Gemmatimonadaceae bacterium | reverse complement strand
GCCGCCGGACGAGAAAACGAACTGACACGTGTCGCCCGGTGTACGATGGGTAGGTGACCAAGGGTCGCGTTGCAGTTCGATGCGATCAGCGTAGAATGTTGCAACGTTCCCCATGACCAACACTGATCCCCTCGATCTCGTCGTCGTCGATGACGATGACGAGGTTCGCACGGCACTTCGGCGACTCCTTCGCGCCTTGGGCCACAACGTCCGCGTCTTCGCGTCGGCCGAGGAGTATGAGGCAACGCCGGTTACGGCGGACTGCCTCATTGTCGACCTCCGCTTGCCCGGGCTGAACGGCTTCGAGCTGAGGGACCGCCTTCGGCTGCGAGGCTCCTCGACTCCCGTCGTCTTCATCACGGGGGATGGGGGACCCTCCCCCAACGACACAGCGGCTTACGCCGGCGCGCCGTCGCTCGCCAAGCCGTTCGATGAGAATGATCTCACGGCGGCGATCGCGCGGGCCTTGTCCGCCACTCGCGAGGGCACGCCTCGATCATGAATCGGCGAATGCCTCCGACGACCAACCGGCAGCTCGCGGTCCGCTTGGCGGTGAGCCGCGCGCTCGGTCGGACGCGGGATCTCGACGACGTCTACAATGCCGCGCTGGCGACGCTCGCCGAGTGCCTGAACGTGTCGCGCGCGTCCGTCCTGCTGTTCGACGCCGACGGGGTCATGCGATTCAAGGCGTATCGCGGCCTGTCGAGTGAATATCGGGCAGCGGTAGAGGGACACTCTCCCTGGACGTCCGATTCGGTAGAGGCGGAGCCAATCCTCGTCCCGGACGTCTCGCGCGAACCGACGCTCCAGCAATACCTGCCAGCGTTCGTACGCGAACGGATCGTCGCTCTGGCGTTCATTCCCCTCGTCAGCCTCGGCCGCGTGATCGGCAAGTTCATGTTGTACTACGATGCACCGCACGCGTTCGACGCCGAGGAGGTCCAGCTTGTATCCGTGATCGCCACGGCGGTGGCATTCGCTGTCGAGCGGGGCAGGGCCGACGAGATAACTCAGGCCGAGGCGTTTCAGGCGGGCCAGCGCCAGGTGCTCGAGATGATCGCCACCGGTGCCCCCCTCACCGAGGTCCTGACGCTGCTCGCGCACGTCGTCGAGGATCAGTGCGAAGGGATCGTGTGTTCGGTCCTTCTGCTCGACAGGGATGGCGTTCACGTACGGGTTGGTGCTGCACCGAGCCTGCCCGACGAATACGCCGAGCGGATCGATGGCCAGGCAGTCGGGGCGCGCGCCGGTTCCGTCGGCACCGGGATGCAAGTCGGGCAACCGCTCATCGACGCCGACATCGTCTGCCATTGCGATTCGCCATGGGATGTTCTGCGCGAAACCGCTGTGGCCTGCGGGATGCGAGCCTGCTGGTCGATGCCCATCCGGTCCCCGCACAAGAAAGTACTCGGCTCGTTCGTGATGTATTGCGGGACGTCGCGAGGGCCAAGTCACGAGGAGCGCCGGCTCCTCGAGACCGCCGCGGATCTCGCCGGTGCCGCGATCGACCATCACTGGTCACAGGAGGCGCTGCGCCAGAGCGAAGAACGCAACCGCGCCCTGCTTCGCGCGATTCCTGACTGGATGTTCATCCTGAGCAGCGACGGCATCTTCCTCGACTGTCACGCCACGAATCCCGAGGATCTCCTGGCGCCGCCCGAGGTCTTTCTCGGCAAATCGATGCACGAGATCCTGCCGCCGTGGCTCGCCGAGGCCCACCAGCGCGCGTTCGAACGGGCGCTTGCCACGAACGAGCCCGAGCGACTCGAGTACAACCTGGAGTCGCGCCACGAGCGGCGGTTCTACGAGTCGTGCATTGTCAGGTTCGACAGCGACAAGTTGCTCAGCATCGTACGGGACATCACCGACCGCAAGCGCGCGGAGCTCGACGCGGCCGCGCAACGCGAGGAGCTTGCGCATCTCAACCGGGTGATGATCCTTGCCGAGCAGTCGGGTGCGCTCGCGCACGAGCTGAGTCAGCCGCTCGCCGCGATCCTGACGAACGCGCAGGCGGCCCGTCGGCTGCTGGATCAAAGCCCGCTGGACGTGGACGAGCTGCGCGCCGTGCTGGACGACGTCATCAAGAACGACAAGCGGGCTGGCACGGTCATTCACCGTCTGCGCGAGCTCCTGAAGAAGAGCAGCGCCGTCCTCCAGCCCGTTGACCTCAACGAAGTGACGCGCGAGGTCATCGACCTGACGCACAGCGACCTGCTGTTGCGGCGAATGCCGATCACGACGGCGCTCTCGCCGGGAATTCCGCCGGTGCTGGGCGACCGCGTTCAGCTGCAGCAGGTCATCCTCAACCTCATCCTCAACGCGTGCGACGCGATGAGCACGGTGGAGCCGGCCGAGCGCGAGATCACCCTGACGACGGTTGCCGACGACGGGTTCGTGCAGATCGCCGTCACCGATCGCGGCGTCGGCATACCGGAGGGTCAGCTCGACTCGGTGTTCGACCCGTTCGTCACCCATCGGCCGCAGGGGCTCGGCCTCGGCCTAACGATCAGCCGCTCGATCGTCCTTGCGCACCGCGGCCGGATTCGGGCGGAAAACAACGCGGGCGGCGGCGCGACGTTCCGCTGCTTCCTCCCGGTGGCGAACGGCCAGGCCTGACGTTCAGGCCGGCCAGCACGTGGTCATCGGGCGGGCGGCGACCTGGTTTCTGTCCGCGGCGGAAACGCCCAGGGTCGCGCTTGTGGACACGGCCCGACGCCGAGGTCACGCATCACCGCGCGGTATCGGCCATCGGCCCACAGCGCGTCGACGAGCGGGTTACATCCTTCGCCGGCGCCGGTGGCCTCCAGCATCTTGAACCATCGGCGCCGATCGCGTCTTGTCGTGATCAGTCGTATCAGCGGTTCGCGGTCGCCCATCACGTAATCCGCTACTGCTGGCAGGACGCCATCCGTGTGGTCGCCCCCCGGGCGTCGCAGTGCCGCGCGCATTCGCTCCACCTCATCCCATTGGCCCGCGGCGCCATACGCGACGAGCAGTCGCCCCTGCAGCGCCAGGAGGTCGGGATACAGGCGCGTGCCACGCTCCAGCGTACGCACCGCGCTATCGGGTTGGCCGCCGAATTCCTGCGCGCCGCCGAGGCCGTGCAACGCGAGCGGGAACGTCGAGTCGATCGCGAGGACACGGCGCGCCTCGTCCTCGGCCTCGCGAAAGCGACGCGCGTTGATGAGTGCCTCCGCCAAGGCGGTGCCCGCGGATTTTGCCAAGGGGTCGAGGCGCGTCGCCTGGCGCAATTCGTCGATCGCCTCCTCCGTGCGGCCGACGCTGAGGAGCATGAAGCCTAACGCGTGGTGCGCGTATTGGTTCGACGGCTCGACCCGAAGTGCGGCGCGGTAGTGCTTTTCCGCCTCGGCGAACCGCAGGTCGCGCTCGAGTGCGAAGGCCATCGCCATCTGCGCGTCGGCGAGCGTGGAGTCGAGCGTCATCGCACTCCGTGCGCTTGGCTCGAGGAGCGCCGTCGCCGAGTCGGAGGCGTCGGGGATGTAGACGTCGAGCACGTTGTAGGCGAGCGCCAAGCCGGCGTAGGCCCGGGCGAACGTGGGGTCGCTCGCGATGGCCTGCTGGAAGTAGTCGATCGACCGCTTCACGTTCGCCGCGCCGCGCTCGTGCCAGTAGTACATCCCCTTCAGGTACAGCTCGTACGCCTCGGCGTTGGTGGTACCGCGCCCGACGTTCACGCGCACCGCACCGGCGCCGCTGTCCGCACGCACGTCGCCCGCCCCGAGCGTTGGCGCAAGCGATGCGACGACGGCGCGCGTCAGCGAATCCTGTACGGCGAAGACGTCGCGGGAGCTGCTCTCGTACGCGCCGTCCCAGAGGACCGCACCGTCGGCTGCCCGGACGAGCTGTGTGGTCACGCGCAACCGGTCCCCCGAGCGGCGCACCGTCCCCTCGATGACCGCACCGACGCCTAACGCCTTGCCGATCTCGGTCGCCGGGACGGATTTCCCCTTGAACGCGTAGGTCGACGTGCGGCCGGCCAACGTCAACCCGGGAACGTGCGCGAGCGCATGCGCCAGCTCGTCGGTCAGGCCGTCGCTGAAGTAGTCATCGTCAGGCGACCCGCTGGTGTTGGTGAACGGCAGGACGGCGACCATCCGACCGGCCGCTGTTGCCGCCGATGCCGCGGGCGCCCGCCGCGAGCTGATCGCGTAGTACGACGCGCCCGCGATGAGCGCGATGGCCATCCCGACGGCGAGCGGTATCTGACGACGAAGGCCTCGTCCCGTGCCCGCGGCGACCGTTGCGCCCGCGTCGAGAACGTGGAGCACGTCGCCTGCGCTCTGCGGGCGCGCCTCAGGACTCTTGGCGAGCAGCCGCATGACCAGCTGGGCGACCGCCGCCGGCACGTCCGCTCTCCGCTCGGCCAGCGGCGCCGGCGTCTCGGTGAGCTGCGCCGTGGCGAGCGCCTGCGCCGTCCGCCCCGCGAACGGATGCGCGCCCGCGAGCATCTCGTACGCGATGAGACCGAGCGCGTAGAGGTCCACCCGGTGGTCCATCGTCGCGTCGCCGATCGCCTGCTCGGGCGCCATGTACGCCGGAGTGCCGATCGCGACGCCCGTGGCGGTCAGTCCGCCGGTCTGGAGGTCCCTCGCGCTATCGCGCTCGGGACGATCGCCGCCGCTGGTCGCGGCCGCGATCGCCTTGGCGATGCCGAAGTCGGCGACGACGGCATG
>DASUGD010000263.1:0-24114 GCA_036274195.1 Gemmatimonadaceae bacterium | reverse complement strand
CGAATCGAGTACCGCTTGGGATAGAGTCCCGGGCGCTGCACCAACTCCGGCTGCTTGAGCTCCGTCGTGAACGACGACGTGGACTCGAGGAACGCCTTCGTGATCATCGGCTCGATGAACTGAAGCTTGCCGCGATGGAAGCCCCAGATGAACGTCTGGTCGAACGTCTTTCCATTGAACTCGCCGGACGTCCGGTCGACCCAGTGCACACCCATCGACTGGATCGCCTCATTCCCAGGTGCGATGTAGTCGTTCGGGACGAACCGGGAGTCCGCAACCACTGGGTCCCACCCGCCCGAGATCGCCATGACGTCGTCCTCCTTCGCCATGTAGAAGTGGAAGTCGAAATGAGGAACCGTATAGACGTGGTTGGGCATGTGCCCGGCGGGATTCCAGTGCAACATGTTGAACGTGTACTGCGAGCCCGCTTCCTTGGGGAATGGGAGATTGAGAAACACCGGCGTTGCCGGCAGGTTGCTGAGTGCGGACTCGGAGAGCTCGACCCCGAGCGTCGTCGGGACGCCACGGGAGTCTCGAACGACGTACGTGCGGGCGGTCCCATCACCGATGCGCATCGGCGCGGCGTAGGCAATGGCGTTCTTCGTCTCGCTCGCGCTGGATTCGCTGCAGCCGGCGAGGGGGAGGACGGGAAGGACGACCAGGGTAGCGATGAGCGCGTGGCGGACGAGTGACGGGCGCGGCGCGCAAGTAGCGATCTGCATGGCACGGCTCCGGTTGGGGGGCGAAAATCGGCTGCTTCACTGCTTCATCTTGTAGGGCGGCAAACGACCCCCCGATTTTTCATCACGCGCAAAACACCGTCGATTTCTCCCCGACTGATGAACGACGTCACCCAGATGCTCCGCCGCTGGCGGGAAGGCGATCCGGAGGCTCGCGATCGCGTCCTCCCCGTCGTCTACGAGGAGCTACGGCAGCTCGCCCGGGCTCGACTGCGTGGCGAGCGCGCTGGCCACACGCTCGGTACCACGGGACTCGTGCACGAGGCGTATCTACGGTTGGTGGATGTGGAGCGCGTGGAGTGGCAGGACCGGGCGCACTTTCTCGCGATGGCGTCGCGCACGATGCGGCGCGTGCTCATCGACTACGCCAACCAGCGCAACGCGGCGAAGCGCGGCGGTGCTCGCCATCAGCTCACGCTCGACGAGGAGATTGCGGCCCCCGAGGTGAACCTCGATCAGGTCCTCGAGCTGGACGCCGCGCTCTCGAAACTGGAGACGATCAACCCACGGCAGGCCAAGGCCGTCGAGCTCCGCTTCTTCGGCGGACTCACGCTCGAGGAGACCGCCGAAGTGCTCGGCACCTCGGCGCCGACGGCGATGCGTGACCTGCGATTCGCGCAGGCATGGCTGGCCCGGGAGCTTGCTGGGTAGGTTGACGCGTATGCCCGAACCTCAGGAGTCGAGCGACCTCGAAGCGGCTATGCTCGCGGTGTATCGAGGGCCGCTCGATGGGTTCGTGAGCCGGCGCGATGCGCTGGCCAAGGAGCTGCGCGCGACCAAGCGGCGCGAGGACGCCGATCGCGTCAAGGCGCTGCGCAAGCCGAGCCGCACGGCGTGGGTGCTCGACAGCATCGTGCACGAGGACCCGGCGTCGATCGAACAGCTGTCGGCTGCGATCGCTGCAGCGCAAACCGTGCAGTCCGGCGCCGACCTGCGCGCCGCGATGGACAATGTGCGCACGGCGATCCGCGACGTGGCCGCGGCGGGGGCGCGCGTCGCGATCCGCGCGGGGCAGCCGATCGACGCGAGTGCACTCGTGACGGCCGTGCACGCGGTGATCGGCGAGACGAGCGCGTTCAACGAGCTGCGTGTCGGGCGGTTGGTCGACGTGCCCGACGGTGGCGGACTCGACATCCTCTCGGCCATCACGATCAGCGCCCCGCCGCCAGCGGTCGCTCCTTCACGACCGGCCGTTCCAGCGACCCCCGTTCTACCTAACGCTGAACCGAGCGTGCAGGAAGTTGCTCGAGACGCGAAGGAGGCCGAGCGCGCGCTTGCTGCGCGCGCCGAACTGCAGCGCGCAGAAGCGTCGTTGGCGGCCGCGCACGAGCAGTCGCAGCGCACGGAAGAACTGGCTCGAGACGCCCAGGCGAAGTTCGATGCCGCCGAGCGCGCTTTACTCGACGCGCAGGCCGAGGCGCAGTCGCGACGCGCGGACGTCGAACGTGCGAGGCGGGACGCAGAGGCCGCAGCGCAACAGGTGCGCGATGCGGAGCAAGCGGTCGCGTTCGCTCACGCCGCCTGGACGGCGTTAGGCACCACGGGCCCGCGCGGGCGGTAGCTGTCCTCCGAAATCTCGGCGAGCGTCGACGTCTGCACGCGGTCGCCGAGCCCGTAGAACTGCTGGAAGCTCATGATGAGTGGACGCCAGCGATCGGGGTCGATGCGATTCCGGTGACCTGGCAGTCGAACTGCTTCCGCCACGTGCACTCGCGTTACTGTGAGGGAAACGGCGTCTGGACGCAGTTGTCCGCGCCAACCGGTTCACAGCCGCGGTCTCGTGTACCGATGGCAAGTTCAGAACGCATTCGCCGGTGCGTTGAATGTTGGCCGGCGTCTGCGAGCGGGCACCGAAGCCGAGCATGCAGCTGCGGCCGAGCCACCACGCGGACGACATGGGGGCGAGATTCGGTGAGCCATCGGGATTGAGCGAGCTGACGAGGACGACGGGCGTCCCGAAGTACAGGATGGCGGGGTCGATGACGCTGTGCATTGGTCGAGCGGGTCGGGTACATCGTTGGTAGCGAGCGTGCCGCAAATTTGCGTGCAGGGCCCGGATAAGCCACCCGATTCTTGCGGCGCGACGTTAGGTGACGCTCGGACCGCCCCGGTCGTTTGAGATGGATGCGTCACTCCTTTGGCCTCGGCGCGAGCCTTGGCGCGACCCAAACAGCTCTCCAGTCGCCCGCCGCCGACACGTCGGCGCTGCTCGCGGCGGTTCGGCAGCGGGTCAGCGCGAGCGCCAGCCCGGCGGGTTACGGCGGTGCGCAGGTCACGTGGCTCGGCCTCCGGCCCGGCGGGCCACCCGCTGACTCTCTCCCGTCATGTCCCGTGCGCCGCGGAGGGCCCGAGCCGCGACTGACGAGCGTTGGCGCGTGGGCTACACAACTCTCGATTGCCGGCGAGCGCAAGACGATTCAGGTGCGATTTGGCTGCGACGCCGGGCTCACCCAGTCGCCGCGTGTCCGCACGTCGGAGGCGCGGGAGTTCACGTATACCCGGCGAGGGACCGACTGGGCTGGCGGCGGCTTCCGGCCCGCCGGCGACTCCGCGCGTCCCGTGTTGACGATCGCCGTCCCAATTGCGTTGTGCGCCGCGTATGCGGCCCTGCTGCTCCGCGCGCGAGCCGGATCGCGCACGGCGCGGCTGGCTGCCTGGGTGGCGCCGGTCGTCGTGGCACTCGCCGTCGGTCTTGCCGCGGCACCAGGATACGGCGAACCGCTCGCGGTAGACCTCAGACCCGGTGCGTATGCGCGCCGGGCGCTCGCGGCCGGTGGATATATCTTCTGCCTTACATCGGTGGCGGCGGCCGCGAGCTGGGCTGGCCTTCGCCTGGCGAATTGGCGTCGTGGTCGCGGCGCGTGGCAATGGATCATCGCGACCGGCGCCGGCCTTGCCGGCACGCTCGTCGCGCTCTACGCATTGATCCTCGGCACCCTCGCCATGGCCGGCGGAGCTCATTGAGCCAGCTTGACAACTCGCGCACGCGTCACGACTCTTCCCATCGTCTATCGATGGAAGCAGCCCGGTGCCCCCGACCACGCCTGCCGAGCTCCTGCCCGGCACGCTCGACCTGCTGATTCTCCGCACGCTCGTCCGCGGGTCCAACCACGGCTACGGCATCGCGCAGCGCGTCAAGGAGCTGTCGCGCGACGTCTTCCAGGTCGGTGAGAGCTCGCTCTACCCTGCCCTCCAGCGCCTGACGCTAAACGGCTACATCAAGGCCGAGTGGGGCGTGTCGGAGAACAATCGCCGCGCGCGGTTCTACACGCTCACCGCCGCCGGACGAAAGCAGCTCGCGGCCGAGCGTGCGGAGTTCGAGCGAGTGGTCGAGGCTATTCGGCTGGTGCTGGACTTCGCCTGAGGACGATCGCCATGCGCCTCTTCCGCCGAGTGGCCTATTGGCTGCGGCTTCGGTCGAACGCAGCCGACCTGATGGACGAGCTGTCGTTCCACCGCGAGATGATCGAGCGCGACCTCGTTCGCAGCGGGCTGACGCCCGACGCCGCGAGAGCGCAGGCGCGACGCACCATGGGGAACGAGACCGTCATGCGCGAGGCGTCGCGCGCCGTGTGGCTCTGGCCGGCGCTGGAGGCGCTCTGGCAGGATGCCACCTACACGCTGCGCGATCTGCGACACCACCCGACGTTCACGTTAGGCGTCAGCCTCACGCTGGCTCTCGGCATCGGCGCGAACGCCGCCATGTTCTCGCTCGTGGATCGGCTCCTGTTTCGACCGCCGGCGCGCATGATCGATCCGGAGACCGTCCATCAGGTCTACCTGTACCGAACGTCGGATGGCATCGAGCGGGAGACCGGAGGGCAGTATGTGCGGAACGCAGACATCGCGCGGTACTCGACAGCTTTCTCGCAGACGGCGACGTATGTGCTGCAACAACTCGCCGTCGGCACCGGTGAGGCGACGCGCGTGCGCAACATCGCCGTCGTGAGCGCCTCGTTCTTCGGGTTCTTCGACGCGCCGCCAGTGATTGGTCGGTACTACACGGCGGCCGAGGACGCCGGGCCCACGCCCGCCGCGGTCGTGGTACTGAGCCGCAGGTTGTGGGAAACGCAGTTTGCCGCGCGTCGGGACATCATCGGCTCCGCGCTGGCGATCGACGCCGTCACGTACACGATCATCGGCGTCGCACCGGACGAGCTCGTGGGTCTCTGGCCGTACCGGCCGCCCGCCGCGTTCATCCCGGTCGCGACGTACGCAGCGAGCGAAGGACCACGCGAGTGGGCTACCACGTACAGCCACGCGTTCGGGTTGAGTACCATCGTCCGGCGGAAGCCTAACGTCACGGTAGCCGCCGCGATCGCCGACCTCACCACGGCGCTCCGGCGGAGCTATGAGGCGCAATACGCCGGCGAGAACAGAGAGCTCGACCTGAA
The DNA here is from genome assembly GCA_036274195.1 of Gemmatimonadaceae bacterium. Lineage (GTDB taxonomy): Bacteria > Gemmatimonadota > Gemmatimonadetes > Gemmatimonadales > Gemmatimonadaceae > JAJKIV01. The sequence continues at coordinate 18,980 of DASUGD010000263.1, read as the reverse complement.
GGCGCTCCGGCCGCGAGCGGTGGCGGGGCCGATCCTCACCGAGCGGGGGCCCGAGCGCTCGAGCGTCGCGCGCGCCGCGGTGTGGCTCTCCGGCGTCACCGTGATCGTGTTGCTGATAGCCTGCGCGAATGTCGCGAACCTCATGCTGGCACGTACGATCCGTCGCCGTCGCGAGATCGCCGTTCGCGTGGCGCTCGGCGTCAGTCGGTCGCGGCTGTTCGGCCAATTGCTCACCGAAGGGATCGTCCTCGCCGTGATCGGCGGAGCAGGCGGGCTCGCGCTCGCGTTCTGGGGTAGTCGGCTGCTGCGCCTGGCCTTCCTGCCGAACAGTGATCAGGTGTCGCTGTTCACAGACCCTCGAACGCTGCTCTTCGCGGCGGCGATCACGTTAGGTGGCGGCGTGCTCACGGGTCTCGCGCCCCTGGCCCACCTGCGGCGCGGCACCGTGACGGCGGACCTCAAATCTGATGCGCGCGAGGGCACCTACCAGCGCACCGCCTTGCGGACGGCGTTGCTGCTCACTCAGAGCGCCCTCTCGGTCATCCTCCTCGTCGCGGCTGGCCTGTTCGTTCGCAGCCTTCAGCACGTGCGCGACGTCCGGCTCGGATTCGACGCCGACTCCGTGATATTCGTGGAACCGCAAATGCGCGACGTCAGGGTCGACAGCACGGAAATGGTGGCCCTCCGGCTTCGCCTCCTCGAGTCGGCAAAGGACGTTCCGGGCGTGTCGCACGCGACGCTCGAGGAATCGGTCCCCTTCGCCGACATGTCGTCCTGGGACATCTTCGTCAGCGGCATCGATTCCGTCGCGGCGCTCGGGGAGTTCGACTTCAATACTGTCTCGGCAGACTACTTCGCGACGATGGGAACGCGAATCGTGAGAGGGCGCGCCTTCGAGGACACGGACCGCGAAAACACACAACGCGTGGCGGTAGTTGGCGAGTCGATGGCGGCAGTCCTGTGGCCCGGAAGGGATCCCATCGGCCAATGCTTTCGGTTCGGTGCGGACACGGCGCCGTGCACGTACGTCGTTGGCGTGGCAGAGGACATTCACTCACAGTCCATCGACGCCGAGCCGAAGCTTTTCTACTACTATCTGCCGGCGGCGCAGTTCCGGCCGCAGGAGGGTGGACTGTTCGTGCGCGCACGCGGTGACGTGCGGCAGGTGTTGGAGCCGGTGCGCAAGCGACTTCAGGCCGACATGCCGGGTTCGTCGTTCGTGACGGTGACGCCGCTCGACGAGATCGTCGATGTGCACCGGCGCTCGTGGATCGTTGGTGCGAGGGTGTTCACGGTCTTCGGCGTGTTGGCGCTTGTGCTGGCCGCGGTCGGACTCTACAGCGTGATCGCGTACAACGTCGCGCAACGAAGGCACGAGCTTGGCGTTCGTCTCGCGCTCGGCGCGGCGAGAACGGGCATCGTGCGGCTGGTCGTGACGGAGAGCGTCAGGTTCGCGCTGATTGGCCTCGTGATCGGCTGTGTGGTGTCGCTGGCGGGCGGCCGTTGGGTTGCACCTCTCTTGTTCAGGGAGTCGCCGCGAGACCCGGCGGTGTTCGCGATCGTGACGCTCGTGCTCCTGGTCGTAGCCATCGCGGCGAGCTGGATGCCCGCCGTGCGCGCGGCGGCCGTGGATCCGAAGACGGCGCTTCAGTCGGACTAATGCAGACTAGCGGCGCGCGTCGCCCGAGAGGCGCGCGAGCCGGGACTTTGCGTCGTCCACCTGCGGCTTGATCGACGGCGGTGGCCGATCCACCCTGTCGATGAACCGCTCGAAGTGCAGCTTCGCACGAGCGCGATCGCCGGCGGCCTCGAACGCCAGCGCCCGCTGATAGGAGGTATAGGGCGCCATCATGAACGCGAGCGCGGAGGAGCGAGCATCCGTGAACCACGCGTCCGTCCACTGCAGGTAATGCTCGGCCCTCGACGGATCGCCCGCACGTGTCAGTGCTCGCCCGATCGCCAATCGATGCAGCGCCGTGATCGTGGTGAAATCTCCGCCCTTCGTGATCGCGCTGTCCTCCGACGCGATGAGGCTGTCAACATTGCCAGTTTGCCGTTCCCGCCACAGCGCACGGAGCGAGGGGGCAAACCGGCGGCCGACGAGCGTGGAGTCGGTGATGGCGGCCGCCGCGCGAAACACGCGCACCGAATCGCCAGCCGCAATGCCGATCACACCGTCGAGCCATTGCAGCTCGGTGGCATTGAGGTCCATCGCGTTGCCTAACAAGCTGCGTGCGCGTGCGAGATTCGCATCGGCTGCGCCGACCGATACACCACCGAGCCAGCTGCCCAGGGCGGCCGCCCGAACAGCCCCGAGCCGCACGGGCATGGGAGCGCGCGATGTATCGATCGACGCGAGCATCGCGATGCCCGTCGCGAAGTCGCCACGAGCGATCGCGATATGTCCGCGCGCCGACGTCACGGGTGTCTCGAACCCCGCGAGCGAACCATCTCGAAGTACGGTCGCGAGCGATGAGTCGACGACCGCGGATGGCGCGAACGGGAACGCGTAGTTGTCCACGACCCAGCGTGCGCCCGGCAGTGACCGCATTGCTGCCGCGAAATTACGAAGCGCCTCAGTGGCCTGTGCGGCGGTCGGCGTCGAGCCTGCGCTGCGCGTAGCGAGGCCCAGTTCGAAACTGCGGCCAAACAGCTTGACGATCTCGTTGCGCTCGGTGGCAACCCGGTTCGCCGCTGTCCTGAGCATCGCCGTATCGCCGAGAAAGCTCGCTACGATCATTCGATGAACTGCGTGGTCGGCGTAGTTCGGCGCAAGCACGTCGAGACGATCGAGGTAAGGAATGGTCCGCGCCATGGGTACTCCCACGGCGGGGCCGGAATGGATGATCCCGTCACCGGCCTCGTACTGGGCCGGCGGGTAGTCCGGATACCGCAGGGCCAGCGCGGTAGCCGAGCGCGGGCGATCGTGTCGGGCGGCATCAGGGCCCACGACCGAACGTAGTCCAAGCGCAGGTACGCTTGCACGAACATGCTGTCGGCTGCCGCGGCACTCGCGTAGTCCGCGATCGCGGGCTCCCACTCGGAGCGGCGGAAGTGCGCCTCGCCGCTCAGAAACGAGCGAAGCGCCTCGTTCGACCGCGTCGCCACCTCCGACAGCACCAGAGACGGCGCTTTCCCGCGCTGCCAGATCTGGCGCAAGACGTCGTTCGTGAGCGCATCGGTGAGCGCGCGCACGCTGTCCATGGGTGCTTCGGCGCTGACACGCGCCAGCGGCTCGCCACCCTCGACTACCAGCACCATTGTCGCCCTGACGATGCCGCTTTCGCGGACGAGCGTGCCGTGAAGAACGCTTCGCGCGGCGAACTCGCGAGCGACTGCACGTGCCTGGTCGAGCGGGAGCGGTCGTGGCGCGTGCATCATCACGCTCGTGGCGTCCACAGCGCGAACATCGCCGACGCCATCCAGGTTCGCGCTAAGCGTGACCACGAGATCGCGCCCCAATCGCGCAAGGCCGGAATCACCCGTGCTGGCGAGCGGCAACACGGCAATGACGTCCGTCCCTTCGGCCACTGGCGCCGCTCCAGCACGTCCAGCCCACCAGGCGCGGAGCGCTGCCGCTGCGACAATGGCGAGCATCGCGGCGCCGCCAATCACGATTCGCGATCGTCTGCTGACGCGCGTATGAGATGGCAGCGCCGCGACCGGCACCGTCGCGGGATTGTCTACGGTGGTGCCGGGCGGCGTGGTCAGTGCGTCGAGTGTTGCAAGCGCCTCGTGACCGCTCTGCGGACGCTCGGCGGGATTTTTCGCGAGCAGTCGTTGGACGAGCGAGACAACGGCGGGCGGCACATCCCCTCGCCGGTCAGCGATACTCGGTATCGGCGCCGTGAGGTGCGCTGCCACGACGGCCTGTGCGTTCCCGGAGTAGGGTGGCGCGCCGACGAGCATCTCGCACATCACCGCGCCGGCCGCGTAGAGATCGGCGCGGTGATTCGTGGTCGCATCCGCCATGGCCTGCTCCGGGGCCATATAGGCTGGCGTGCCGATCGCCAGGCCGCCGCTCGTTAGGCTGCCGGACACGCCGGCGTCGGCAAGCGCTTTGGCAACGCCGAAGTCCGCAACGACGGCATGTTTGCCCTCGAGCAGGATGTTCTCCGGCTTCACGTCGCGGTGCACGATCCCCTGTTCGTGCGCGAATCCAAGCGCGTCGAGTAGCTCCCGCATGATGCGCAGCGCATCCGGGACGGGCAGTGCCCCCTCGCGGACCAGACGCGCGCGGAGCGACTCGCCGGCGACGAAAGGCATCGCGTACCAGAGCAGCGTGTCGTCGCCGCCCGCAGTAAGCAACGGGACCACGTGCGGGTGCTGCAGCTTGGCGATCAGCCGCACTTCTCGACGGAAGCGCTCGGCGCTCGCCGAGGACGCCTCGAGATCGAGGGTCTTAACGACGACCTGACGATCGAGCGCGCGCTCTCGGGCGAGGAACACGCGCGACATGGCTCCGCCGCCGAGTTCGCGCTCGAGGGTGAAAGCCTCACCGAGCGATGCCTGAAGCCGCCGCGTGAGCGTATCCATGGCGTCCGACAATGTACGACTCGGCCGCAGGCGTCCGCCACGCGGCGGAGGCATGCGTCGCCTCCGCCGCCGATCGGTCTACTCCAAGAACCGGCCCGCACGCTGATGGTGCGAAACGCGACAACGTCTCGGGTTTGGAGTTACGTTGGTCACGCAGGTACCCCCAACCATCAGTCCCGAGGGCCTCCATGCCACTGCTCCCGCGAATCGTCCGTCCGACCACCGTGGCCGCGTTCACGACGACCCTCGTCGCGGTCTCCGCATTTGCCCCAGCGAAGAAGGCGCCGCCGCCACTGTCGCCGCGCTTCAATCACGTGATGATGACCGTCTCCAACCTGGACTCGTCTGTCGCGTTCTACACCGCCGCCTTCGATCTAAAGGTCGCACAGCGCATCACCGAGCTGAATGTGACCGGCACGAACGGAACGCCGACCGCGCATGCGGTGAAGATGGCCCTGCTCAAGTTCCCCGGGCAGGAATTCGTGCTCGAGATGGCCGAGCGGCCGGCGCCGGCGACGGGGCCGTCTCCGAATTACCAGCACCTCGGCGTCGACGTTCGCGATATCGAAGCGGCCGCCGAGCGGATTCGGAAAGCAGGAGGGCGGGATCTCACTCCCATCAACACCGTCAAGACGTCGACGGGAACGATCGCCAAGAACATGTTCTTCCTCGGACCCAGCGGAGAGCGGGTCGAGCTGATGCAGATCGTCTCCGGCGAGTTCTGATGGCCGTGATTGTTTCCCCGCTTGCGCTGGACTAGCACCCTGCGACTGCAGCCGGCGTCTTCGGCGCAGCGACACCGACGTTCCAGCCCCACGGCATCGTCCCGTTCGCGCGGCGCCGGCACATCACGGTCTCATTGAGGTCGAACATCCCGGGCATGAGGTCGCGACTTACGATCGGCGTCGCGGCAAAGCGCATGTAGACCTTGTCAGCCGAATACGCGGGCCACTCGGGCGCGTTCCTGGCCTGGGGACGGCCAGTGCGTGCAAAGCTCGTCCAGTAGTCGGCGAGCGCGTCCGCGAGCGCACGCTCCTCAGGCGTCTCCGGATTCTTGGGCCAGTTCGGCGGCGTACCGTCGAACGTCCCGAAGACGTAGGGAAGCTCGCTGGCGTGGAAGGCGTGCAGCCCTGCCTCGTCCGCCGCCGGATAGCCGTGATCCCACAGATAGAGATACGCGCTCACGCCTAACGCCGACTGCTTGCGCACGAGCCGCTCGGCCGTCCAGCCATAGAGGGCATCGCGCGTCGTGGCGAAGATGCTCTCCTGGAGGTTCGTGGACGGATAGAGCGCGAAAAACGCATCGGCGAGATCGCCGTACCGCTCCCGGATCGTGCTCTCGTACACCTCGGCGCTCGCCGGCACGGGAGGGGCCAGCGGTGTGAGTGAGCGGATCTCGCCGCTGTTGAATCCGGCCAGGAGCGGCACGCGTGCCTGCCTGCCCTGATCGAAGACATTCACGAGTTGGTCAGGCAGTACGTGCCCGTCGATCGCGCCCCACGGGGCGTACCCCGCCGCGACCGCGGCGGTGGTGATCTCATCACCCTTCATCGCGCGCATTCCCGCGAGATCCGGCTGCTTCAGCTGCTGCATGAGCGAGAGTCCCGCCTGCTCTGCCGATGGCGCACCATGCATCGCCACCTTCAACGCCGGCGTCGAGATCATGTACGCACTCTCGGCTATACCCTTCGCGAACAGGCCGCGCGCGAGCGGTGACGTCATCAGATACATGACGCTCAGCGCACCCGCGGATTCGCCGGCGATGGTGACGTTGGCGGGATCGCCGCCGAACGCGGCAATGTTGTCCTTCACCCACGTCAGCGCTTGGATCTGGTCGAGGAGGCCGTAATTGCCTGATATCCCGTCCGGCGATTCCTTGCTGAGGTCCGGGTGCGCGAGCCAGCCGAGCACACCGAGGCGATAGTTGATCGAAACGACGACCACGCCCCGCGCGGCGAGACGCTTGCCGTCGTACATCGGATCGCGACTGGCCCCCGACTGCAGCGCGCCGCCGTAGATCCAGAAAAAGACCGGCGCGTTCCGGGCAGTGGCGGGCGCCCAGATGTTGAGCGTTAGGCAGTCCTCGCTCATCGGCACTGGCCTCGGAACGTAGATGCTGGACAGCCGAGGCGGTGGTTGATAGCAGGCGGCGCCGAACTCGGTGGCCTCGCGCACGCCGTCCCAGCGCGCGAGCGGAAGCGGCGGTCGCCATCGTAGCGGCCCAACGGGCGGCTGTGCGTAGGGAACGCCCCGGAACACGTGCAGATCGCCTTCGGCGGTGCCTCTGACGGCGCCGGCGGGTGCAACGACTACGGGACCTGGAATGGCACTCGCGTGGGACACGTCGCGGCGCGGCGCCTGGACCGCCGCGCCGAGCGTAACGCACGCCGCGACAGCCGTAAGAGCGGCGAGAGCGGGTTGCGCTTGACGAAGCGGGGCCATGTGGTGCATTGCGGTGTGGGTCAATCTACACGCCCGCGCGTCGGGCGCACTACGAGGAGGGCTCATGACTCTCGAAGGTCGTGTCGCCATCGTGACGGGTTCGGCCGGCGGATTGGGCCGCTCGCACGTGCGGTATCTGGCGCGCAAGGGCGCGCGGGTCGTCATCAACGACCTGTCGCAGGACGCCGCCGACAACGTGGCGCGCGAGATCAATGATGCCGGAGGCGAGGCGCTCGCAATCGCCGGCTCGGTCACCGACGAGCCAGCCATGGCCGCGATGGTCGCTCGCGTGGTCGAGCGCTGGAGTCGAGTGGACATCCTCGTCAACAACGCCGGCATCCTGCGCGACAAGAGCTTCGGCAAGATGAGCCTCGACGATTTCCGGCTGGTGGTGGACGTCCACCTGATGGGCGCGGTGATCTGCTCGAAGGCGGTATGGGAGCGCATGCGCGAGCAGCGCTACGGCCGCATCGTCATGACCACATCCTCGTCGGGCCTCTATGGCAACTTCGGGCAGGCCAACTACGGCGCGGCGAAGATGGCGCTGGTAGGTCTCATGCAGACGCTGGCGATCGAGGGTGAGAAGTACGACATCCGCGTCAACTGCCTCGCTCCGAGCGCTGCCACACAGATGACCGAGGGCGTGCTTTCCCAGGAGAGCCTGCGTGTGCTCGACCCCGCGCTGGTGAGCCCCGGGCTGCTGGCGCTCGTAAGCGACCATGCGCCGACGCGGGCAATCCTGTGTGCCGGTGGCGGCAACTTCGCCACCGCCTACGTCACGCTCACGCCGGGCTACCACGCCAAGGCGGGAGACGATGCCGGCGAGGAGGTGATCGCGCACTGGCGCGACGTCTCGGATCGCGCCGGGGAGATCGTACCGGACTATGGCTTCACGCAGGCCGAGCGCGAGGTGGCGAGCGCCGGCCTGTCCACTCCCGCGCTTCGCACGCTCGGAGCCTAACGTGAACTCTCTCGTCACCATCCACATGGCGGCGAGCCTCGACGGCTTCATCGCTCGCAGCGACGGACGAGTCGACTGGCTCGAGACCTCGGACGAATTCGCCGGCGGGAAGACGCTGGAGCCGGGATATGTCGAGGAGTTCCTCAAGACGATCGACTGCTATGTCATGGGCTCGCGAACCTATGAGCTGGCGCTCGGGTTCGAGGCCAAGGGATTCGGATGGTCGTACGGGAAGAAACCGACGTTCGTCCTGACGACTCGCGACCTGCCGCGGACTCGGGACAGCGTCGAGTTCTACTCGGGGGATCTCGCCCAGTTCGTGAACGAGCGGCTGCGACCCGCGTTCGGCAGCATCTGGGTCGTTGGCGGCGGCGCGCTGTGCGGCGAATGTCTTCGTCTCGGGCTCGCGGACGAGGTTCGCTACTCGATACTGCCGGTCGTGATCGGAAGCGGTGTTTCGTTCTTCGAGAAGCTCGACCGAGACGTCGCGCTGCATCTGGCGGAAGTCAACGCCTACAAGAACGGCATGGTGGAGCTGCGCTACGAGGTGCGAAAGTAGGCTCCTCCAGGCAGGCATCGCGACCAGGATGATCGAAAAAAAGGAGACACCGATTGCCGCAGGCCGGCGCTTCGCGCCGGACTCGGATTGCCACGGTTGGCGCCCCTCGCATCCACAGCTCCTCGCACCAAAGCCTTTCTGAAAAAGGGGAACGACGTCGGGACGCTCATAGCCTGCCCGAGGCAGTTCCCCTTTCAGTTCCCCTTTCAAAATCGGCTCGTTGTGCGCGGAGCTCGATCCCGGCACGGAGCCACTGCGTCCTTCTGCGTCCGCCCGCGCCAGCGGGCGTTCTGCGCGTTCTGCGGTCCCTCGTTTTTTGGAGCCAGCCCTAACGCGATGCGAGACTGGCGCGATGCAAGCGACTGGCCTGGCCTGAGAAAGTACCAACCACGTCAGACCGGTATGGCGAACGGCCAAAACGCGCCGTAGGGTTGTCCGGTCGCCAGAGTAGCGAAGCCGAACCGACCTCCACGACCGGTCATACCACATGTCAGCCATCGCCGACTACGTCGCTGAGCGCTCGCCGACGAGCGCGGCACCGCAAGCAACATCCGAAGCGTCGTGGGCACCCGCGACCCTCATCGCCTTCCGGTTCTGCTTCCTCTACTTCGGGCTCTACGTCCTCACGACGCAGATGCTCGCCGGCATGGTGCCCAACCCGATCTTCCGCGTGCCGGTGCTCGCCCAGCTGGTCCCAATGCGACCGCTCGTGGTCTGGGTCGGCAACCACCTGCTCGGTGTGCAACCCACCGTCCACCCCACCGGCAGCGGCGACACGCTGTTCGACTGGACGGCCGCGTTCACGCTGCTCCTGCTGGCGACGCTCGGCACCGTCGCGTGGTCGATCGCCGCTCCGCGAACGACGAGCTATCCGCGCCTCTACAAATGGTTCCGACTGTTCATTCGCGTCGCGCTCGGCACCACGATGTTCTCGTACGGCTTCGCCAAGGTATTTCCGCTCCAGATGCCGACGGTGTTCCTGAGCCGGCTGCTGGAGCCGTACGGCGACTTCTCGCCGATGGGCGTCATCTGGTACTCGATCGGCGCGGCGCCGGGATACGAGCGTTTCATCGGCTCGGCCGAGGTGCTCGGTGGGCTGCTGTTGCTGCTGCCGTGGACGTCGCTGGTCGGCGCGCTCGTCACGTTAGGCGTGACGTTCGGCGTGTGGATGGTCAACATGACGTACGACGTCCCGGTGAAGCTGTTCGCGTTTCACCTCGTGTTGATGTCGATCTTTCTGATAGCGCCGGACGCGCGCCGTCTCGTCAACTGGTTCGTCCTGAATCGCCCGGTCGTGCCGGATTCCGCGCCGCACTATGGGCCGAGTGCTCGGTCGCATCGCGTGTGGATCTGCGCGCAGCTCGTGTTCATGGCGTGGGCGCTCGGCCTCGAGGTCTACAACTCGGCCCAGGGCTGGAACCAGTACGGGCCGGGCGCCCCGAAGTCGCCACTCTATGGCATCTGGGACGTGGACTCGATGTCGATCGACGGCGAGCTCCGGCCGCCGCTCACGACCGACACGCTGCGGTACAGCCACGTCGTCTTTCAGTCCCAGTTCGGGCCCAGCTCCTTCCAGAAGATGAACCAGAAGTTCGACCGATTCATGGTGACGGTCGACACGCTGAAGCGCACGCTCGCGCTGGGCAAAGGAACCGACTCGTTATGGAAACCGGTGCTGAATTACGAGCGACCGTCACCAACGAGCCTGAAGTTCGAGGGCGAGGTGGACGGGAAGCACTGGCGCATGGCGATGACGCAACGCGACCTGAACAGCTTCTTTCTGATCTCGCGCGGATTCCACTGGGTTCAGGAGTACCCGGTCAATCGCTGACGTGACGCGGTGAGCGCGCGACCGTCGCTGGACGCGATCGTCGTCGGCTCGGGACCGAACGGACTCGCGGCGGCCATCGCGCTCGCGCGCGAGGGGCACTCCGTTCGCGTCTACGAGGCGCAGCCGACCCTCGGCGGTGGCGCTCGCTCGGCCGAGCTCACGCGGCCGGGCTTCGTGCACGACGTGGCGTCGACGGTGCATGCGCTCGCGCTGCTCTCGCCATTTCTCAAGTCGCTGCCACTCGACCAGTTCGGGTTGCAGTTCGCGCATCCCGAAGCGCCATTCGCGCATCCGCTCGACGATGGTACGGCCATCGTGGTCGAGCGCTCGATCGACGCAACTGCGAGCGCGCTTGGGCTCCGTGATGGCCGAGCGTACGCGAGGCTCGTGAAACCGTTGGTCGAGCAGTGCGACACGCTGATGGAAGCGCTGCTCGGGCCGTTCAGCGTCAGGCACCCGATCGTGATGGCCAAGTTCGGCCGACACGCCATCCGGTCGGCGGAAGGGCTCGCGAAGCATCTGTTCGAGAGCGAGCGCGGACGCGCGATGTTCGCCGGCGTCGCCGCACACAGCATGGTGCCGCTCGACAAGCTCGCGACGTCGGGATACGCTCTTGGGCTCGTCATCGCCGCGCACGCGGTCGGCTGGCCGGTATCTCGCGGAGGCGCGCAGCGGCTCGCGAACGCGCTCGCGGCGTATCTCCGCTCGTTAGGCGGCGAGGTGGTCACGGACACGCCGGTGGAATCGCTGGCGAGTCTGCCGCCATCGCGCGTCGTGCTGCTCGACGTCACGCCGCGCCAGCTCATCAGCATCGGCGGCGACCGGCTGTCCCGATTCTATCGCTGGCGGCTCGCGCGGTATCGCTACGGGCCGGGCGTGTTCAAGATGGATTGGGCGCTCAACGCGCCGGTGCCGTGGCGCGCGCCCGAATGTGGCCGCGCCGGTACGCTGCACCTGGGCGGCTCGCTCGCGGAGATCGCGATGGGCGAGCGCGCGTCGTGGGAAGGCCGTCACGCGGAGCGGCCGTACGTGCTCGTCACGCAGCCGAGTCTGTTCGATCCGACGCGCGCGCCTCGCGGAAAGCATACGCTGTGGGCGTACTGTCACGTGCCGAACGGCTCGACCGCCGACATGCGACCGGCTCTCGAGCGGCAGATCGAGCGATTCGCTCCGGGATTTCGTGATTGCGTCGACGAGGCGCACGTGATGTCGCCTGCGGATCTGGAGCGGAGCAACGCCAACCTCGTCGGCGGCGACCTCGGTGGCGGCGCGGGCGATCTCATGCAGCTCTACGCTCGACCGGTCGCGCGCCTCAATCCGTATCGGACCTCGATCCCTAACGTCTTTCTCTGCTCGTCGTCGACGCCGCCGGGCGTTGGCGTGCATGGCATGAGTGGATATCACGCGGCCCGCGCGGCGATGAAGGCCCTCCGTACGTAGCAGGGGGCCGGCCCCACAGACGAAGGGGTTCGGATGCAGCGGATGCCCCGGATGCGTCGGATCGTCCTCGGCCGTGACGTCTCCGCTCGCCACGAGCCGGGATTGCAGTGATGAACGGCGTCGGGAGTCTCATGCGTCCCGAGGCCCTTGAACAACAGGGAGTGAGAGCCCGGACGTGTCGTCGGAGTCGTCAGTGCGCACGGGGAAAATCTGCGAACATCGGCGAAATCGCTGTTCGAAAATCCGCGTTAGGTCTTGCAGTTTCCCCGCTGTCCCGGTCGCGATGCCAGCGTGGCGACGCGATCCCGACGGTTAACCAGAAAGGATGGACTGACCCGATCGGCGAGGACGCCCATACCGGTACCTCTGTCGTGGACTGCAAACCCTTCCGATCGTCACTCCATCTAACGATCGCCGCCGACCTCCAACGGGGATGCAGTCATGGACACGATGAAGCAGGACGTGCGTTTCGGCCTGCGCCAGGTGCGCCGCACGCCAATGGTGTCGCTCTTCATTGTCGCCACGCTCGCCGTCGGCATTGGAGCGACCGCCGCGATCTTCTCGGCCGTGGACACCATGCTGCTGCGGCCGATCTACACCAACGAGCACCAGCTCGTCACGCTCAATGGCGCCTACCTGAATCGCGGTGACGATTGGTCGGTCTCGCTGCCGAACGCCGCCGACTGGGCGAGCCGCAGCCACTCGTTCTCGGGGCTCGCCTGGTATCAGCGCGCCAGCATGACGCTCAACGATGCGGGCTCGCCGGATCGCGTGCACGTGATTACGACAACGCCGAATCTCTTTCGTGTCCTCGACGTCACGCCACTCGTGGGCCGGCTCATCGCGGACGAAAATGCACGCACGGACGGCGAGCACGTCGTGGTGTTGAGCTACGGCCTCTGGCAGACGCGATTCGCCGGCGACAAGGCCATCGTCGGAAAGACGATCCAGATGAACGGCCGGCCGGCAACCGTCATCGGCGTCATGCGCGCCGAGTTCGCCTTCCCGTCCAGCGACATCGACGCGTACATGGCGCTTCGCGCGAACTCGAGTACCTGGGCACGCTCGAACGGCGGTCTGAGTGTGGTCGCGCGCATGCGGCCCGGCATCGACGTCGCGGCCGCGCAGCGCGACCTGGACGGAGTCTCGCGCCAGCTCGAGGCAGAGTACCCTCTCGACAACAAGGACCTCTCGGCCAAGGTGAGGCCGTTCCGAAACGCGCTCGTGGGTCCCGACCTCACCAAAGCGCTGTATTTCCTGGCGGGCGCCGTGCTGCTCGTGCTCCTCATCGCCTGCGTGAACGTCGCGAACCTGCAACTCGCACGCGCGACGGAGCGCGAGCGCGAGATCGCCGTGCGAGCAGCGTTAGGCGCCGGCCGGGCACGTGTGGTGCGCCAGCTGCTCACGGAGGGGCTCGTGCTCGCGCTCCTCGGCGGAGCTGGTGGCATCGGGATCGCTGCCCTGTCGGTGCGTCTCTTCCCGGCAATGATCCCGCCGGATGCCGAGCTGCCGCGCGGGTTCGAGCTCGACTGGCGCGTGCTCGTGTTCGGGCTCGTCGTCACGATGGTCACCGGGATCGCGTTCAGCGTTCTGCCCGCGCTCAAGGCGACGGCGACGGACCTGACGTCGCTCATGGGTGTGCGCGCCGCGCGTGGCGGGAAGAGGCAGCGCGATCGCCGCAGCGCGCTCGTGGTGCTCGAGGTCGCGCTCGCCGTCATCCTGCTCGTATCGACCGGACTCGCCATCGCGGGGTTGGGCCACGTGCTCGAGATGAACCCGGGATTCCGACCGGAGCACCTCCTCACCGCACGAGTTTCGCTCGACGGGCCGTACGGCGACTCGGCACAGGCTCGGCTCTTCGAGGAGCGCCTGCTCACCGATATTCGCGCGACGCCCGGCGTGGAGGCCGCCAGCTACGTCGACTTCGCGCCGCTCAGCGGCACGAACAACTTCAACGACATCACGCCCGAGGGCGGTGATCCCACGACGCCGGTGAACGTCGGGACCCTCATGGTCGGCCCTGGCTATCTCCAGGCGATGGGCATTCCGCTGCTATCGGGTCGGGACGTCGGCCCTGACGACGTGCGCGCGGCGCCGGCGATCGTGGTCGTGAATCGGACGTTCGCCAGCAAGCTGTTCCCCGGTCAGAACCCGATCGGCAAGCGAGTGTTGTTCACCTGGGAGAGTGGTAAGAATCCCACCTGGCGCACGATCGTCGGCCTCTACGGCGATGTGCGTCATGGCGGACTCGATACAGAGAAGAATCCGCAGCGCATGGAGCTCGCCGTGCCGATCGCGCAGATGCCGTTCACCGTGAACGAGTTCGCCATCGTGGTGCGGAGTCGCACCGATCCGCAAACCCTGGTGCCCACGCTGCGGCGCGTCGTGGGCGCCATTGCGCCGTCGCTGCCGCTGTTCGAGGTGCACACGATGACGAACATGATCGATCGGACGAGCGACGTGCTCCTCGGCCGCATCCTGGCGTCGGTGCTCGCGGTGTTTGGCGCGATCGCGCTGCTGCTCGCCGCGCTCGGGCTCTATGGCGTGATCTCCTATTCGGTGACCATGCGGACGTTCGAGATCGGCGTGCGTTCCGCGCTCGGCGCCGATCGATCGGCGGTGGTGCGGATGATCCTCGGACAGGGAGCGCGGTTGGTCGTGCTGGGACTGATCATCGGACTCGGCGGCGCAAACATCGCCGCGCGGGTGATGCGGTCGCTGCTGCACGGGGTCTCGCCGGCCGATCCCGTCACCATTGGCGGGACGGTGTTCGTGCTGCTGGCGATTGGGGCGTTAGGCAGTGTCTTGCCCGCATTGCGAGCGAGTCGCATCGAGCCGACGGAGGCGCTGCGGAGTCAGTGAGCTGGCCTGAAACTGGCGTTAGGCGTCTCAGGCACGTCGTTCACTGGCGCCCGACGGCGTCCTCGAGACGCCGGGCCCACCACTCCCATTCGATGCGAGCCGAGTCGCCCCCAGCCGCGAGCTGCGCGCCCTTCGCCCAGAGCATGGTACGCGCGCCGTAGATCACGGCGACATCCTCGAGCCGGGTCCACAGCCCATCATCGAGCTCGTGTCCGAGCTCGCGCTCGAGCAGCTCACGGTAGCGCGTGATTACTCCCTCCTTGCTCTGCGCCAGGCGGCTGGCGTTGACCGCGAGATACCATCCAAGATCGGTGGTCGATGGGCCCACGCCGATCAGCGCCCAGTCGAACGCGGAGACGCCGCGGCCCGCGATGAGTGCGAAGTTCGCGACCTTGACGTCGCCGTGCACCAAGGTCGGTGGCAGATCGTCCCATGCCTCGTGAATGGTCCGCGTCGGATAACGGAGAACGTCCGTCGCTCGCGCCGAGAGTCGTGCGAGGGCGGCGTCCCATCCGAGCCGCAGTCGTTCGCGGAGTGCCGACGGCATGAGCGCGAGCGCCGCGGCATCATCGAGCACAGCCGGGCACACGATTTCCGACGTCGAGGATGCACGTCCAAGCCACGAGATCGAGAGCGCAGGTGAGCGCCAGAAT
This sequence comes from Gemmatimonadaceae bacterium, assembly GCA_036274195.1. Classification (GTDB taxonomy): domain Bacteria; phylum Gemmatimonadota; class Gemmatimonadetes; order Gemmatimonadales; family Gemmatimonadaceae; genus JAJKIV01. Next base: position 3,696 of record DASUGD010000263.1, on the reverse strand, counting down.
CGCGCGTGGAGTCGAGCCAGTGCCGCCAGCAGCTCGTCCTCGTGTGGGCGCGCGATCGGCTCGCGCACATCGGGGAACATGTACGCGCCCAGGTCCTCCATCAGGAGACCCGACCGGTCGCCTTCGACCGCGTACGCGACGTACGGCGACACGAACGCATCCCAAACGGCGTCGAGCGCGGGCTCGGCGAGTAGCGACCACTCGCGCCCGATACGATCCCCGCTCCGAGTCGCGGTCCACTCGCGGGTGGGATCGCAGAGCTTGAGGACGAAGCGACGCGTCTCGCCGGAAGGAAGGCGCGCGACGAGTCGCCGGTGGGTGGCCCCGGAGAAGCCGACGGTAGACATGGGCTCCTCCCGCATGCTCACCGCACCGAGCGACGCCGGGTCTGTCAGGTCCGCGAGGCGGTCCAGACGGAACGTGCGCATGAAGCGACGATTCACCTCATTCAGCCGGGTCGCAAGGCACTCTGAACCTTTCGGCCGATCCGCCCATCCAAAAAGACAAGCCAGTGCTCCATAGGTACCGGGACACGTACCGCAGGAGACGGGACCATGTCCGACCTCACGCACTCCATCATCGGCGACATCCGCTTCGGCGCTCGCCAACTCGGCCGCAATCTGCCGCTCACGGTCGCCGCGCTCCTCTGCTTCGCACTCGGCGTCGGCGCCAACACATCCATCTTCTCCGTCGTCAACGCGGTGCTGTTCCGGCCGCTCCCGTTCCCGGATTCCGACCAGCTCGTGTTGGTGAGCGAGGGAATCCCGAAGCTCGCCGCCGACATCGGCTCGATCTCGGCGGCCGACCTTCTCGACTTCAAGGAAACGGAAGGACGCACGTTCGAGTCGCTCGCCCTCGCGCAACAGCAAGGCGTCACCATAATGGTGAACGGCGAGGCCGACATGATTCCGGGCGCGGCGATCACGCCATCGGTATTTCGTGCGTTACGAGTGAATCCGGCAGTCGGACGCGCGTTCGTCGATGACGATACGGTTACGAGCGCGGTGCCGATTGTCGTGATCAGCGACGCGCTCTGGCGCCGCCGGTATGGTGCCGATCCCTCCATGGTCGGCAAGCAGATCGCCTTCTCCAACGGCCTGACCGCCGAAGTCGTCGGCATCATGCCCCGAGGATTCGCCTTCCCGCTCCCCGGTCTTGGCATGCCGGTCGCCGACGTCTTCTTCCCGTTCTGGTTCTCGCCAGCCGTTATGCGTCAGCGCGCCGACAATTTCGGCACGCTTGCCTTCGGGCGTCTCCAGAAGGGTGTGTCCATGGCGCGCGCCGAGGCGTCACTCACTGAGATCGTGCGGCAGTTGCCGCAGCGATATCCCGAGAGCTGGGGCAAGGCGCAGAGCAACGGTGGTACTCCAGTCATCCACGTGAAGAGCCTGCGCGCCGCCGCAGTCGGGCAGTCGCGCCGTCCGCTGCTCGTGCTGCTCGGAGCCGTTGGCTTCGTGCTGCTCATCGCCTGCATCAACGTCGCGAGCCTGTTCGTCGCCCGCGCCTCGGCCCGCAGGCGCGAGATCGCGATTCGCAAAGCGCTCGGTGCCACACGCGGGCGCCTAACGCAACAGTTCCTCGCCGAGGCGCTGCTGCTCCTGGCGGCGGGATCGGTGCTGGGGGTCGTCGCCGCGCGTTGGGGCACGCGGGCGCTGGTGGCGCTCGCCCCCGGTGACTTCTATTCGTCCTTCGATACCTCCATCGACGTCCGGGTGCTCGCGATCACCGGCGGGCTCACGGTCCTCACCGCGCTGGTGTTCTCGATTCTTCCAGGCCTGCGCGGGCGGCCTAACGACGCGCAACAGTCGCTGCGCACCGAGGAGCGGTCGTCAACGGCAAACCGGGCGAGTCAACACGGTCGGCGCGTGCTCATCGTGAGCGAGGTCGCGTTCGCGCTCGTGCTCACCATTGGCGCGGGACTCATGCTGCGGAGCTTCGCCCGCGTGCGTGGGGTGAATCCCGGCTTCGATCCCGCGAACATCGTGACCTTCCGCGTTTCCCTCCCCGCGGACGCGTATCGTGATGCCGACCGCATCAAGCTGACCGAGCAGCAGCTCGTTCAGCGGCTGCGCGAGATTCCTGGCGTGACGGCGGCGAGTGCGACATCGACTCTGCCGATGCAGGGCGACTGGTTGATCGTCTTCACGCCGGAAGGTCCCGCACCGTCGCAGTTGCCGGTCGCGACGAACGCGCTGGTGCTCCCGGGCTTCTTCGAGGCGATGCGCATCCCGCTCCGCGCGGGCCGGGTGCTCAACGAGAACGACACCAAGGGTACGCCGAGCGTGGTGGTCATCAACGAGACGATGGCGCGCAAGTACTATGGAAACACGAACCCCGTGGGTCGGCGGTTCAAGTGGGGCTCGCCCGACTCGCCGGCGCCGTTGAGTGAGATCGTGGGTGTGGTCGCCGACGCGAAGACCCGCACGCTCGACGAGGAACCGTCTCCCGCGGTGTATCACGCGGTCCTCCAGCAGGACACAACGCGGATGGCGGTCGGCATGTATCGCGGGCTCTCGTACGTCGTGCGCACGACGACGCCGCCGGCGCGTCTCGCTGCGTCCATCAGGATGGCGGTGCGAGAGGTAGATCCCAAGCTCGTCGTCCTGAACGTGTTGCCGATGGACATCATCGTCGGCAGCACGATCGCGTCGCGGAAGTTCAACGCTGCGCTGCTCGGTCTGTTCGCGGCGCTCGCCTTGGTACTCGCGGCAACCGGGGTGTACGGCGTCCTGCAGTATTCGGTGATTCAGCGCCGGCGCGAGATGGGAATACGCCTCGCGATCGGCGCGACGTCGTCGGACATGATCCGGCTGATAGTCGGCCAGGCGTTAGGTCTCGCGGGTATCGGCATCGCGATCGGCTTGGCCGGCGCGTTTGCGCTCACGCGGGTGATTCGTGCGCTGCTCTTCGACACCAGCCCCCTCGACGCGCTCACGTTTGCGACGAGCGCTGGAGTGTTGCTGGTGATCGCGGTGGTGTCGAGCTACCTGCCGGCGAGGCGGGCGTTGCGCGTGGATCCTACCGTCGCAATGCGTGCGGATTGACGACGACGATTGGCAGACATCCAGAACGGGGGGGGTTCGTTTTATATGAGCGGCATGAGCAGCATACTGAGGGGCTCATGGCGCATCAGCCGTATGATGTGGAGCACCTGCGCACCGTAGAGACCGGCCGTTCGCACCGGCCCTTGTCTAGTCCTCACGCTTCATCCGCTCACGGCGGGCACGCTCAGCATCGCTCGGTGAATCGAGCCCCGTGTCACCGATCGCGATGTCGCCCGCGCGGTCGTAGTGGCCGATCAAGAGACCCGTGCTCGAAACGCGTGATCTGGTCAGCCTGAAGCTGTGAGGCGCTGATCCGTCCGCGAACAGCTTCTTACCGCCGCCGAGGACGACCGGGATGGTGAAGATGCTGATTGCGTCGACGAGGTCGTTGACGAACAGCGCGTGCACCAGCTCGGTGCTGCCCTGCGTGACCAGGCTCGGGCCGTCTGCTGCCCGCAAGCGCTCCACCGCAGCGATGTCGCGCAGCAACACCGAGCCCTGCCAACTCGTGTCGACCTCGCCCGAGCGCGACACCACGTACTTCTTGATGCGCTTGAACAGCTTGGCGATGCGGCCGGCAGAGGCGGTCTCGTCGTAGTAGGGCCAATATGCCGCGAAGATCTCATACGTCTTTCGCCCGAGGAGGAGATCG
>DASUGD010000262.1:0-14828 GCA_036274195.1 Gemmatimonadaceae bacterium | reverse complement strand
CACGCGAGCGGCCGCTTCGTTTGTGCTGCCTAACGACGGACTCCCATGGGCGTGCCCGCGGCCGCGGCCGAGGCAGGGTCAGCCGCTTCACCGCGGGTGCATTGTGACGTAACGCACGTTCGTCGCCGGTCTCATCGGACCGCCGGCACGAAGCCTTGCCAGCGCACGCGCAACGGCACGCATGGTGCTTTACGACCACTGCCCATGCACTCGATCGCTTACGAGCTCGCTCGCTGCCCCGTGTGCAACAGTGCGGAGTCGCACGAGATCGCCGGGGCGGATGACGTCCGAGAAGAAGTCGAAGCCCTCTGGAGCTTCCACACACGCCGGCTGCGCGACGAAACGCCGCCCGAGCGACTGACCGATCGTGTCGCGTTCTCGCAGCCGCCACCGCTCCGCATCGTGCAGTGCGCGCGATGCGAAACGGTCTTTCGCAATCCGCGCGAGCGCGCGTTCGAGGTCACCGACACCTACGCCGACGAAACGCCATCACTCGAGACGCTCCAGGCGCTGTACGACACGCAGCAGGCGGCCTACGGCGCGCAGGTCTCGCGGCTCACCGACGTCGCCGGTCATCCCGGCCGCGGACTCGAAGTCGGCAGCTACGCCGGTGGGTTTCTCGGCGCCGCACGAAAGGCCGGCTGGCAGTTCGAGGGCCTCGACGTCAACGAGACGGCGAACGATTTCTCGCGCGCGCTCGGGCTTCCGGTGACATCCGGAGATCTCGTGTCGTTTCGCACGCGAACGCCATTCGACGCCGTCGCCATCTGGAACTGCTTCGACCAGCTGCCGGACCCGCGAGCCGCCGCGCGAGCCGCGCACGCGTTGCTGAGACCGAAGGGCGTGCTCGCGATCCGCGTACCGAACGGCGCATTCTACTCGGCCGTTCGTCGACGGCTCGATGGCATCGCGGGCCCGATCGCGCGGGCCGTGCTCGCGCATAACAACCTGCTCGGGTTCCCGTACCGACACGGCTTCACCGTCCAGTCGATGACGTTGTTGCTCGAGGATACCGGCTTCTATGTCGTGCGCACTCACGGCGACGCGCTCGTGCCCATCGCCGACGAGTGGACGCGCGGGTGGGCAGCGGCGGAAGAGCGGATGATCAAGACCGCGATGAAGACGCTCGCGGCACTCGACACCGACGGCGCGCCCTGGTTCGAGGTCTACGCCAGGCGCGATCCGTGACGGCGCTCCCTGCCCGCCATGCCTAACGCGGCTTGAGCGCCACGTTCCCCTTGAAGCTGCGGACGACGATTCGCGTGTCGCCGCTGCCCGACGAGAAGCCGAGCTCCATGCCTCGTCCCTCGCGGCCTGGAATGGGCTTCGACGAGGTCACCCCGTTCTCGATCGTCCCCGTCACGGTCACGGCGTCGAGCTCGAGGCTCGGCCGAGGCGGCAGGCGCAGCTCGATCGCGCCACTATGCGTCGTGATGTCCACCGAACCCTTGTTGCCGACCTCACCATCATAGATGACGTCACCGGTGACTGTCTCGAGCTTTCCCCGCTCGTACCGCCCATCGGATACACGAACCGTTCCGCTCACGGTCGAGACGCCGGCATCCTCGCTGCCGCCGCGAACGTCCACGTTCCCGGTTGCGGTCTTCACGCGCAGCCACGACGCGCCGGCCTCAACGCGCACGTCGCCATCCATCGATTCGATGTTCAGCTCTCGTGGCGTTCCCTGCACCGTGACGGAGCCGCCAACGATGTTGAGATCCAGGCCGCCCGCCACACCCGAGACGTCCATGTCGGCGCTGCCACTCTTCGCCCACACGCGGGCCCGGGTGGGCACCCGTACCTCGAGCGCGGCGCCCGTCGGAGACAGATCGGTGGCCCCTTCGACGTAGAACTTCGCTCCGCGACTCCGTCCGGTTGGCGCAGTTGCCACGCCGCCGTCGAAGCGCCAGCCGACCGGCACGGTTCCGGTGATCACGAGGGAATCACGATCCCAGCCGATGATGCGGAGGCTGGAGATGGATCCGCCGAACCGAATCGAAGCGTCCGGCGCCATCGCGTACCGTCGCTCGACCGCCGTCCGGCCGGCTGATTTTTTCCTTCCGGCATCCGGCGAGGAGGGCTTCTGAGCAGTGGCCGCCGCCCACGGCAGTGCTGCCACCAACGCGGCGACTACGCTTTGCCGCCAGCCGGATCGATGAATCCGCCGGTCTGCGGGGTTCGAAGTCATCGATGCGTTCACGATATCACGTTCGGGATCCAAGCTCCGATGTGCGGCGGAGCAGGTCCAGCTTCCGCTGGTAGCTGGCAGACAGGAGGTCTACCAGCATCTGGTTGTTCGGGTCCGCCAGCAGGGCAGCTCGCGCTTCGGCGATGGCCGAATCGACGACCGCCAGACTCCGGTCGACGGTACGGATGGTCTCCGGACTCAGTTGGCCGCGCTGCGTATCGACCGCCAGCTGGAGCTCCTCGATCGTCCGGTTGAATTCGTTCTCGGTCTGCCGAAAGGCGGGCGGGATTCCGCTCCTCGCGGCCAGCTGCGCCGGAGCCCGGTTGCTCTCCCGGCGTGTAGAATCGTTTCCCACTCCGGCTCGGAGCACGAGCGCCGTGATCCCGGACGACAGCGCAATCAGAAACACGGCCGCAGCAGCCAATATGGCGACCATGCGTCGAGACATCCGCCGCGATGCCATGCTCCCGACCCGATCGTCACCGGGGCCATTGGCGACAGGGAGCACGATCTCCTTCCGGTCGTCGAGGGACTTTCGAAGATCGATCCAAAGATCGTCCGGCGGCAGCACGGACTGCGGCAGGCCGCTCGCAGAGGACACCAGGCCCGCAATGGAATCGTAGGTCGCAGCGCAAGAAATACATACGGAAAGGTGCTCCGAGACCGCTGCGGCCTCCTCGCGACTCAAATACCCGTCGAGATGGTCGCTGAGGACCTCGAAAGCTGGATGCTCCCGTTTCTCGATCATCGGGACAGTGCCTCCATGAGCAGCTTCCTGGCGCGATGGAGCTGAGCTCTCAACGTTCCTTCCGCCGATCCGGTCATGCGCGAGATCTCTTCATGGCGGAAGCCCTGGATGTCGTGGAGCACGAATACGGTACGCGCACCTGGCGGAAGTGCCGAGATCGCTCGCTCGAGGTCGATCCTCGTATCGGAGTCTTCCGGTCGCGTGATCCCAGCATCGGAGGGAGCATCCATTTGTGCTCCCGACTCGTCGTTCCTTTGATCGTCGGCCAGCACCACGCGCGCCCGCCGTCTACGGTCCGTTCGTGCCTCGACGAGGACCTCGTTCACGGCGATTCGGTGCAGCCAGGAGGCCAGTTGCGATTCCCCGCGGAACGATCCCAGTCGATCCCAGGCGCGGATGAAGACGCTCTGGGTAACTTCGCGCGCGCGTGTAGCATCCGCCGTCATGCGGAGGCAGAGCGCGTAAACGCGGCCAACCTCTCGCCGGTAGACGTGCTCGAACGCATCGACGTCGCCGGCCCTGGCGCGCTCGATCAGCCGCGCGTCATCGTCGCGCTCCGGGCTCTCGTTCCCGGGTGGGACCGCGGTCATGGATTCGGTCGAGTGCTTCCAGGCGAGGTTCGTCGGCATCCCGGAAGTTGGATGCCGCCGCGGACGGCTTCGCTTGAACGTACTGCCGGGGACGGGGGACGGACGACGGGGACTGGGAACCGGGAACCGGGGAACCGGGAACTGAGGCCCTCTATCGGGACGACGACGATTCATCGCCTGCGGCGCCTGCCGCGCGCCTCCGCCCCGAATGACAGGGTTCCTCGCCTTTGCCGCCTGCCGCCTCGTGCCGCCTGCCGCCTTTTCGTCCGTCCCTCATCCCCCATCCCGTCCCGGCAGTCGCCAGTTCGCCAGTCCCCAGTCTGGCGTTTGCAGGCCAACTTGAGGACTTTCCGCGCACCGACCGAACCCGCAAGGTACCCTGCATCATGCCCGGCCTGCCTTTCCGCTTCCTGAGTATTTCCGTCGCCTTTGGGCTCATCGCCTGCCAACAGGCGTCGCCCCGAACCACCGCGTCGGGGGCCAATGAGCTGACCGGCCAACCCCGGCTCCCAACCGGGGCCCATCTGGATCCCGTCGCGGCCTCCTGGCCCGTTGGGTCGATGCCGCTTGCCATGGCGGTCGCGCCAGGCGGACGACATCTGGTGGTGCTGCTCAACGGATGGCGTGAGCAGGGCATCCAGGTCATCGATCGCCAAACCGGCCAGGTCTCGCAGACGCTGTCGCAGCCGGCGACGTTCCTCGGGCTCGCGTTCGCACCCGACGGGCGGTCGCTATACACCTCGGGCGGTAACGAGGACGTGGTCTACCGCTACGATTGGGCCGACGGTCGCGCGACGCTCGCCGACAGCTTCCCACTCGCTGCGAGACAGCCGAATCGGTCAGGCATTTCCTATCCGGCCGGTATCGGCGTTTCGGGCGATGGCCAGCGCCTCTACGTCGCCGAGAATCTCTTCGACTCGCTCGCCGTGATCGATGTCGCCTCGAAGCGCGTCGTTCAGCGGTTCGCCACGGAGCGCTACCCGTACGGCGTCGCGGTTGCGCCGGACGGTCGCGTGTTCGTGTCGGCATGGGGCGGGAACACGGTCTCGTTCTTCAAGCCGAACGCAGAGGGGCGGCTGGCCGACGACGGCCGGCTGCGCGTGGCGCGTCATCCATCCGCGCTGGCCCTCTCGGCCGACGGCTCACGTCTATTCGTCGCGTCGGGAAGCACTGACCGGATTGCGGTGATCGATACGCGCGCGAAACGTGTGCTCGCCGAGCTCGACGACGCGCCGCCAGCCGGCCCGCGTGAGGGCAGCACGCCTAACGCGCTCGCGCTCGGCGCCGGCGGCACGCGACTCTTCGTCGCCGAGGCGGACAACAACGCGATCGGCATCTTCGACCTTTCGGCGAGCACCTCGGGCGTTGCGACGGCCACTGGTCGCGACAGCCTGGCCGGCCGAATCCCGGTTGAATGGTATCCCAGCGCGGTCATCGCGGCCGGCGACACGCTGCTCGTCGCGAACGGCAAGGGGCGCGGTACATCACCGAACCGGGACTATCCGCATCCGGGCACCGGCGTCCACACGACGCGCCCGCGGACGTACACCCTCGGGCAGCTCAGTGGCTCCGTCATCGCGGCGACACTCGCCCGGGTGAGCGGTACGGAGCTCGCCGGCCTGACGGCGCGTGTCGAGCGCGCGAACGGGTGGCGCGACATCAAACGTGACGCCCCGTACCCGCCGTTCGACCACGTCGTCTACATCATCAAGGAGAATCGGACGTACGATCAGGTGTTCGGCGACATGACGCAGGGTGACGGCGACACATCCCTTGTATTCTTCCCGCGACCCAATTCGCCGAACCACCACGCGCTCGCCGACCGGTTCGGGCTGTTCGATCGATTTTTCGTGAATGCCGAAGTGAGCCCGGACGGACACAACTGGTCGATGGCCGCATACGCGACGGATTATCTGGAGAAGACGGTGCCGTCCACCTACTCGAACCGCGGACGCACGTACGACTACGAGGGCACGAATCGCGGGCGAGTCCCATCCGACGAGGGGGCGGAGGACGCGGCCGAGCCCGCGAACGGCTACCTGTGGGATCTCGTGCAGCGAAAGGGGCTGACGTTCCGCAACTATGGCGAGTTCGTGGTGCCGGAGCGCGCGAACCCGAATGCGGCCATGCCCGCGGGCTACCGTGGCAGCAAGCCGTTTCTGGCCGCGAACACCAACCGCGATTTCCCGGAGTTCGACCTCGACATTTCCGACCAGCGCCGGGCCGACATCTGGCTCCGGGAGTTCCAGGAGTACGTGCAGCGTGGTACGATGCCGTCGCTCATGATCGTGCGGCTGCCTAACGATCACACCGCCGGCGCGCGCGCCGGGGCGCCGACGCCGCAGGCCTACATGGCGGACAACGACCTCGCCCTCGGGCGTGTCGTCGAGGCGATCTCGAAGTCGCCGTTCTGGAAGAACACGCTGATCGTCGTGCTCGAGGACGACGCGCAGAACGGCCCGGACCACGTCGACTCGCACCGCTCGGTCCTGCTCATGATCTCGGCGTATTCTCGCGCGGGGACGGTACACCGGTTCACGAACACCACCGACGTCCTCGCCACGATCGAGGAGGTGCTCCACCTCGATGCGCTCTCGCAGTTCGATCACTACGGTCGGCCCCTGCGCGAGATCTGGTCGAAGGAGCCGGACCTCGAACCCTACACGGCGCTCGTGCCGTCGGTGTCGCTCGACGCGAAGAACCCGTCGAGCGGCCGCGACGCGCGCGAGTCGGCCAAGCTGGATTTCGACTTCGAGGACGTGGCCGACGAGCAGGCGTTCAACCACATCCTGTGGCGAGTGATCAAGGGCGACACGGTTCCCTACCCGGGGACGAATCGCATGTCGGCGTTGGAATGGAAGCGGGGCTGGTAGCGCGATGACGCCACGGCGGTGGCTCCTCACCGCGCTCTCCTTCCTGTTGGCCATCGGCGCGTCGGTCTACATCATCCGATCGAGCTGGTCGGAGGAAGGGGCGCGGGTTGGCCTTCCGCTCTGGGGACACGTCGCGTGCTTCACGGCCGCGTTCCTCGAGCTGCTCTGCCGCTCCCTCAAAATCCGGTTGAGTGGGGCGGCGCTGCGGATCCCGCTCGACCTGCGCACGGCGCTGCGTGCATCGTTAGGCGGCGACTTCGGGGCGGCGATTACCCCCGCGCGGTCGGGGGCCGAACCGGCGCGGTTTCTCATCCTGCGCGAGGAAGGACTTCGCGTCGCCGACGCGCTCGTCGTTCTGTTTCTGGAGCTGTTTCTCGAGATGTTGTCCCTCGCGGCACTCGCGGCCGGGCTGGCCTTCGTCCTCGGCGGCTCATCGAGTGTGGTGCGCGGCCTCATCGCCCTGGTGGGCGGATATTCGACGTTGGTGATCGGCCTCGGGGTCATCGGCTACACCGCGGCCCGCCGGTGGGCCGACGGCCCGGCACCCACGTGGCTGCAGCGGACCGGCGTGAGCGACCGACGATGGCACGCCGTTCAGCTGTCGCTTCGCCACCTGCGCGGCAACGTGACGATGATGCGCACCGCGCGGTGGTGGGTCATGACATCGTCGCTCGCGTTCTCCATCCTCCACGTACTGATGCGATTGACGATTCTGCCGATCATCGTTTTCGCGCTCGGCGCGCGGACGGCGATCGGTCCCCTCGTACTCTGGCCGCTCGCCATCTACTATGGCGGAGCGGTGTCGCCGGCGCCGGCGGGCGGCGGGTTGATCGAGATCGCGTTCCGCGGCGCGCTCAACGATCACATTCCGGCGCCACTTCTCGGGGCAGCGTTGCTGTGGTGGCGCGTGTACACGTTCTACATCCTGCTCGTTGGCGGGGCGATCGTCACTGGCGCCGCGGTATTGCGGTCGCTCAAGCGGGACGGAGTCGCCGACATGGTCACGGAGTAAGGACCAACCCATGGCCTACGACGCGGGACTTGTGGAACGTGTGGCCGACACGCTCACGCAGCTCGGCGAGCGCGGCGTCAGGCAGAAGAACGTCTTCGGCGGCCGCGGGTTTCTCGCCGGCAAGTCGACGTTCGTGATCGTATGGGAGGATGGGCTGCTGGTGAAGACGCCCGCGGATGAGTATCGGGCGCTGCTCGAGCGCGCAGGCATCGAACCGTTCGCGCCGGGCGGCGAGGCTCCCATGGGTACGTGGGTGGTGGTCCCGGCGGACGCCGTTGCCGACGACCCGACCTCGCCGAGTGGGTGAGGCGAGGGCTGAAGGGGATCCGGCGTTAGGCCGAGGCGTCGTTCCGGGCCGTTAGGCGAGGCGTCGCCGTCGTCCGGAGAGGTGTCATTCCGAGCGGAGCGCCGCAGGCGCGCGCCCTGTCATTCCGAGCGGAGGCGAGGAATCGCTGTCGTCCCGGCAGAGGGGCTCTGTTCGGACGGGGTGACTGCGCCGCTCCGGCATCCAGAACGGCGGGACGGGCCGGCATCCAGAACGAAGGGGTCCACCGCGCATGCGTCTGACCCCTCCGTTCTGGATGCCGGCACGAGATGACCGATCGTCCCGACCGAGGGCTCTCCCCCTCTACCGGGAGGACCGCGATTCCTCGCTCCGCTCGGAATGACAACCGTGTCGGGAGGACGGCGATTTCCTTAGCTGCTCGCTTCACGGGCTCCCGCGCTCGGAACGACAACGTCACGGCTCGCACGAGCGGCGAACCGCCACCACGTTCGCGGCATCGCCAGTGGCGGTGGCACGATCGATCTCCTCGAGGCTCCCGCGCATCATCGCGCCGGCCGGGCCCGAGACACGGATCCGCGTCGTCCGGCTGCCGTACGAGAATTCGAGCTCGATGGCATCTGTGCCAGCCGGGCGCCACAGCCCGTCCGGCAGCGGGCTCGTACGGGCGAGATCGCGCGCGCGGTACCACACGCCGTTGGCGTTGGCCGGCACGATCTCCGAATCGAGTGCGACGCGACGAGGCGCCTGGCGGAACCCGGTGTTGCGGCTCGTCGCCAGCGGCGTGATCCCAAGATCGTAGCACCCAACCGCGCCGGACTGCTCCGCCGTGATCGCGGCGCCCGGTGGTGTATCGGCGGAAGGCGCGGGCGCCGCAGTTTTGGCTCTGGTCGGAGCGGCCCGTGGCGCGGCCCCCTGGCTACTCGTCACAACCACCTCGCTCAGCGCGGTCTGGGTGGCGCTCAGCACGACATCGGTCTCCGCCGTCTGGCCCGGCGTCACGGTGATGTCACGGGTGGCCGGCTGGTACCCGACGCGCCTAACGGTGAGCCGGTGTGTGCCACCCTGCAGCCCGCTGATCGTGAACTCACCCGCCGAGTTCGTGACGACGCCGCTGGTCGTTCCGGCGACAGCCACCGAGGCCCCGGCGAGGGCGTTGGCGTTGGCATCGGTCACACGGCCCTTTATGGCAGCACCGGCGACTTTCGCTGGCGCGGCGTCCGCCATGCTCTGCTTGGACTGGTCCGCACCTCCGCTGTCGGGTCTGGCGATCGTCGCTCCCAACGGCTCGCGACGTTGTGCCTCGAGCTGCGCGACAGTCTGCGCCTGCTGCGCCACCCGCACTTCCTGCTTGGCATCCTTCGCCAGTTGCTCACCCGGCTTGCTCGCTACCGAATCGACGCTCTGCGCCGCCGACCGCCCACGGATGGCAATCTGCGCGGAGGCCGCGGGATTACCATACAGGGCCCGCGACTCGGACTCCTTCATTACCGTCACGCGGTCGGTGCCGCTGTCGGTTGCGGCACGGCGTAGTGCGACCTCGTTGGACGCAGCCCGCTCGCCTCTCGCGCTCGACGGCGCCGCGGCAGCCTGGCGACTGTCCGCCGTGCCGCTCGCGCCGCCTAACGACTTCGTCGCGGGCGGCAGCGCGGCGGGCGCGGCAGCCTGAGGAGCCGGAGCGTCCGCCACGGTCGCTACCGAATCCAACACCCGGATGGCCCTCGCACTCACAGGGTCGGCCCTCTCCGACAAAACGGAATCGGTACCGCCTTCTTGGAAGATGGCGACCGTTCCGATCGCGACGACGATCGCCGCCGCCGCAGCCAACGATGCTCCGTTGAACCACCGCCGCCGCGGCCGCCGCGCCGCCAGCTCCAACGGCACAATGGCGTCCGCCGCGGCGTCAGCTACGGCGTCTGCCGTTCGCGCCGCTTCCTCAGGTGACCGAAATCGAGGCTCTTTCGGCACGACCTCCCGCGGAACGCTGTCGAGCGCCGTAAGGATCCGCGACGAGGCGGCGATCAGTCCGCGCGCCTCCGCCACCGCGTCGGCGCATTGCCGGCACTCGGCGACGTGTGCTTCGACCTGGGCCGCCTCCTCACGAGGCAGTTGCCCGTCGAGCCACGCGTGGATCGTTCCCTCGTCAAGATGCTGCATGTCCTCCTCCCGCTGCGTCGCGCCGCCCTTCGGCCTGCATTGCCTCATACGCCTCGGCGAGTCGCCGCCGAGCGCGCGCGAGCGTCGTTCCAATGGAGCCCACTGATAGTCCGAGGGCGTCCGCAATCTCCGTGTAATCCAGCCCTTCCTCGCGCATGAGCAGCGCCAGCCGGTCGCGTTCGGCGAGCGAGTCCACCGCCCTGCGCGCGAGCGCCGCTTCCTGCGCCCGCTCGAGCGTGGTCGGTTCCGGCGCCTCCTCCTCACGCGCTCGCTCTTCCTCCGCGAGGATCGCGAGGTGGCGGCGCCGGCGCTCGTCCTTGCGCGCTTCATCGCGCACCAGGTTCGTCGCCACCGCGAACAACCAGGAACGTTCACTCGAGAGCGAGTCCTGCCGAAGGGCGCGCAGGAAGGTTTCCTGCGCGACCTCCTCGGCCCAGTCTCGGTCGCCGAGACGCCGGGTCAGGTACCGCACGAGCGCGGCGTTATAGGTGCGAAACAGTCGCTCGACGTCTTCGTCCTTCACGCGCTCACCAATCCTTGTTCCGGCGCCGAGCCGGGCCGACGAGCAGGGCGCTCACCAGCTCGACTCGATTGCCGCAATGTCACGCGAATCGAGCGTTTCGGCGCCCGCGACGTCGATGGCGATCGCGACCTTGCGCCCGGCGACCACCACGCCCGGAGTTCCGTCGTTGCCCATGAGCGCGAACGGAGCGCGCAGATCATCGAGTCGCTCCAGCAGCGCGAAGTAGGCCGCCGAGTACGGCTTCACTCGCACGGTGTGCATGGCGGCCGTGTAGCGGGAGTCCGTCCACGTTGCGCCCGAAAGGGTGAACGTTCGCGTCCCGACCCGACGGGTCGTGGCGCCACTGAAATCTGCGCTGACGGAGTCGGCCGCCGACAGGGTCGTTGCGACCCGTTGGGCTGCGGCGGCTTTCGCCATCTCGAACTGTCCTTCCTTTTTCGCTTCGGTCGGCACTGGAGCAGCGGACGGCGCGTCGCGACGGCCTGTCGCGGCACCGGTCACGACCACCTGATCGAGCTGCGCGCTGCCGAGGCGTCGCGTCGGCGTCTGCATCCCCGGCTCGAGAACGAGATAGGACGACAGCTCGGTTGGAATCCCGTACCGAGTCCCAAGGTCGCGAAGCTCGTCATCGAGCTCGCGGGATGGCCCGTTGCGACGCCGTTCCGCGGACAGCCATCCGGTACGCTGCGTTGCCCAGAGTCTGGCCACGAAGCTGTTCCGCCGTTCGCGCTCCGGAAATCGAACGCGCTCGGTCCACGTCACCGGCCCCTCAGCCGTGCGCCCGTCGACGATGATGCGGCCGTCGCCATTCCCGGTGAAGCGGGCGAACAGGATCAGGTCCTGGCCGGCGAAGATGTCGGCCGGAAGGATCGGATGCATCTTCGTCAGCCGGACGCCCTCCGCACGAATGCGCACATCGGTAACGACCGGAGTCGTTATGCGGGACGCAACGAGCGACACCGCGCGCTCGACGGACTCGTCAGGGCGCACGAACTGGGCGGTGCCGCGACCGTCTACGGCTAGCTGCTCGACGAGCGCCGCATTGACGTCGCTGCCGACACCGAAGGTGAATACGCGGGCGCGACCACGCAGGCGCGCCGCGAGCGCCGCAATGCGGTCCGCGTCGCGCTCACCGATCGTCGGCTCTCCGTCGGTCACGAAGAACACGATCGGCATGCGTGAATCATCGACCGTGGTCTCGAGCGCCTCCTCGAGCGCGCCGGAGATGTTGGTCGATCCCTCAGGACGAAGGTCGTCGAGGTAGCGAGTCGCCTCATCGATGTTGCGGCGCGTCGCCGTCGTGAAGCCGCTCGCGAAGGTTCGTACGTCGGTCGAGAAGTCGATGATCCGGAAGCGGTCCTGGGGGCCGAGCGACGCGAGCATCTGACGGCCTGCGGCGCGTGCCTGCTCGATCTTCTGGCCGCGCATGGACCCCGAGACATCCACGACGAACGTCAGGTCGCGCGGCGTGCTTCGCGGAGTCACGGCAGGCGGCGTGACGGTGATGAGCGCGAAGCCATCCTCCGAACCCGGTGCGTACGGCAACACCGTTACCGATGCGGCGTTCGTCCGCCGCAGCGGCAGCAGGATCGTCACCTGGGGAGCATCGCCGGATGCCGTCACCTCGCGGCGGGCGCCGCGATCGTTGACGCGCAGCTCGTGCGTCGGTGAGTAGGGACTGCCGAACTCATCGCGGTTGGTGTACACGAGCGTGAAGAGGTTGCCCGACTCCTGACTCGCTCCCTGAACCGCGCCGCGGTTCGCGACGTCGTCGTCGATTCCGCGCCGTGGCATGGGCGCAGGCAGTGGAACCGGGTGCGGTCGCGGGATGCCAAACGGCTCGGCGCGCGGCCCGTACCCGCGGAGATAGTCGACGCGGAGGGCACTGCCCTCGCGCTCGGCGACGGACTGGAAGCGAACCACGACGCGCTTCTCCTCGCCTGGTTGAATCGGGAAGATTCGTGTCCGCAGCATGCCGCGCCCCATGTACTCGACGAGGGCGGGGTCGCGGTTCCGCCTAACGATATCCTCGTAGATGCGTCGGGCCTGGTCGGCGGGCATGGTTTCGCCCGACACGAGCTCGCCATCGATCTCGAGCTCGAGGGCCTCGAACGCGGCGCCAGCGGGCATCGGGAAGATGTAGTCGGCTTCGCCGATCAACCCGCCGCGATTGCGGAAGGTCTCCGTGACCTGATACCGAAGCACGCGATCGGCCAGCTCGACGCGCACCTGGCTCGATGTGCGCTGAATCACGCCCGGGCCGGGAACCGGACAGGGGCGTGTCTCGGGGCATGGCCGTGGGATGATGATTCCCTGAGCGAGTGAAGCGGTTGGGCCCGAAAAGACAGCCATAACGGCAAACAGAGCGGCACGCATGGGAGTTCCTGGTTGGGTCTGACATGGAGACGTCAGGACTCCGCAACCTTGCACACGTCACGGTACGTAATGGTTACTGTACTGGGATTGGTTAATGGTTATCGGCAATGGTGATTGCGAAAGGCAACCGATCGGTGACGCTTTCCGGCCGGCGCCGCAGTACCGTGGCACATGATCGACGACCCCGAGTACGAGCGCTGGCTTCGAACCGTGCCGGCGGAAATCACGCAGGACACGCTTTGGCGCATGACGGCCTATCGATTCGCGCTCTTTGCGATGTCGCGAGCCCAAGCGGATGTCCCCTTGCTCGAGCGCTGTCGCGAGACGCGGCCGCACATCGACCAACTGCTGCGGGTGGTCGGTGCAATCAGCGCGAACCTCGAGGAAGGCTACGGCCGATCGGGCGCCGCCGACCGCGCGCATTTCTACGAATACGCACTCAGTACCGCACGAGAGGCGCGCGGATGGTACTTCAAGTGCGCCGCGGCGCTGCCCGCTGATGTGCTGTCCTCACGGCTGTCTGTGTTTACACAGATCGTCCGGATACTCACGAAGACCGTGCCGGAAGTGCGGGCTTCAACAACGAGGTGGCGGCCGAGACGGGAACCGGACGCACAAACCCGACCAGAGCCCAACGAGTAGCCGCGACCCAGTAACCAATTACCAGTCCCAGTAACCAATGACGGCTCTTCTGCATTTCGTGTGGGTGATTTCACGGGCATTTAGCTTCGTGGAAGCGGCGGTAGGGTGCAAGTGAGGATCTTGAGGTGCAGGTAGTCTTCATCGCGCAGCCCGTAACACCGGCGCTGAATGACTCGAATCTTGTTGTTCAGCCCCTCGACGAAACCGAGCGGCACTTTGTTCTCGGGACGGCAGTACGCCGCGACGCCGTCCCAGTGCCGCTCGATGACGGCCGCAAACTCCTCGAACGGCTTGAGCCGCTGCCAGCGTAGCGCGGCGCGCCACTGGTCGAAGAACCGCCGCGCCCACGGCTCCCGCCGGTACGTCCACAGCTGCCCGAACTGCTCCTTCAGCACGTAGGCGGTGTTCAACCGCTTGTTCGCCGCCAACAGCATCTTCAGGCGCTGCCGCTTGTCAGGCGAGAGGTTTTCCCGGTGCGACAGGAGCACGTACTTCTGCCCTTTGATGTATTTCCGGGCGGCGTGATTCGTTAGGCGTCGGTACTCCGCCTTCCGCACCTCGTCCATCGCGTCGTTCAGCTGGCGCAGCACGTGAAACTTGTCGTAGAGGATCGCCGCCTGCGGGGCGTGGGCGACGGTCGCCTTCCGGAACGGCTTCCACATATCCATCACCGCCAGCCGGATGGCCTGGCTCCGCTCGGGACCGAGGAAGTCATAGAACTGCGCCAGGCTCGCCGCCGAGTGATCGGCGCCCCCAAACCAGAGGGGCTGCTGCCGCTCCAGATCGCTCACGATGATCCGGAAGACATAGCCCTTCCGGATCGACAGCTCGTCGATGCCGATGACCGCCGGCGCGATCGGCCCCGCACGGGCGAGCTGCTCGCGCATGTAGAGCTTGTCCATCTCCTTGACGGCGCGCCAATCGAGCCGGAGATCCTGGGCGACTTCCGTGATCGACGCGCCGCGGCACTGCTTCCCGACGTAGAGGGCGAAGCGGTTGGTGTAGTGCGGATTCGCGGCTAGCCAGTCGAGCCGCTCCTGCCTCACGCGGCCGCAGGTCCGGCACGCCACGCGGCGCACCGCGACCGCGAGATAGATCCACAACTCGCCGCACGGGAGATCGCGGACGCGGCGCACGCGCTGATCGTACCAGGTGCGATGCACGGTCCCACACGTGCCGCACGCCGTTTTTTTGCCCGCCGCGTGAGCGTGATGACGCGAGCGCGGGCCTCACCCGGCAGCTCACCAAGCACCCGAGATGGGGTGAACCCCGGGAAGCGATACGCGTCGCGGAGCTCGCCCGCCGATGGGAAAGATCGCATGCACGGAACTTCAGGCCCTCCGGCACCGGCCCGCAACCCATGATTCTCCTATGACAATCGCCGCGTGTCAGGCCCAAACGCGTCCGATTTTACCCACACGAAATGCAGAAGAGCC
>DASUGD010000261.1:0-4768 GCA_036274195.1 Gemmatimonadaceae bacterium | reverse complement strand
CGATGAGCACGACGCGTCCACGCGACCAGTGCGGCATGCGTACCTGCGACACCGTGTCGAAGTACAAGTCGCCCGCTGAGTCCAGCGCCTCCATGATCTCGGTTGTCTCCCAACCAAGCCCGCCGAACGCCGACCACAACGTTTCCCGTTGGGCGTCGAGATTGTGACGCAGATAGGTCAGCGTCCGCTCGGCGGCAAGAATGAGAAAGAAGGCCGAGCGGCCATCGCGAAGCCCATAGCGCGCGATTTGACGTCCGGGCACACTGTAACTGACGTACACGCCGTCGTCGCGATGCGGATAGTGCGGTGCGGTGAACGCGGCCGTGTAATACCCGAGATACTTCTCGAACCAGAGCTCGGGCCCGAAGCTCAGTTTGCGAATCACGGAGTGGAGACCGCCGGCGCCCACGACGAGATCGAACCGGCGCGTCGGGCCGTGGCCGAAACGAACCGTAACGCCGTCACCGGTTTCCTCGAGGCCGGTTACCGAATCACCAAAGATCGTCTCGACATCGTCCGCGATGGTCGCGAAGATTGCCCGCGCCAGATCTCCGCGCAGCACGCTGACGTACCGGCCGTGCGTAGCTTCGCGGAGAACGGCGGCATCGAAGCCTGCAACGCGGTGACCAAGCTCGTTCACGATGCGTACTTCGGTCACGTTGTATCCGATGTCGTGCAGTACCGGAAGGAGACCCATCCGCTCGGCGACGTCGTACCCAACGCCCCAGAAGTCGATGAGATAACCGCCAGTCCGTGGCTCCGACGCTTGCTCGACGACCGTGGGCGCAAATCCTTGTCGCACCAACCACCACGCCAGCGTCGGGCCGGCGATGCCGGCTCCGGAGATCAGGACGGTTGGATTCGCACTGCGGGTCGGCGATGGCATACGCGGCGCTCACCAGGGCTCGAGGTCTCGGCGCAGGCGTTCCACGCCCGCCACGCTCGCCACGACGACGAGCCGATCTCCGGCCTGGAGCGGCGTCCTGGCGTTAGGCACCGACATGTGCTCGCCGCGCAGGATCGCGATGATGTTCGCGTTACCGCCATCGAGCCGGCGGCCGCTCGCGCCCACCGTCGTGCCCACGTACGGGCTGTCGGGCTTGAGCACCCCCACCACGAGCCGCCGGTCCTCCGACAGCTCGACCGGTATGCCCGACCGAAGCAGCGAGACCAGGTCGATCTCGCCGACGCTCGAGACGTCCTGCGGCTGATGCTCGCGCAGGATCCGCATCGCGATTGCCAGGTGATGCGAGTGATGCGCCGGCGAGTCGGCCCGCGATGCTACCTGCGCCTCGTACAGGCTGCGGTACCGCAAGTGCTCCGACAGCCGACGCTGGACGAGATAGCTGATGACGACCGCGAGCGCGGCCGGCACCAGCAAGGTGTACCCGCCCGTCATCTCCGTCACCATCATGAGCGTCGCGATCGGTACGTGCGCCGCCCCCGAGAACACGGCCGCCATCCCGACGATGATGAAGGGCGCGGGCGGCGCGTGGACGAACGCCGCCCACGCGCCGCCGAGCATAGCGCCGACGTAGAGACTCGGCGCGAACACGCCGCCCGACCCGCCGGACGCGACGCTGAAGCTCGTCGCCACCCACTTGGCGAGCACCAGGAGCAGCATCGTGCCTAACGTGATCCGGCCGTTGATGGCGAGCTGCACCCACCCGTACCCGCCACCCAGCACCGGCGGTATCGCGATGCCCATCAGCCCGGTTAGCAGACCACCGACCGCCGGCCGCAGGAACGGCGCAACAGGCGACGCGCGAAAGAGATCGCGGATCCGGTAGAAGATGAGCGGGACAATCGTCGCCGTGATCCCGGCGAGCACGCCCAACGCCACATACCACCCGTAATCCAGCGCGCTGGGCAAGCGGCCGATGAGACCCGGCAGCTGGAACAGCGGTTCCCACCCGTCGAAGAACCCATTTAGGGCGTAGGCGACGATCGACGCCAGCAACGCGTACAGGAGTGCACCGGCTTCGAACTCCATCTCGGCGTAGAGGACCTCGATCGCCATGAGCGCCGTCCCGATCGGTGACCGAAAGATCGCGGACAACCCAGCGGCCATGCCGGCCAACATCAGGAGCCGGCGATCACGTCCTTCTCGTTTCGTGACCGTGGCGTACCACGACCCCACGCCCGCCGCGACCAGCGCGATTGGCCCCTCCCTCCCCGCCGAGCCGCCGGACCCGATCGTGATCGCCGACGCGAGCAGCTTGATCGGCGGCACGCGCGCCCGAATCACCCCATCGGAGCGATGAAATGCGCGCACCACAGCATCCGTGCCGTGTCCCTCCGCTTCGGGTGCGTAGCCCTCGACGAGTAACCCGACGATCAGTCCGCCGAGCGTCGTGACGACAGGAATGAGCCACAGCCCGTACGGGCCGATGGTCTCACGGAGGACGCCGCCTTCGCTCGGCAAGCCGGGCACGTGGTACCCGGCAATGGTGACGAGGAAGAGTCGAGTCGTCCATCTTAAAGCGATCATGAACGATTGTGCGCCGACTGCGCCGACGACACCGAGCAGAATCGCATCGATGATGAGCCGTCGTTGGCGAGCCCGCCCATCAGACGACCCGCCGTTCGACTCGCCCGAGGATATCCCCGCGCGGTCCAGAACGGACCTGACGATTCGCCACATCATTCTTGCTTTCGATTCGAGGGCGTCATCGTCGGGGGACTCAGCCCTCGAACAACATGCCGGCCGCTCGCGACTCGACGCCGAGCACGGCGATGAGCGCGTCCAGCCCGCCCGCCAGGGACTGCAATTGGTCGCTGGTGAGCTCGTCGAGCGCGGTGAGCAGGCGGCCGGTGGTCGGGTCCGGTGCGCGGGCCAGAAGCCGGCGACCTGCCGGTGTCAGTGACAGTTCGAGGCGGCGGCGGTCGTCTGCAGCGCGGGCACGCCGGACGAGACCTTGCGCAACGAGACGGGTGACGACGACGGACACCGTGCTCTGCCGCGTCAGCGTTCGGTCGGCGATCTCGCTGAGCGACAATGTGTCGGACTCGGCGAGCTGACGCAGGACGAAGAGCTGCGCCGTCGTAACTCCGGTCCGTCGCTCGACCGAGCGAGCAGACCGGGCAAGCGTACCCACCAGCGCGCGAATCGCGTCGAGCGTGTGGACGCGCAGTCGTTGTCGAGTCGAAGCCATGAGTCCAGGGAGCCGGACGGCCCGACGGGCATGCCGGTCGGCCCGTTTCGGAGAATACTTCGACGTCGATATATTGGCAACAGCTCGTCGGTCCGGGGCTGTGTTAGGTGCCGCCGAGAGCACGCCAACCGCTGGCATGCGGCGGCTTATTCGGGTTGATCGCCGCGGTCGCCCTGTCCTTTCTTCACCTCGTTCACGATCGGACACGTCGCATGTGACGTGTCACCCGCAGCGCCGGTTCAAGTCGTTAGGCCACCTACCACCCGCGAAGGCTCATTGTCGACGTGCTTCCGTGCCGATGCCGTTGTCTCCCGCCGGAGGCGACGCCTCGTCCAGGCAGCTGGTACGGCGGCCGCCGCGCCGACGAGCGCCAAGCCGAAGCCGGTCAGCATCGGCCGCATCGCTAGCCAGACCATGCCGAGGGCGATGCCAACGACAATGCTGTGAGCGTGGCGCGGGCTGGGCGTCGGAGCCCGGTACTGCTCCGCGCTGGCGTTAGGCGCCGCCGACATGAGTTGCCGCGGTGCCACCCGCGGCCAGTATCCCCAGCACGGAATCCGCCCATCGGTGGACATCGTGTGCCGCGACGCGGAGACGCATGTGTCGCATCCGGACTCTGCGCTCGGCGGGGAGCATATTCAGCGCGGCGACGTACGCATCGGTGAGGGCACGCTCGTCCGTCGGGTCGACGAGGAGAGCCGTCCGCAGCTCGGCAGCGGCGCCGGCACGTTCGCTCAGAATCAGGACGCCGTCGTTGTCGATCCGCGAGGCGACGAACTCCTTCGCGACGAGGTTCATGCCGTCGCGGATGGGCGTGACGAGCATGACATCTGCCGCCCGATACAGCGCCACCAGAGATGTCTTGTCGATACACGTGTATCGATAGTCGACCGGCGACCACTTCGCCGTCGCCCACCGCTCGTTGATTCGTCGAACGGTCTCCTCCACCTCGACGCGGACGCGCTGATACGCGCTCACCGCCTCGCGAGACGGCACGGCGACCTGCAGGAGTCGGGCGCGCCCAATGAGTGCCGGATCACGCTCGAGTAATTGCTCGAACGCGCGCAACCGCTCGGGAATACCCTTCGTGTAGTCGAGTCGATCGATCCCGACGAACAGTGGGCCCGTCTGGCGCAGCCGCACCGCGTCCGCCGTCACGTCCCGCTGGCCGCTGATGGCGACGAATTCGGCAGCGTCGATGCCCATGGGCGACGGAGACACCACCACTGGCCTGTCGCGGTCGAAAATGACTTGCTGGCGCGTTCGGTACAACCCAGTGGCTTCCACCGCCGTGATGAAGTTCCGGACGTATTCGTCGGTGTGCATCCCGATCGCGTCCGACCCGAGCAGGCCATCGAGCAAAACAGCGGCCTGGGGTAGTCGCCCAAAGAGCTCTGCCTCTGGAAACGGCGTATGAAGGAAGAACCCGATTCGCGCCCACGGGCACTGCTCGCGAACGAGCCGGGGGACCAGCAGCAAGTGGTAGTCGTGGACCCACACGATATCGCCCGGATGGAGCGCGCGCACGATTTCGTCTGCGAAACGCGCGTTGACGCTTCGATACGTCTCCCAGTCGCAGGCGTCGTGTGTCGCGGGGTCGACGTCGTGAAGGA
>DASUGD010000260.1:0-10311 GCA_036274195.1 Gemmatimonadaceae bacterium | reverse complement strand
TCGGGGTTCGTCGGCGGAACGCGCTCGCAGTCGGCGCCGCCGGGCCACGGTCGTGCGGTAACGTACCGTGGTGGTCAGGCCCGGCGATCGCTGCGACGCCGCGCGACGCCTCCTCACCCCGACGCCCCGCCTCCGGCCACGCTCCAGCTGACCGTCAGGAGCCGGCAGCACGGGCGCGCAGCGCCCGCCGAGCGCGCGCGCCACGCCGGCTTGTTAGGCGCGCCCGGGCGGCGCTTCGCGCCGCGTGAATGCGGCGCGCGGCCGAGCCGCGCTCCGTGTGGACCAGCGAGTACTGTCTGGGTCGAGCCGAGTGCCCGCGCCTGCGGCGGAATCATCTCGACGAGCCCCGCCCCGCAATGATCTCGACGAGGCCCCGCACATCTGGCGCCTTCGGCGCGCGGGTCTAGCTTCTCCGTCATTCTCACCCTCTCCGCCATGCGAGTCGTAGCGCCAGCTCTGCTCCTCTCCTTCGCCGTGAGCACCCTGCCCGCTCAGGGTACTCGACTTCTTCGCGACCCGTCGCTCGGACCCACCCAGATCGCGTTCACGTACGGCGGCGACCTCTGGGTCGTCAGCCGGCAGGGCGGCGAGGCACGGCGCATAACGAGCACGCCAGCCGTCGAAGCAGACCCACAGGTCTCGCCCGACGGGAAATGGATCGCCTTCACGTCCAACCGCGGCGGCGACGACGCCGTGTACGTCGTGTCGGCCGACGGCGGCGACCCTCGGCGCCTAACGTGGAGTCCGGCAGGGGAACGCGCCCGCGGGTGGACACCCGATGGCCGCCGAGTGCTGTTCGGCTCGGGACGCGTATCGGCGCCGACACCCTACGAAAAGCTCTGGACGATTCCGGTCGACGGCGGCCCCGCCCAGCTCGTGCCGGCCTACATGGGCTTCCGCGGCAGCTTCTCGCCGGACGGCAAGCGCATCGTCGTCGACCGCGTCGACCGCTGGGACGTGGAGTTCCGCAGCTATCGCGGCGGCCAGAACACGCCGCTCACCATCACCGACGTCGCGAACGGCACCGAAACTCGGCTACCTAACGAGAGGACGATGGACATCGACCCGGTGTGGGTCGGCGAAACGATCTACTTCCTGTCCGATCGCGACTGGGCTACCAACGTCTGGTCGTTCGACACGAGAAACTCGCAGCTCAAGCAGCTGACCCACTTCAAGGACGCCGACGTCAAGACGCTCGACGCCCGAGAGAACGCGCTCGTGTTCGAGCAGGACGGATACCTCTGGATGATGGAGCCGATCGGCGCCGCGCCGAAGAAGCTCGCGATCACCATCTCGGGCGACTTCCCGTGGGCCGCGGCGCGATGGACCGACGTGACGAAGTCGATCGCCTCGGCCGCGCTCGGCCCGAACGGGAAGCGCGCGCTCTTCGAGGCGAGGGGCGAGATCTTCACCGTGCCGGTCGAGAAGGGCGATGCGCGCGACCTCACGCGCTCGTCAGGCGCGGCCGACCGCGCACCCGTGTGGTCGCCGGACGGACAGCGCGTGGCGTGGTTCTCCGACGAGGGCTCCGGCTATCGTCTCCTCATCGGCAATGCCGACGGACTCGGCACGCCACGAGCGATCGCCATCGGTGATGCCAAGATGGCGTGGGCACCCGCGTGGTCACCCGACGGCAACTACATCGCGTTCGTCGACAACAAAGTGCGGCTCCGGGTGGTGAACCTCGCGAGCGGCACGATCGCGGTTGCCGATACCGGTGGCGGGTCCACCGACCAGCAGGCGATGGAGCCCGTCTGGTCGCCGGACTCGAAGTGGATCGCGTACGCCAAGACCTACCCCAACCAGTTCCGACGCGTCATGGTCTGGTCGCTGGCCGACGGGCGCAAGCACGCGCTCACCGACGCGCTGGCGAGTGCGGGAGAGCCGGCGTGGGACGCGAATGGTCGCTGGCTCTATTTCCTTGCCAGCACCGACCTCGGCGTGCAGAGCGGATGGGCGGACCTCGGCAGCCAGACGCGGACGTCCACATCGGGCGTCTATGTCGCGCTGCTCAGGGCCGACGAGCCCACGCCGTTCACGCCCGAGAGCGACGAGGAGCGCGCGGCCCGCACCGCCGGCACGCCGGGTCCGGGGACGCCTCCCGGTGCGCCAACCCCGGCCGCTCCGCCAGGCGGTGCGGATACGACCCGTCGCGCACCTAACGACTCATCGCGCGCCGGCGCGGCGGGCGCGCCGCCGGCGGTCCGCATCGACTTCGATCGGTTCGATCGCCGGATTCTCGCGCTGCCCATGCCTGTCCGCGACTACGCCCAGCTCATCCCCGGGGCGTCGGGCGTCCTGTTCGTGGCCGAGCGTGTGCCGAATCAGCCAGGGACGACGCTGCACAAGTGGGAGATGACGCCGCGCAAGGTCTCGGTGTTCGTGAGCGGCGTCGCGCGCGTCTCGGCGTCGCGCGACGGCAAGAAGCTCATGTGGCAGCAGGGCACGGGGCCTAACGCGAGCTGGGTCGTCGCCGGTACGGAGGCGCCGCCGAAACCGGGCGAGGGCGCGCTGCGCGTGGCGCTCAACGCCCAGATCGACCCGGCGCTCGAGTGGAAGCAGATCTTCGACGAGGCGTGGCGGATGGAGCACGACTTCTTCTACGCCCCGAACCTCCACGGCGCCGACTGGGACGCGGTGCGGAAGCGCTATGAGCCGCTCATCCCGTACGTCAGGCACCGCGCGGACCTCACCTATATCCTCGACATGCTCGGCGGCGAGCTGTCGGTGGGACATTCGTTCACGGGTGGCGGCGTGCTCCCGGAGGTGGACAGCTCGCGCGTCGGCGCGTTAGGCGCCGACCTCGAGGCCGTCGGCGAGCGGTGGCGGATCGCGCGCATCTACACGAGCGAGAGCTGGAACCCGGGGCTGCGCGCTCCGCTGGACGCACCAGGGGTCAAGGCGCGCGTGGGCGACTACCTGCTCGAGGTGAATGGCGTGCCGGTGACCACGCGCGATGAGCCGTGGAAGACGCTCGACGGCACGGCCGATCGTCAGACGGTGCTCCGCCTGAGCGACCGCGCGAACGGCGACGGCGCGTGGAACGTAACCGTGGTGCCGGTGCGGTCGGAGGCACAGCTGAGGCAGCGCGCGTGGGTCGAGGACAACCGACGTCGAGTGGATTCGCTCTCCCACGGGACGCTCGCGTACGTCTGGATCCCGAACACCGGCCGCCCCGCGGTCACCGCGTTCGACCGCTATTACTACGCGCAGCAGGACCGCCATGGGGCGGTGATCGATGAGCGCTTCAATGGTGGCGGGCTCCTGGACGACTACTTCGTGACGGCCATGAGTCGCAAGCCGGTCGGCGGGGTTACCGACTTCGTTCCTGGCGTCGCGAGCGTGAAGTTGCCGATCAGCGGCGTCGCCGGCCCGAAGGCGCTGGTCACGAACGAGCTCGCGGGATCCGGTGGAGACTTCTTCCCATGGGTGTTCCGCCAGCTTGGCGTCGGTCCGCTCATCGGGACGCGCACGTGGGGTGGACTGGTGAACGCGGCGGTGCCCTACCCGCTCGTGGATGGTGGCTTCATCACGGCGCCGGCGCGCGCGGTGTTCGGGCCTGACGGGTTCATCGCGGAGGGCGAGGGCGTGCATCCCGACATCGAGGTCCTACAGGATTCCAGGCTCGTTATGCAGGGACGTGATCCGCAGCTCGAGCGCGCGGTGGAGGAGACCATGAAGCTGGTGGCGACCAAAGGCGCGCAGATCGCGAAGCCACCCGCGTTTCCGGTGAAGGCGAAGCGGCCGACGGGCGTTGTTCCTTGAGCTGCTGGCTGCTCAACGGCTTTTCGGTCGGCATCGCGCTCGGGTCGGCGGGGCGGGTTCGTCGGCGGAACGCGCTCGCAGTCGGCGCCGCCGGACCTGCGTAGGGTTTACCGTTACGGCTCCGCCAGGTCCGGCGATCGCTGCGACGCCGCGCGACGCCTCCTCACCCCGACGCCCCGCGATGATCTCGAACTGCCCCGCGCCAGGTTGATCTCGAACTGCCCCGCGGCGCGACGAAACTCCCCTTCAGTCAGGCTGATGCGCCGGCGGGAGCAACATGTCCGCGGTCACCGCGCGCGCGCTCGTCACCCCCGTCAACGCGAGCGTGACTTTCATGTCCCGCTGGATCTGCGACAGCAGATGACGAACGCCCGCCTCGCCGCGAGCCGCGAGCGCGTAGACCCACGCGCGTCCGATCATCACCGACCGGGCACCGAGGGCGAGCGCTTTCACGACGTCCTGGCCGCTGTGGACCCCGCCATCCAGCATGATCTCGAGCCGCCCGCCCACGGCGTCGGCGATACGGGGCAGGGCCGAGATCGTCGATGGGGCGCCGTCGAGTTGGCGTCCGCCGTGATTCGACACGACGATCCCCTGCGCGCCGGCGTCCGCCGCGGCACACGCGTCGTCCGGCTCGAGGATGCCCTTGATGATGAGCGTCCCCGGCCAGTCCCGCCGCAACCACTCGATGTCGCGCCACGTCACGGACGGGTCGAACTGCGAATCGATCCACGCGCGGAACTGCTGGACGTTCTTCGCACTCGCGACGTACGACGCCAGGTTCCCGAACACGAGCGGTCGGCCGCCTAACGCTACATCGACGAGCCACCGCGGATGCGCCGCGAAGTTGAGCGCGCTCCGGACCCGGGCGGCCGTGGTGAGCCCGCCCCCCATACCGTTCCGCGTGTCGCGGTAGCGCGCGCCGACGACGGCGAGATCCACGGTGAATACGAGCGTGTCGACGCCGACCGCGCGGGCGCGCTGCAGGAGTTCGGTCACGTGGCCGCGGTCGCGCATCATGTACAGCTGGAACCAGAACGGCGCCTTCGTGGCCGCGCGTACCTCCTCGAGCGAGCAGAGTCCGACGGTCGAGAGGCAGAACGGGACGCCAGCCGCCTCCGCCGCGCGGGCCGCCTGCACTTCGCCGCGGCGACGCATGAGCCCCGCGAGCCCCACCGGGGCGAATGCAACGGGCATCGCCGCAACCCGGCCCGCGATCTCCGCCGTGGTGTCGATCTCGGAGACGTCGCGCAGCACGCGCTGCCGGAGCCGCAAGCGCGCGAGGTCTTCGTGGTTGGCGGCGAGCGTGCGCTCGTCCACGGCGCCGCCGTCGATGTAGTCGAACAGCTGCCGCGGCAGCCGTGACTCGGCCAGTCGCCGGTAATCCGATACGGTCGCGGGAGCGAGTCGGAGAGTGCCCATGCGTGGCCACAGTATCACCATCGTGGCAGGAAGCTGCAATGGGTGTTGCGTGCTGCTGGCTGCTGGCTGCTGACGGCTTTACGGTCGGCATCGCGGTCGGGTCGGCGGGGCGTCGGGTTCGTCGGCGGAACGCGCTCGCAGTCGGCGCCGCCGGACCTGCGTAGGGTTTACGGTTCCGGCTCCGCCTGGTCCGGCGATCGCTGCGACGCCGCGCGACGCCTCCTCACCCCGACGCCCCGCCTCCGGCCACGCTAGGCGCTGACCGTCAGGAGCCCGCAGCACGGGCGCGCAGCGCCCGCCGAGCGCGTGCGCCCCGCCGACTTGTTAGGCGCGCCCGGGCGGCGCTTCGCGCCGCGCGGGCCGAGCCGCGATCCGTTTCGCGGTGACGAGCACTCTCTGGGTCGAGCCGGGTGCCGTCGGGCGCGGGCGCTCGGCGCAGGCGGCGTCGAGCGAGCAGTGAGAGACAACGGGGCACCGGAGCCATGCCCCAAGAGGGGCCGCGTGCCCGTTGGCTCGAACGTCGCGAGCGGTGGCCGCCGGAGCCGAGTGCCCGCGCCTGCGCCACGATGATCTCGACGAGCCCCGGCGCGAGATGAGCCAGACGAACCCTCGCGGCGCGATGACACAGACGACCCCGCCAAGGTCTCACCCGACGCGGACCCCGTCGATAGGTTCGAGGACATGTCCGCCCACGCGACCAGCGCTCGAGCCCTCGTGCTCATCGCCGCACTGGCTGCTCCACTCGCAGCGCAGGAACGAGTCGCGTTCAGACATCTGACGATCGCCGACGGACTCTCACAGAACGTCGTCTCGGCCATCGTGCAGGACCGGCGCGGATTCATGTGGTTCGGAACGAAGGACGGCCTCAATCGCTACGACGGCTACCAGTTCGTCGTGTTCCGCCACAACCCCTTCGACTCGACCTCGATCTCCGACGGCGAGATCACAGCGCTCTTCGAGGATAGCCGCGGCGTGCTCTGGGTCGGCACGCGGGGCGGCGGCATCAACCGGTTCGACCGTGCCCGCGAGCGGTTCACCCGCATCAGTGCCGGGCCGTCGCGCGACATCGTGGCGATCGACGAAGACTCGACCGGCGCGATCTGGGTGGGCGCAGCCGGCGAAGGGCTGTTTCGCCTAACGACTCGTGGGCCGAACGAGGTCGGCGTCGAACGCTTCGTGCATGCGCCGGCGGACACCTCGAGCCTCAGCGACAATCGCGTGCGTGCCTTGCTGGTCGACCGGCGCGGCGTGCTGTGGGTCGGCACCGACGCGGGCCTGGACCGCCGCGAGCAGGGGAACGCAGGCAGCGTGGCATTCTCGCACCTGAGCGTGCGATCGAAAACGCCGCTCGCGCTCATCGATACTGCCGTCACGGCGCTGTACGAGGACTCCCATAGCCGGCTCTGGATCGGGTCGGTGCCGGGAGTGAGCGAGCTCGACTCCGCCAGAACGAGCCTTCGCCGTTACTACCATAGATATCGGACGTTCCGGTATGGCTGGGGCATAGCGGTCGGCCTCGCGGAGGACCCGACGGGTCAGCTGTGGGTGTCGACCGTTTCGGAACTGATGCGACTCGACCCGGCGACGGGAATGTGGACGTACTTCCGGCACGACCCGCTGAATCCCGAGAGCATGAACGACCTGCCGACGCGAGTGTACCGCGATCGCTCGAACGTGATCTGGGTCGGCTCCAACGGGTACGGGCTCAACGCGTACGACCCGAAGGCCAACCGGTTCCAGACGTTCCGGCGCCCCGAGAACTGGAAATCCCGGTTGTCGGGGTTCAGCGTGTACACCCTGTTCGAGGATCACTCCGGCACCCTCTGGATCGACGCGGGGCTGCTCTACCGGTGGAACCGGACGACGGGAGCCCTCACAAGCTTCGAGCGCACGTCGAACGAGCCTAACGAATTCGGCAACGTGGCCGTGTGGTCGATCGTGGAAGATCCGCCCGGGTGGCTCTGGACGGCGTCCGTTTCCGGACTCTATCACTACGAGGTCGCCACTGGGCGCTTCCGGCAGTATCGCTACGATCCGGCCGACTCCACCGGGCTCCCCGAACAGGCCGTATACGACGTCTTTCGCGACAGGGATGGGGTGATCTGGGTCGTCACCGAGAATTTCCTCGCCAGGCTCGTGGACCCTGAACGCGGCCGCTTCCAGCGCTTCCCCCACAAGGAGCGACAAACAGCGCGTCAGTGGATTTTCCCGGCGACCATCCAGGACTCGACCGGCGCGCTCTGGCTCGGGTCGGATCAGGGGCTGGCGCGGTTCGACCCGAAGACGCGGACGTTTCGTCATTTCCGTCACGATCCGCGCGAGCGCGGAAGCCTGAGTCACGACGCGGTTCGAGCGATCGTTCCCGATCCGCGAGAGCCAAACCGATACCTGTGGATCGGTACCGCGGGCGGCGGACTCGATCGTCTCGACACCGGCTCGGGGACGTTCCTCCACTTCACCGAGCGCGACGGCCTGCCTAACGATGTCGTGTACGCCGTCCTCGCCGATTCGAGCGGCCAGCTGTGGATGAGCACCAACAAGGGACTGTCACGGTTCGATCCCTTGACCAGACAGTTCCGAAACTACGACGTCAACGACGGCCTCCAGAGCAACGAGTTCAACTCCGGTGCCGCCTTCAAGAGCCGGAGCGGCGAGATGTTCTTCGGGGGCATCTACGGCTTCAACTATTTCCGGC
Organism: Gemmatimonadaceae bacterium; assembly: GCA_036274195.1. Lineage (GTDB taxonomy): Bacteria > Gemmatimonadota > Gemmatimonadetes > Gemmatimonadales > Gemmatimonadaceae > JAJKIV01. The sequence continues at coordinate 2,429 of DASUGD010000260.1, read as the reverse complement.
CGGAAGCGGTCCGCGACAACCCGAACGTGCCGTCGGTCGTGATTACGGGATTCCGTCGTGGGAATCGCTACGAGACCGTCCGGGACAGCGGGACTGTGCTGCGCACGACCATCTCCGAGACGGACACGCTCCACCTGTCGTACCGTGACGCCGTGATCACGCTCGAGTTCGCGGCCCTGGAGTACTCGGCGCCGGCGAAGAATCGTTATGCGTACCGGATGATCGGGTTCAACAACGACTGGTTCGAGTCGGGCGCGGTGCGGGCAGCGACGTACACCAACCTGCCCCCGGGGCGATACACGTTCCAGGTTCGCGCCAGCAACAACGATGGCGTCTGGAACGAGCGCGGTGCCTCGCTCGTGGTCGTGATCGCGCCGCCGTGGTGGCGGACGTGGTGGGCCTACGCCCTCTACGGCACGTTGCTGCTCGCGGCGCTGTATGGCGTTAGGCGCTACGAGATGAACCGCCTGCGCCTCGAGAGCCGGCTCGAGATCCAGCACGTGGAGGCCGAGCAGCTGCGGGAGCTCGACCGCGCCCGCAGTCGCCTGTTCGCGAACGTCAGCCACGAGTTCCGCACGCCGCTGACGCTGACGATGGGCCCCCTGGACGATCTCCGTGCCGGACTCCATGGACCGCTGTCCGTCTCCGCGACCGAACAGGTCGATCTGGCGCGACGGAATGCCGGACGCGTGCTCGATCTGATCAACGAGATCCTCGAGCTCGCGCGCGTCGAGTCGGGACGAGAGGTGCTCCACGCCCGACGCGTCGAGCTCAGCGCATTCGTCACGAGTGTCGCTCGCACGTTCGTGCCGCTGGCAGAGCGAAAGGCCATCGCCTACGACGTCCAGGGTGGGCCGGACGACGCCATCGTGTACGCGGACCCGAATCATCTCGAGCGCGCGCTCTCGAACCTGCTCTCCAACGCGTTCAAGTTCACGCCCGACGGCGGTGCCGTCCGCGTGACGATCGCGAGTGACGACGGGTCCGCCCGAATCACGATTCGGGACAGCGGCCCCGGAATCCCGGCGGCCGATCTCGACCTCATCTTCGACCGGTTTCACCGCGCACGCACCGCCGGCACTCAGCCGGGAACCGGGATCGGCCTCGCGCTCGCCAAGGAGCTGATCGCGCTGCACGCCGGCACCATCACGGTTTCGAGCGAGGAGGGCTTCGGGAGCACGTTCACGGTCACGCTTCGAAAGGGCCGCGCTCATCTCGCTCCGGACCAAATAGTGGAAGACGGACCGGTCGTCGCGTCGGCCTCGGCGCGCCCGGGTCCGCCACCGGAGTTCCTCGCGCCCGCGTCGCCCAGGCGTGATGTACCTAACGCGGCCATCGCCAGTGAGACGGTGAGGCATCCCGACAGTTCGTCGATTCCCGATTCCCCATTCCCTATTCCCGATGACGTCACCACCGTCCTGATTGTCGACGACAACCCCGAGGTGCGCGCCTACGTGAAGCAGCATCTGGCTCCGCGATACCGCGTGCTCGAGGCGGGGGATGGGGAGGAGGGGCTCGCGACCGCCCGTCGCTGCCTCCCCGACCTCGTTCTCTCGGACGTCATGATGCCAGCGATGGACGGGTTCACGCTCTGCCGCCGGCTCAAGTCCGATCCCGAGACAGATTTTCTGCCAGTCATCCTGCTGACCGCCCGGGCGGAGGCAGAGGACAAATTGACCGGACTCTCGGAGCAGGCTGACGACTATCTGACGAAGCCGTTCGACGTCCGAGAGCTGCTGGCGCGGATCGCGAACGTGATAGCGACGCGTCGGCGGCTCCGGGAGCGGTTTGCGGGCGCACCCCTAACGATTCACCCCGCGCCCGTGCGTATTACGCCCGCAGACCGGAAGTTCGTCGATCAGGTTCGCGCAGCCATCGAAGCACACCTGGGCGATGAGCAGTTCACCGTCGAACGGCTCGCCGCCGAGGCCGGGCAGAGCCGCGGCAACCTGCACCGGCGGCTTCGGGAGCTGATCGAGGAGAGCCCGTCGGACCTGATCCGGCGCATGCGGCTCGAGCGGGCGGCCGCACTGCTCGAGGCCGGAGCCGGCAGTGTGAGCGAGGTCGCGTACGCGGTCGGGTTCAAGAGTGTCGCGCATTTCTCGAACGCCTTTTACGAGATGCACGGAGTCCGGCCGTCGGCGTGGCGCGATCGGGCGCCGACGGGGGGTGTTGTGGAATCATGAGCCGGCGCTCATAGTAGCCGACCCCCGCAGCCGACGCATCTTTGCGGGGCGTTCGCCCGAGAAACCGATCCACGAATAGGACCAGGCCCGGACGATGACGCCGGCGCCGACGGGGTCTCGGCGGAGATAGCGGTACGCTGTGCCCCTCCCGCACTCTGGCGGGAGGCGTTGCCGGCGGGGGACCGCCGGCAAGAACCCGGAGGCACTATCACGCTCCGCAGCCCGCTCCTCGCCCTTGGCGTC
>DASUGD010000259.1:0-5765 GCA_036274195.1 Gemmatimonadaceae bacterium | reverse complement strand
AGCGAATGGACGGCGGCTTCGGCGGTTCCCGATCCCAGGATCTCGGCGATGCGCTCGTCGCTCACGTGCTTCGTGAGGCCATCCGTGCACAGCAGCAGCGCGTCGCCATCGGAGAGGTCCACCACACCGACGTTCGGCACGAAGTCTCCGCCAACCGCGCTCGCCAGAACGTTGTAGAGTCCGGCCTTCGCCGCGTGCTGCTCCGTCACCGCGCCGATGTCGACGAGATAGTCGCCCATCGTCTGGTCGCGCGTGAATTGCCTGAGCGCGCCGCGCCGCAGGTAGTAGCCACGGCTGTCGCCCAAGTGAATCACGTACGCGCGCGGCCAGACCAGGGTCACCATCGTCAGGGTCGTGGCGGGGCCGCCCTGCGTCTGAAACATCTCCTTGAGCCTACTGTGCCCACGCTCCACCGCCTGCGAAAGATTCTCGAGGAACGCGTTCTCGCGATCGACGTTGAAGTCCTGGACGCACCCAACGGCTTCGGCGAGATACTCGATGACCGCCTTCACGGCGACGCCGCTTGCGATCTTGCCGCCAACGCCACCGCCGACGCCGTCTGCGACGACCAGGATGTGGACCTGCGGCTTTTGCAGGCGATCGAGCAGCGTGGAATCCTGCAGATTCGTCGCGCGAAGCTGCACGGCTTTCTGAAGCGTCATGATCGCGAAATGGTCCTCGTTCACGGTCCGGACTTTCCCGGCGTGCGAGAGCCCGTGCGCATCCACTCGCGTAGCGCGAGTGGGAATCGTCTCAGTTTCCATGACGAACCGGAGGCTGGACTGTCGGAGTCGGTGGAGCGGTCAGCGCTGCCGTGGCCAGCCAGCGAAACGCGTCTTCGACGCCCTCGCCGCTCTTCGCGCTCGTGGTCAGCGCGTGGAAGCCGCCGGTGATGAGCTTGGCCGTGTCGGCGGGCGTCACGATCCACTGATCCTTCAGGTCGTGCTTGTTGAGTGCGACGATGGACGGCACGTCGCCTGCCGCGGAGCGAACGTGGTCGCGCAGGCTGAAGATCTGGTCGACCGTCTCGCGTCGCGTGCCATCGGCGACGTAGAAAACGGCGTGGGCCCCCTTCAGGTAGCTCTCCGGAATCTCCTGCTCCGGCGTGCGACCCTCGATGTCCCACAACAGCAAGTTCACCTGCTCGGTGCCCACCTGCACCTGCTTCCGGTCGATCTTCACACCCACGGTACTGTGATACTTGGCCGAGAAGAGCGAATGAACGAAGCGATGGACGAGACTCGTCTTTCCCGTCGCGAAAACGCCAACCATGCACACCTTTTTCTGGATCATCGCTGACGCTCCGCGACGTTGGTGGTCAGAGATGGTTGTGCTCGAATGGCGAACGACGCGCTTCGATTGACGCGCGCCTGCTCCGCGGGAGCATCGGCGGGAATGGGATCACCGCTGCCGGCAGCCTCCACCGTCAGCCGACTCGTTCGTACGCCAAGCGAAAGAAGCCGGTCCCGAACGGCGGTGGCGCGGCGACGGCTCAGCGCGAGGTTGTCCGATTCGGCGCCCGTCGGATCGGCACGACCCACTATCCGCATCGTCAGGTCGTAGCGATTCACGTCGGCCGCGGTGGCGATCTGGCGGAGTTTCCCGGCGACGGTTGCGATCGTGCTCAGCGCGGGCTGATCGAGAGCGTCCGATCCGGCGGCAAACAGCACGCGCAGGTTCTCGATCTCGGCCGCGAGCGGCTCCATGTCAGCCGGCAGTCCCGGCGTCACGTGCGAGAGGTCAACGGCTCCGATGCCCGCGAGCGCTGGTGCCAGCGCGTCGGCGCGCACGAGCCAGAAGGCGGGTGCGCGACCACTCGCCACCAACGTGTCACCCTTCAACGAGAGCGTGATACCGCCCGGCGGCGCGAGCACGCGATGAGCGCGCGCGAGCAGCAGGGCGGGCTCAGTGGACACGTATGGCTCCCAGTGCGCGACGACGTCGTTCGTATCTACGCCCCGACTCGCCATGATCACCGACGGATTCACCGCGAGTGGATCGCGCATGCCGGTGATGCGCCACTTGCCACCCGAGCGCTCAGTGCGAATGACGGCGATACCGGGCTCGGTATCCAGACGCGCGAGCGCGGCCGACCACTGCCCGTTCGCGCGCGCGGTCCGCCATGCCATGCCGGCCGCAAGCAGCAGAAGAACCGGGATGACCCATACGAGGCGGCGAAGAGCGTTGGATTTCGCGCGCGTGTCGGTGGCGAGCACCGTCTCGATGCATTCCTCGAGCAGCGGACGAGTCGTCTCGAACGCCGTGGCGTCGCCGTTGAACGCGGTGAGCGGATCGCACCACTGCAGATGGATTGTCTCGAGCGTCGTCTGCAGCTTCGCGGGCAGGGAGTCGGGAGGCGTGCCCCGCACCACGGCCGCGAGGTTGGCTCGCGGCCCGGCCTCCACGAGCACCGTGAGATCCCCGGCGGCGAACGCGCGCAGTTCGCCGGTCTTCTTCGGCTCGAACGAATCGTTGACGAAATCGCCGATGGCCGTGAGCATGCTGGAGACGAGGTCGGCGTCGCCTAACGAGCCGTCGGGGACGTGCGCGAGGAGCAGGCCGGTTTCGGCGTGCACGAGCAGCACGTGCTCCACGCGGTAGACGAGTGCGTGGCGCATGACGATCTGCGCGAACGGGACGCCCGTGCGCCACGACTCGATGCGCCACCGGATGCCCTGCGGCGAGAAGCTGTGCTCGATCGCGCGGTTGATCGTGTTGACGAGCCCCGACATCGTTTCGGCGATCGCCTTGCGGATCGCGGGGCCGAGCACCGGGAAAATCGCGGTGGCGATCTCGCGCGGGTTTCGTCGCACCGACTCGCGGATCGCGTTCTCGACGGTGGGCGCGAGCGCGATCCCGAGCTGTCGGTCGCGCGCCGAGCGCTGGACGATCGCCTGCGGCAGCTTCTCCGCGAGCTCGTCGGGCGTAAGCTCCGCAGTGTCGAGGCGTCGGCGGAGCTCGTCGATCTGGCGACGCTCCGCGCCGAACAACAGGTCGCGGAGCTCGGACAGCTCGCGAACGCTCACGTCCCCGAGATCCCTGGTCCCGCCGGCGCTTTCGGTCAACGGCGCGCCGTCGTCCGGCACGGTCAGCTCCGCGCGGGCTTGGGCTGCGTCCGCGTTTCTCCGGCGAGTCGGGTTGCCATGTCGGAGAAGACGCCGACGATCGCGGAGACGTCCGTCTTGTCGTGGCGCAGCGCGGCCACCTCGCGGTTGAGGTCCGCCGTCACGCGCTGCGACAAGCGCTCGATCTCCGCCCCGATGGCGCGCGACTGCTGGAGGATCTGGTCGCGAATCTCGGCATCAGCGAGCCCCGAGAGCTCCTCGAGCTTCACGTGGCGCTTCTCGAGGGAGCGAAGAATCTCCTTGATCTCGGTGGACAGCGCCTTGAGCTCCTCGGCGCGCTTGGTGCGTTCGGCGTTGAGCCGATCGCCGAGGGTCTGGGCGTCGCGCTTGGCGCTGGCATCGAGGTCGGCGAGGCGCTTCTCGAAATCGGAGCGCATCACGGACTGCTCGCGCATGATGCGCTCTTCGAGTCCCTGCAGGCGCGACTCGACGGCGCGCATCTGCCCGCCGAAGAGGATGTCTCGCACCTTGTCGAGGCTCTCCGGCGTAGCGTCGTTAGGCGGTGCGGTGGGCAGATCGGCGGGGCGCGGCGCGGGCGCCGGTGGGGAAAGCTTCCGGCCGTTATCGGGGCGCTGGTTTTCGGTCCTGGCCATGCTCGGCAACCTCACGTCGGGGGAGACGGAACTCGAAGCCGCTACGGCCAAGGTACGGGTTCGCACGCAAAGCAGCCAGCCGCACCTTGCTGCTCGCTGCTTGCCGCTGCTCGCTGCTTGCCGGGGCGACGGCGATTCCTCGCCTCCGCGCCTTCGGCGCTCCGCTCGGAATGACACGCGCCGTTTCGCCGTCGTCCGTCGCCCGTCCCCCGTCCCCGGCAGTCCCCAGTCGCCTACACCTCGTGCGCCAGCTCCCGCTCGTAGGCCGCCAGCAGGTCGGCCCGGCTGAGAACCCCCAGATACCGGCGGTCCTCCTCGCTGTCCACCACCGGAATGGCGTCTGCCGCCCTCGCGTTCATCCGGCTCAGGGCGACGCGGAGGGAATCACCGGGCGTCACCACGTCCACCGGCGTCGCCAGGTCGGCCGCAAGCAGCACCGACGCAAGGTCGCCGCGGTGAAGAAGGGCGTCCCGAATGTCCTCGTACGCGATCAGGCCAGCCAGCCGATCTCCCTCCAGCACCGGGATCGCGCTGTGCCGCGCGCGTGACGCGGTTGCCGCGATCATGGCGAGGGTCGCGGAAACGTCCACCGTCGGCGCGTCGTGCGCCATCGCATCGGCCGCGCGCATACGCTCGAGCAGGCGGCGATCCGCCCCGTGGGCCAGGTGCTCGCCTCGCCGCTCGAGCCACCCGTCGTACAGCCCGTAGGGGACGAAGCGCCGGGACACGTACAGCGACAGAACGGTGACCAGCATGAGCGCCGGGACGATCGTGTAATCGTCCGTCAGCTCGAATACCATGAACATCGCGGTCAGTGGCGCGCGCGCAGCGCCGGCGACCAGGCCGGCCATCCCCACCATTGCCCAGCGTTGGGAATGGAGTGGCAGGGCGGGGAACAGCGACATCATCACCCGCCCCATGCCGCCACCGAGCGCCGCCCCGATGAACAGCGTGGGGGTGAACACGCCGCCCGACCCACCGAAGCCAAGGGTTACCACCGTGCACACGATCTTGGCGAAGGCGAGCGCAATGAGGAGATACCAGGCAATCCCTCCGAACACTTCCGGCGGAATGGCCAGGTGACCGTTCCCGACGAGCAACCCGCGTGAGGCCACGACGATCGCGCCGGTAACCAACCCGCCAACGATCGGCACGAGCGCCGGAGGGCCCGGCATGCGCTTCGCGAGGTCGGACGCGCCAAAGTACGCCTTCACGTACAGCGCCGAGACGAGGCCGCACGCAATGCCAAGCAGTGGGTAGAGGAGCACGATGGCGAACACCGACGTCTCGCCGAACGTCGGGACGGCGAACGCAGGATGGGCTCCGAGAAACGAGCGAACGGTGAGCGCACCAACGACGCTCGAGACCACGACCGGGCTGAACGCGCCAACGGAGAACGAGCCGAGCACTTCCTCGAGCGCGAAGAATGCGCCCGCGAAGGGCGCGTTGAACGCGCCCGCGATTCCCGCTGCGGCGCCGCATCCGACCAGAATCTTGATCCAGCGCGATCGAAGCTGAAACAGACGCCCGATCGCCGATCCGGTTGCCGCACCGAGCACCGCGACCGGCCCTTCGCTTCCGGCGGATGCGCCAGAGCCGAGGGTGAGCGCTGACGCGATGGTTCGAATCACCACGGGGCGGCTCGGGATCTCACCGCCGTGCTTCGCCACCGCGCGCTGGACGTCGGGAACGTTCTGCCCTTCGGGTGTCCGTGTGCGCCGAACGACAGCCCACGCCGCCAGCATGCCGGCCATCGTGATGACGGGCAGCGTCACGGCGTGCGCGAGCGGCTCGACGCGCTGGCCGAGCCACTTCGCGAATACGAAATACGCACCATCGATCAGCTTGTAGAACCCGACGACGCCCAGGCCGGCGCTCACGCCGATTCCTGCACCGACCGTCATCAGGATTGCGCCCTCATCCCAGTCGCGCGCCTCGACCCACTCGACGAACCGTGCCCAGCGTCTCCGCCACGTTTCTCGAACTGTCGGTGCTGTATCAGGCATCGACCGGCGATGAGGTCACGACGGCGGGGTCAGACTCGATT
>DASUGD010000258.1:0-38161 GCA_036274195.1 Gemmatimonadaceae bacterium | reverse complement strand
GATGAAATTCGACTCTGACCCCACTTACGCGGCGGAGAAAGCGTCCACGGCCCAGCGAACCGCCTCCTCTACAACACAACGTTGGTGCTTGTCCGGGTATGGATCCGACTCGACCACGGCGCTCTTGACCAGGGTGATTCCGCGGTCGGGTGGAACATCCATGCGGCGCAGCGCCGAGACGTACGCGGCCACGGAGTCGCGAAGGCTCTCGCGCAGCACAGCGGCTTGAGCGCGGACAGCGCGGGCTTCCTGCACCGTTGCATCGGTTTGGCGGCGAACCTGCACGTACTTCTCGGCATTCGCCCGCGTCTGGGCCCTGGCCGCCGCAACGAGATCGAACAGCTGGATGAAATCGTCCGAGCTGCGGAGCCGGTTCCCGAAATCAGTCATCGATCCTGTGGAGTCGCGACTCCTGCAAGTCCCGCAATGGCCGCACATCACCGCGCGGCGCAGAGGAGGCTCGTGGTTCGCGGACACATGCAGATCGAGGCCTCGAGCGATCCCCACCGTCGACTCTCCGGCCAACCCGCCGGTCAACTTTGCTTCGGAAACCGAACGTCCGCTAGGTGCCTCAAGGCGTACCTCGAATTCCCATGCGGACGCGTTTTTCAAGACGACACTACTCCGGACGATACGGCGCCTTGATGCGGACCGGAATGATCATCTCGCCCCAGTGGATGCGCATGACGGCTTCATCGCGCAGCACTACAGGAAAGTAGATCGCGAGTGTTTCCATGTGACTCCCGCGCTCGGGCGTGACATCGACGCGAAGCGCATCGGACGATTCACCAGGATACGGGATGTGAAAGACGTGCGCGGCGCGGCTGAGGATGAATGTCCACGGCTTGTCGGCTCGTGGAATCAGCCAGATGGTATACTCGCCCGCCTTGACGTCGCGGCCTTCGAGCTTGATGTCGTGGCTGAACGTCACGCGAGTGGCCGAGTCCGCGCCGGGGTGCCAGATGGCATCCCATTTGACGAGCGCCGAGTCGCCGAACAGAACACGACCGCGGGCGACAGGGCGACCATAGACCACCGAGATGTCGGTGAAGGCGACCGTCTGGTCGACACGGCCACGCTGGCTGAACGGGTACCCCTGAGCGCGACACGCCGCAGAACCGAACAGGACCAGTGCCGCCCCCAGCGCACCCGACGCAACGGAAGATGATGTCATGTGAGTACTATAGCGTGGATCCTCGATATCATCGATCGGCGTGACGGTCGTTGAAGCCCGCGATAGATTCTCGCCCACATGCGCCTGGCACTCCTCACTGTACTTTCAGCGTCTGCCGCGCTGGCGGCTCTGCCTTCCGCGAAGCACGCAACGCTGGTCTCGTCGGAACCGGCTGCCAACAGCCGGCTCGCCTCGCCTCCCACGCAGGTCAGGCTCGTGTTCAGCGAGCCAATCGAAGGCAAGCTCGCGAAGGTCACGCTCGTGCCGGCTACTGGCGCGCCGATCGCCCTCCGCGCGGGAGGTGACCCGCGAGACGTGCACGCCGTGATCGCTCCGGTGGATGCGCTGAGCGCGGGCAGCTACAAGGTAGAGTGGCGCGTCGTGTCCGCGGACGGCCACCCGGTCGATGGGAGCTTCAACTTCACTGTCGGCGACACGATCGTCAGCACGGCCCCCGCGCCGGTCACGCCGCCGGAGCCAGCCGGCCCGGAACCTCAGGGCGAGCCGGAGGTGTGGGGACCGGCGGCCTTCGGGGCGCCGCTCATTCCGGCTGTGCTTCGAGGCACTGGGCTCGGAGCGCTCATGGCCACTGCCGGCCTGCTCCTGTTCCTGGCCGGCGCGGAACCTAACGCGGCGCAGCGTGGCGACGCACGCCTGCGCTCCGTGACGACGGCGTTCGCGGTCGCCGCGCCCATCCTGCTGGGCGCGCACCTCGTGACGTGGCTCATCAACACATCGCCGGACCTGAGATTCGACCTCGACTGGGCGACCTCCGCGCTCGGAACGACGGTCGGCAAGATCGAGCTCTGGCGAGTGGGCCTAACGATTCTTGCCCTCTGGGCGTGGTGGCTGGCGCGCCGGACGCGACTGGCGCTGCTGTTCGCCGCGGGTGCGGTCGCGGTGAGTGCCGCCGTCGGGCACGCCGCCGCGATCGCGCCGGCCTGGGCGGTGCCGTCGAAGGCCATTCATCTGCTCGCGAGCGCGGTCTGGCTCGGTGGACTGCTCTGGCTCATCATCCGCCCGGCGGGCGACGACGTTCTGCTCTTTGCCCGAGACGCCGACCGTGTATCGTCGAGAGCCCTCTGGGCCGTGATCGCCATCGCGTTCACGGGCGTCGTGCAGACGCGGCTGTTCCTGGATTCATGGTCGGGGCTCGTGACGTCCGCGTACGGTCTGCTCGTGCTCGCGAAGACGGCCGGGCTCCTCGTGCTGGTCGCCTTCGGTGCCTACAATCGCCAGCGCGTCATGCCTCGGCTCACTGCCGCGCCCGATGCGATGGAGGTCGGCGTGCTGCGGTCGTCGGTCACCCGAGAGCTCATCGTGGTAACGATCGTAGTCCTCCTGGGCGGATTGCTCGGGTACGTGCCTCCGCCCAGCGAGACCGAGGCCGGAATGTCCTCGGGTGCTTCCGCCTTCTCATCCCCACTCGCCACGTCATGAGACGCGCTTTCCGGTTCGCTCCGCGCCACCGACGCATCGCGCTCGCCGCCGCTGCCTCGGCCCTCGGCCTTGCCGTCTCGGTGCCGACCGTCTCGTGGGCGCACGCGGTGGTCTTCCCCCGCCAGTCCACGACGGGAGCGTACGAGAAGTACGTGCTGCGCGTACCTAACGAGAAAGCGGTCGCCACCACGCGGGTCGAGCTGTTTTTCCCGCGGGGCGTGAAGGTGACGTCGTTCGCCGACGTGCCGGGATGGCAGCTCGAGGTCGTGACAGACTCCGCCAAGGCGATCACGGGCGCGATCTGGACCGGGACGCTCCCCCCTCAACGGTTCGTCGAGTTCCCGTTCGTGGCCGTCAATCCGAAGACTGAAACAACGATCGCCTGGCCGGCATACCAGACCTACGCCGACGGCGAGCGGGTGGAATGGAGCGGGCCTGAAAGCTCGAAGCGCCCGGCCTCGATCACGACAGTCGGGGCGGCGACGGGCACGGGCGGCAATGCCAGCGGGCACGCCAGCTGGGTGCCCTGGACCGCGCTCGCGCTGTCGCTCGTGAGCCTCGGACTCGCCGTCCGGAAACCGGAAGCGCGCCCCGCGGCGTGACGGGTCGCGCCGCCTAACGAACCACCGGTCGCCCCCCGGATCAGCGAACGACGATCGTTCCCGCCATGGTCGGGTGGAGGACGCAATAATACTCGTGGCGTCCCGCCGTACGGGGCACGTAGCGCCAGGTCGCGTTCGCAGCGATCTCCTTCGAGTCCCACGTCGAGTCGCGGGCCGTCGCTGAGTGGGGAACGAAGTCGGTGTTCAACCAGACGACGGTGTCGCCACGCGCTATCGTCAGCTCGGCGGGATCGAACGCGAAATTCCGGATGGTGACGGTGTGGGCCCGCGGCGCGGGCCTCGTACACGCGGCGACCGCACCCAGCGCAAATACGGATGCGATCGCCGCGCAACGAACGGGCGAAGACACTCAGGTCGTCTGCGTTGACTGGATCTTCTTCGCCATGTCGAGGTGGGCCTGGATCGCCGGGCGGACCTTCACGAGCAGCGCCTTGAGGTCGGCGTTCTGCGCGTTCGGGATGAGCGTCTTGTCGATGGCGTCGAGGACGGTCTGATGGTAGGCCACCTCGTTATCGATGTACGCCTTGTCGAACTCCTTGCCCGTAAGCCCCTGAAGCTTCGTGAGGTTGGCGTCGCCGCCGGACTTGAGCTGCTTGCTGGTGTCGTTGTCTTCCGGTGTGACGTTGAGCTTCGTCACGAGCGCGACTGCCTGCTTGTTGACGCCGCCATGGTCGGTGACCATGGTCTTACCGAAGTCTTTCACCGCCTTGGACGCGCCCTTCTTTTCGGCCAACACGCCGGCGGCACTGTCCACCGAATTCGCGGTGACCACGATGCTCGCGATCTGCGCGTCGTTGATCGCCGGCGCAGCGGCGGCAGCCGGCGTGGTCGTGTCCGGAGCCGGGGCGACGGCGGCGGCGGCGGTGTCAGCCGCGTTCTCGGTCTTCTTGCAGCCGGCTACGGCGATCGCGGTAGCAATCGCGGCGAGCGCACCAAGAACGCGACGGTCGGTCAGACGGGTGGGCAACATGGTTCGGCTCCTGAGGGTGGTGGATTCCGCTGCTAGACTATAGGTTAAAGAACCGACAAATCAAGCTGTCTTTTCTTTCGTATGATGAAAGAGACGATCCCACTTCGCAACCCCCCAGCGCACCTTTCCATCCCGTGACCACTGATCGCGGGGATACCCGCAGTCGCGTCGTTCACGTGCTCCGCCGCGGGCCGGCGACGCTCGACGACCTCGTGAACGAGCTCGGACTGACCCGCACTGCCGTGCGCCTGCAACTCGCGGTCCTGGAACGCGATGGGTCCGTTGTGCGACGTGGCATGCGTCGCGGGCGGACGAAGCCAGCTCACGTGTACGAGCTCACCACCCAGGCGGAGCAGCGCCTCTCCCGAGCCTACATCCCCGTCCTGACGCAGTTGCTGCACGTCCTGGCTGCCCGACTCTCGAGCGCGGAGTTCGACGCGGTGATGCGCGATGTCGGACGCGAGCTTCTCGCCGGCCAACCGCGGCCCCGCGGACCCCTCAAGGCACGGGCCCAGGCAGCGAGCGATCTACTGAACGAGCTCGGTGGACTGACCGATGTGAGCGAGGAAGGGCCCGATCTGATGATCCGGAGTCACGGCTGCCCGCTCGCGGCCGCCGCCATCCACCATCCGGAGACGTGCAACGCGATGGAGAGTCTGGTGACGGAGTTCGTAGGCGCCACCGTCAGACAGCGTTGCGATCGGACCGACCGTCCTCGCTGCCGCTTTCTGATTGCGGGCGAGGACGACAGCTCCGCGGCCTAACGCCGCTCGACGTCGCGCTCGCCCATGACGTGCCGGGCCCCACGCCCCTGTCCGGGGTGAGTGAGCGCGTCGTAGAAGCGCTCGCCCTTGAGACGGAGCTCGACCATCGTTGCCTCGAACTCGCGTGGGGACATCTCGCGCGCCACTTCGGGAATGAGCGCCTTGAGCAGGGTCACGCGATCGACGAGGGGCAGCGCGTTCGCCGAGTTCACCAGCTCGCGAATGGCGGGATGGTTGAGGTCTTCCGTCTGGCGACTCGTCGTCATGCACCCTCCGCAGTCGATCGAGAACCCAAGGCGATCGCGGCGTGGGGCCGGCACCACACCGCAAATCGAATCACGATAAATATCCGCAGTTTTTCGGCCACCGCCGACGCACAGATTCTAACTTACTGATCGGCGAGCTTCCACGCATGTCTGCACCGAACACCGGCGATCGTTCAACCCGTACAGACCCGGTATTCCCCCTTCAAGGCGGCGCCTCGGCATCGCTGCTGGTGGGGATCGGGCTGGCGCTCGTGGTCGAAGGCGTTGCCCTGCACTTCTGGATCGCCCCACGACACCCGGCGTGGGCGTGGGCGATCACGGGGCTCAACGCGGCGACCCTGGTGTGGCTCTGGCTGCACTACCGGGCCAGAACCCTGGCGACGCTGACGTTAGGCGATCGCGACGTGGTCATCGCCGTGGGGAATCAGCTGCGCTGCCATGTGCCGCGCTCCGCCATCGCGAGTGCGGAGTCGGCGACATGGCGGTCGGTGCCCGATCCCCACATGGCGCGCGATTACGTGAACAGCGCCACGCCGCTCGAGCCGAACGTGATGCTCACGTTCGAGGAACCCGTCGTCGCGCGACTGCCCTTCGGTATCAGGAAGCGCCTGACGCGGCTCGGTGTGCGGGTCGGCGAGCCGGAACGACTGATCTCGGAGATTGCTACCGCCTCAGCCCGATCCCCACGCTGAACGAGATCCCGTACGTCACCGAGTTGTCTTCGGACGCGAAAGGGAAGCGCACGGTCGGAGCGATGGAGAGCCGGTCGTGGAACAGCGTGATGCCGAGTCCGAGATCCAACACCCCGAAGGTGTCGGAGTAGGTCTGCTTCCCGGTCACATCGTCCGTCACGTCTGATGCGCCGTACTCGAGCTGCAACGCGCCGTTGGGAATGAGCTTCACGCTCGGCTTTGGAAGAAACGTCATGCCGAGCGCCGCGCCCAGAGACCCGACGCGCGACTTCACGTCGTAGCCATCTCCATCGGGGCCCGTACCGAAGCTCGCTCCAACGATCGGGCACAGTTGGGCACGCGTGCCCAGCGCATGCTGCCAGCCAAGCTCGGCGAACGCTTCGTCGTCGGTGTCGTCGTAGCCGTCGAAGTACGCGCGAGACACACCCACGAGGCCGAAGGCAGCGTTGTCCTTGCCCGCAACGAGAGACAACGCGTAACCGGAGTAGTCCTTGCCGAAAAACGCACCGCCGCCCAACCGAACCGGGATTACGCCGAACGATACCGAGCCGAGGCACGCCTGCGCGCGGGCCGACGCGGGGAAAGCGACGGCGATGGCCGCCATCAGCGCGAGTCTGCGCATGTCGAGTCCGAAGAACGTGAGAGGAGGCGCCGCGACGTGCGCCGGCGGCTGTAGCGTGCGGTTGACGTGCCCAATACGTTGCACAGCCGGCGACGACCTCCGTCGCGGACGTCTGCAACGGCACGAGGGTTCATGAGAAGGGCAACGCTTCTGGCAGCAACGATACTACTGACGGCGTGTTCCAGCGACCCCACGGCGACCGGGACAGGCTCCATTACGGCGAAATCCGGCAGCGCGACGTCTCCGCCGTTTTCGCTCACGGTCAATTGATGGTGCGATCGTGGAGCTGGCGAACCGCGGCCGTCGTCGTGATGCTCGCCAGCGCACCTAGCGAACGCGCTTTCGCACAGTGGCGCGCGGAGATGCTGCCAGGCGTTCGTTTCGGTCCACCGCTCAAGGCCGGCGCCGCCCTGGGCGTCGCGTATGGCAAGCGAATGGCCCGAGTGCCGTTCGCGGGTCCGATCGCGCTGGCGGAGCTTGGGCTGGGGGGAACGCGCGCGAGCGCTGGTTACTTCGTCGCCGGTCCGTTCGCGTCGGGGATTGAGGTGCTGGGATCGGTTCTGCGAACCTGGGGCGAGCCTTCACAGCTCGAGCCGAACCAAACCCTTGCCGGCGGCGAGCTGCGCGTGTCGTTCTTTCTCGTGAATGTCGGCATCGCGGTGTTTCGCCCAACGGCGGGATTCCCGGAGGACGATCGCCGGACGCGCTACTATCTGAATGTGGGACTCGGCATCTAATGTGTCAGCGCGTAGAAGAGGTAGTTGACCCCCAGCTCGTACGCTTCGTTCGACTCCGCCATCGGCCGGAAGCCTAACGCCGAGTACTCCCAGAAGTTCGAGATGTCGGTGTTGAAGTTGATCATGACCATGAGCCGCTTGTTCGGGTCGTTGTCCTCGAAGATGCCGCGAAAGATCGGCGGTCCCTGGTCGTAGTACTGCTTCACGATGTCGAACGACGGAATGTCGAAGAACGCGTGGAAGATCGGGTGCGTGACGTCGAGGTCGATCGGGTGCAGGTCAGGCAGCACGACCTGCAGCATCGCCGCCATGTTCGCCCAGCCGCTCTGGCCGCGGAACGCGTCCTCGCGCGTGTCGTCGATGATGAGGAACCCGCCGCGCAGCAGGTATCGTCGGAGCGCGAGCACCTCCTTGTCCGAAAGCGTCAGATAGCCCGCCTCGACGAGGAAAGCGACCGGGTACCGAAAGAGCTCGGGGTCGTCGATCGCGATCACGTTCGTCGCGTCGGCGTGCGGCCGCATCACGCTGATCTCGCTGACGATCTTCATGAGGTTCATCTCGGCCGTACCGCTCTCCGCGTACCCATAGCCGTGTGCCCACGACGGTTCGCCGCGGTAGTAGCAGTTTCCGGGACCGCCCTTGTACTTGAGTCGAACGAAGGTGAACGCCCCGTCATACGGGACGTTCCTCGTCATGGGCGGGTCGGGACAGTCCGACAGTCCGCCAAAGCGAGCTCCGCCCGGGAGCCCGCCGTTCTGCGCTTGTGCCATCGACCCCGCCGATCCCGCGCACAACGCGATCGCGCACGCGAATGCCGCCCGGCCCATCATTCGGTGATGTCTCGTCTCGAGTCAGACTCGAGAATCTCGAGACGCGGACCTCAACGCCCGATATCACGCGATACGACTGATCCCCATGTGAGAAGACCGACTCTCGATTAACATGTTCGGTCCACTCGTGGGACTGGAGATGCGGTTCGAGATTCGGTCTCTCACATCGAAAGACGCCGCCGCGTTTCAAGCGCTCCGTCTTCGCTCGCTCCGGGAGTCGCCCGAGGCGTTCGGCTCATCGTACGACGAGGAGGTGTCGAGGCCGCTGAGCGCCGTCGGCGAGCGGCTCGATCCGGCACTCGCGCCGCATGCCCGCGTCGTCTTCGGGGCGTTCGCCGACGGAAACATGATTGGCGTCATCGGGTGCGTTCAGGAGTCGCGAATGAAGTCGCGGCACAAGGCGGTCGTCTGGGGCACGTACGTCACGCCCGAGGCCAGAGGCCAGGGTGTCGGGCGTGCGCTCCTCGATCGCGTCGTGGCAGAAACGCGGACCTGGCCTAACGTGGAGCGGCTCGTCCTGTCAGCCGTCGAGCGCGCGCATGCCGCACGAGCGCTGTACACATCGGCCGGGTTCAAGCCGTACGCCCGTGAGCTCGACGCGTTCCGCCAGAGCGGCAAGAGCGACACGCTCGAGTTCTTCGGGTTGGAGTTGAGCAAACCGCGGTGATGTGAACCGGTATGGTCATACGACACCCGGGGGGTGCGGAACTCTGGGGTTCCCGCCTCGATTCCCGCACGGCAGATTGCCGGTTCACCCCCTGAACCGTTCATGCGACTCACGTCCGTCATCCTCGCACTCGCCGTAGCGCCGTCCGTCGGAACGACGCTCATCGCCCAGCAGTCGCAGCCGTCGAACCGTGGGCCGGGCGGGGCGCGGGGCACCCAGATTCAGCCGGGCGAATCCTGCCCGCCTGGGACGACTGAAATCCGTCCGCGGAACTGCATGGGCCCCGAAGCGCCGGCACCCAGCATTCTCGATTACCGACCGAAGTCGACGCTGGTCACGCCGGCGCACTACATCAAGACGGCCAAGTTCCCGGCGATCGATTACCACGGCCATCCGCAGGGGCTTCTGGATTCGGAGGAAGGCGTGGCGAGTCTCGTGTCGTGGCTCGACAGTCTGAACGTCCGCATGATGGTCGCCGCCGACAACATGTCGGGTGAGCGGCTGCGGAAGGCGGTGGCCGTGATCAACGCGTCGCCCAAGGCGAAGGACCGCGTGCGTGTGCTCGCCGGCATCGACTTCCGGAACGTTGGGCCCGGATGGGCCGAGAAGGCGATCGCGCAGCTCGAGGCGGACGTTGCCGCGGGAGCAGTCGGTGTGGGCGAAGTCGGGAAGGGCTTCGGGCTGTCGATCAAGAAAGCCGACGGTTCGCGGCTCAAGCTCGACGATCCGGACCTCGACCCCATCTGGGACGCCTGCGCACGGCTCAAGCTTCCTGTCTTCATCCACACCGCCGATCCGCAGGAGTTCTTCGAGCCGATCGACTACACCAACGAACGGTGGCTCGAGCTCTCACTGTTCCCCGGGCGGCGCTACCCGGCCGACAAGTTCCCGCGGTTCGAGGAGCTCATGGCCGAGCGCGACAATCTGTTCCGCAAGCATCCGAAGACGACCTTCGTCGCGGCCCACATGGGATGGCATGCGAACGACCTGGGCCGGCTGGCCAGGATGCTCGACGCGATGCCTAACGTATACACGGAGGTCGGTGCCGTGCTGTACGACATCGGCCGCCAGCCGCGCGGGGCACACGACTTCTTCGTCAAGTACCAGGACCGCGTCCTGTTCGGTAAGGACTCGTTCCAGCCCGAGGAGTACCCGTACTACTGGCGCGTCTTCGAGACCCGAGACGACTACTTCGACTACTACCGCGGTTATCACGCGTTCTGGAAGCTGTACGGGATCGACCTGCCCGACAGCGTGCTCAAGAAGGTGTATTACCAGAACGCGCTACGGATAACCTCGCGGCTGCCGCAGACCGGCTGGCCGCGCTGAGCGATCCGACAACTGAGTCGATACTGCCAAGTCCCGAAGTATGCCGGTCGCCGGTGAGAGTGATCAGTCATCAGAGTCCGTTTCCTCGAGTGGCGGGCTGCGATGGGACCGAAGCCCGCCTGCAGCCCGATTGGGGCAACCGAGTGGAGGGAACGGGATCTGATGCCTGATGGCTGAGAACTGACGACCGACCCACTTGGGACTGGCCCTGCCGCCGCCGGATGGGTCGATCACGAATTCGACAGACTCTGACGCCTTTGGTCATTGGCGAGCATCGTTCTTGCGACGATCGCGGCTCGTGCGTTGACGGTGAATGAGGATGACTACGCCTCCGACAGCTCCTCCTCGGCGCGATGCGGCGGAGTGCTGCGTACCGGATATCGGCAGCGAAGCCCCCGACTTCGAGCTCACGGATCGCACGGGACGGCGCCGCCGGCTTTCCGACCTGCGCGGTGCACCCGTATTGCTCGCCTTCCAGCCGTCGCACTGGGATCCGTCCTGGGCCGAGTGCGTGCGCGTGTACGATCGCATGCTGGACTTTCCGGCGATGTGCCTCGACACGGGGCCCGTTGCCGAGCGATACGGCGTGGCCGATGGCGCGGCGGTGTTCGTGATCGACGCCGGCGGCCGCGTAAGCTGGCGCCACACCGCCGGAGACGCGCCACCGTCACCTAACGAGATCGCAGATGTCCTGACCGCGAGCTCGCCGATGGCGCTGGATAGCGAATCGAGCGGCTGGTCGCGTCGGCATTTCGTCGCCACCATGGTTGCGGCGACGCTCGCCCTCGCGCTCACACGCCGCGTCGCACGCGCCGAACCTGCCGTTGCTCACCAACGTTTCGCGACCGCGATCGGCTCAGGTGAGACCGTGAAGCTGCGTGTGAACGGCCGCGAGCTGTCGCTCGATCTCGAGCCGCGCGTCACGTTGCTCGACGCGCTTCGGGAGTACGCCGGCATCACCGGCCCGAAGAAGGGATGCGACCACGGGCAGTGCGGCGCATGCACGGTGCACGTCAACGGTCGGCGGATCCTCTCGTGTCTCACGTTCGCCGTGATGCAGCAAGGCAAGGAGATTACGACCATCGAAGGGCTCGCGGCGAGCGTCGGCGCTTCCGGTGGCGCGCTGCACCCGATGCAGCAGGCGTTCATCGACCACGACGGCTTCCAGTGCGGCTACTGTACGGCAGGGCAGATCATGTCGGCGGCCGCGGTGGTCCGGGAACCGTGGGGCCCGGCCGACGACGACGTGCGTGAGGCGATGAGCGGCAACATCTGTCGATGTGGCGCGTATCCGGGGATCGTCGCTGCGATCCAGACCGTCCGGAAGAACCCCGCGACCGCCCAGCGAGGCCAGCGATGAAGCCCTTCGACTACGCCGCACCCGCCTCGCTCGATGAGGCGACGCGCGCCGGTGCGCGGGCTGCCACGCGATTCATCGCCGGCGGCACGACCCTCGTGGATCTCATGAAGCTCGAGGTCGAAACACCCGAGCATCTCGTCGATCTCAATCCACTCGCCGACCGTGATCCATCGCTTGGAACCGTGAGCGAGCTACCAAACGGTGGGCTGCGCATCGGCGCACTCGCTCGGATGAGCGACGTCGCGTGGGCCACGCCCGTGAAGGAACGATATCCCGTGCTGAGTCAGGCGTTGCTGCTCGCAGCCTCGGGCCAGATCCGCAACATGGCGTCGATGGCCGGCAACCTGCTTCAGCGGACGCGGTGTCCTTACTTCCGCGACACCGCCACGGCGTGCAACAAGCGAGATCCGGGATCCGGCTGCTCCGCCATGCAGGGGTTCAACCGCAGCCACGCGATCCTCGGCACGAGCGAACGTTGCATCGCTACGCATCCGTCGGACCCAGCGGTCGCGCTCGTGGCACTTGGCGCCAGCGTCCGCGTTCGTGGGCCGGGAGCGCAGCCGAGTGCCGAACGGACGATGCCGATCGCGAGCCTGCATCTCGTGCCCGGTACGCATCCGGAGCGCGAGACCGTGCTCGAGCCCGGCGAAGTCATCACCGCGATCGACGTCCCTCCCCTGCCGTTCGCGCGTCGTTCGTTGTACCTGAAGGTTCGCGATCGCGCGAGCTACGCGTTCGCGTTGGCGTCGGCGGCGGTCGCGCTCGACGTCGCGAACGGCACCATTCGCGCGGCGCGCGTGGCGTTAGGCGGCGTGGCGACGAAGCCCTGGCGTTCGACCGCGGCCGAACAGGCGCTCATCGGCAAGCGAGCGACGGCCGCGGCGTTCCGCGCCGCGGCCGATGCAGCACTTCGGGGCGCCGTGCCGCACCGGGACAACGCGTTCAAGGTGGAGCTGGCCAGGCGCACGCTCGTGCGCGCGCTGACAGAGGTGTCGGCATGAGTGACGCATCGCGCGTAACCGGACACGCGGCGGCGCCGAGCGTCGGCACACCGCTCAATCGGGTCGACGGGCGCCTCAAGGTCACGGGTGGGGCGAAGTACGCCGCGGAGTTCGCCGTGCCTAACGTCGCGTACGGCGTCATCGTGACGAGCACGATCGCGAAAGGACGTGTGCAGCGCATGGACACCGCCGCGGCCGAGCGTGCGCCGGGGGTCCTGGCGGTGCTCACCCCTCGGAATGCTCCGCGCCTCCCACGACAGCAGGCCGGGTCCGGTGGCGGTCCCGCGCTGCGCGTCCCGACGATCCTGCAGGACGATGCGGTCCACTACAACGGGCAGCCAATAGGATTGGTCATCGCCGACACGTTCGAGCACGCGACGGCTGCCGCGAATCTCGTGAAGACCGAGTACGCCGAAGAGCGAGCCGAGCTCGATGTCAACACGGCCCCACACGCGCCGTCCGAGGCGACCCACCCCGTCGGCAACAGCCGCCGACACAGCCAGCGGGGCGACACCGCCAAGGGGCTCGCCGAGGCCGAAGTGAAGGTCGAGCACACCTACACCACGCCGTTCGAGAACCACAACCCGATGGAGCCCCACAACACGCAAGCTGTGTGGGATGGCGACAAGCTGACGCTCTACGACTCGACGCAGGGCATATTCAGCGTGCGAAACAGTGTGGCGCGTTCGTTCGGCATTCCGCCGGAAAATGTGCGCGTGGTGTCGTACTTCACAGGCGGCGGATTCGGCAGCAAGGGTGGTCCGTGGTCGCACGTGTTCCTGGCCGCGATGGCGGCGAAGCGCGTGTCGCGTCCGGTGAAGCTCGTGCTCACTCGGCGCCAGATGTTCGGCCCGTCCGGCGGTCGAGCCCACACGTCGCAGCAGATCACGCTCGGCGCGAAGAAGGACGGGACGCTCACCGTCGTCAGGCATCTCACCACCGCGACGACATCGACGCTCGAGGACTTCCTGGAGTCGAGTGGCATGCTGACGCGCATGCTCTACGAGTCGCCGAACATCGAGACGAATCACGAGCTCGTACGGATGAACGTCGGGTCGCCGACGTTCATGCGGGCACCCGGGGAATCGACCGGCAGCTTCGCCCTCGAGAGCGCGATGGACGAGCTGGCAGTCGCACTCGGCATGGATCCGGTGGAGCTCCGGCTCAAGAACTACGCGGAGAAGGACCCGGAGAGCGGCAAGGCGTGGTCGAGCAAGTCACTCCGAGAGTGTTACCGCGTAGGCGCGGAGCGATTCGGGTGGAGCAAGCGGTCGCCCAAGGCTCGATCGATGGCGGACGGCCGGTGGCTGGTGGGTTACGGGATGGCAACGGCGACATATCCAGCGCGGCAGACGCCCGCCTCGTGCCTCGCCCGCATTCTGCCGGACGGGAAGGCCCTCGTGCGTGCGGGCAGTCAGGAGATCGGGTGTGGAACGTACACGATCATGGCGCAGGTCGCGGCGGACGCGTTAGGCCTGCCCGTGGATCGTGTGCGGTTCGAGCTGGGCGACACCGACATGCCGCCGACGCCGCCATCGGTCGGATCGATGACCGCGTCCTCGACCGGCCCCGCGGTAAACGCGGCGGCCGTGGCCGCGCGCCAGAAACTGGTACGGATGGCCATCGCGGACAGTGCCTCGCCGTTGCACGGAGCACTCGAGGACGACGTACGAGCCGTCGATGGACGGCTGTCGCTCGGCTCGGACGCGTCAAAGGGCGAGACGTTCGAAGCCGTTATCGCGCGCAATGGCGGCCAGCCCGTCGAGGCCCGCGTGGACCTCAAGCCGACGCCCGATCAGCAGCAGTACTCGATGCATTCGTTCGGCGCCGTGTTCACCGAGGTTCGCGTGGACCGCGACCTTGGCCTCATTCGCGTTCCGCGCGTGGTGGCCGCCTATGGTGGCGGCAAGATCCTCAACGTGAAGACGGCGACGAGTCAGATGATCGGCGGGATCGTGTGGGGAATCTCGCAGGCGCTGCTCGAGGAGACGCATATCGACCATCGCTCGGGGCGTTACGTGAATGCCGACCTGGCGGAGTATCACGTGCCGGTGAATGCGGACATTGGGTCGATCGACGTGACGTTCGTGCCGGAGGATGACGCCCACATCAACCCGATCGGGGCAAAGGGTGTCGGGGAAATTCCGATCGTCGGTGTGGCGGCATCCATCGCGAACGCCGTCTACCACGCGACCGGAAAGCGCATCCGCGACTTGCCCATCACGCTCGACAAGCTGCTCACGTAGTTGCATCGCCGACCCGAGTGGGCCGGCCTCACAGACGAAGGAGTATTCGGCTGCGTCGGATCGAGCCCACGGAGCAAATCCGCGAGCATCGGCGCAATCGGTTTCAAATCCGCGTGGGGGCTTGCGCTAACACACCGGTCGCGATGGCAGTCAAGGCCGAGCACCTGCTGGCCGAATCACGACTCGTCGGATGTGTGTCACCTTGCTAGATTCGCGGTGTGGCCGTCTCCGGAGTCGCTCCCGACCCGCTACTGACAGCGGTCCCGTTCGAGGTTCCTTCCCCGTCACAGCGCGCGGCGATCGAAGCGCCACCGGGGCCCACGCTGGTCCTCGCCGGACCCGGCGCCGGGAAGACGTTCTGCCTCATCGAACGCATCCGGTATCTCATCGAGCAGCTCGAGATCGACCCGACGCGCATCTGCGCGTTCACGTTCACCAACAAGGCAGCTGACGAGATCGCGTCGCGATTGGCGCGCCGCATCGGATCGCGGGCCGAAGGCGTCAAGCGTCGGACGCTGCATGCCTTCTGCGCCGAGCTGCTTCGCGAGTACGGCTCGCACGTGAACCTCGGTGCCGGGTTCGGCATCGCGGATGAGGAGTACCAGCGCACTGTGCTCCGTCGCCTCGTGGGCGCCAAGCAGCCGCATCGCAAGATCCTCACACGGTTCTCCGTCCACCGGCTCCGTGGCGACCACCTCTATCCCGACGATGCCCGGATCTTCGCGCGGTACGAGGAGTTCCTCGCCAAGCGCAACGTGGTCGACTTCGACACGCTCGTCGTCAAGGCGGCGGAGCTGCTGGAGAATACTTCCGCCGCCTACGAGGTCCGGAATCGATGGCGAGTCATTCTCGTCGACGAGTTCCAGGATCTCAACCCGGTGCAGTACCGAATCGTCTGCGCGCTGGCGCGCGACCACCGCCACGTGTTCGCCGTCGGCGACGACGAGCAATCGATCTACGCCTGGGCCGGTGCCGACCCGCGGGCATTCAAAGCGTTTCTCAACGACTTCGGCATAACGAGCCCGATCTACCTCGGCGAGAATCGGCGGTGCCCACGCCACATCTTCGACCTCGCCCGGCGCCTCGTCGAGAAGAACCCTCCGATCTTCGAGAATCGTGAGACGCCGCAGGCCGACCGAACATCACCGTTCGAGGTGACCGCGTTTCATTTCGACTCGGACGAGGCGGAGCTCGCCTGGGTCGTGAACGACATCGTTCAGGATCGCGCCGTGCACGCGCACCCCCTCGGCGAGATTGCCGTGCTCTATCGGAAGCACGAGATCGGCGATGAGCTCGAGGCGGCCCTGCTGAATGCCGGCATTCCCTGCCGGCTTGCTCACGGGCGCGCGCTGTCGGACGAGCGGATCATCGCGTACGTCCTCGCCGCGCTGCACGTGATCGCGCGTCCGAGCGACGACGTCGTTCGGGAACGGTTCTTCGGGGCGACGCTTCCGGCGGCGCTATTGGACCACGCGCGAACACGAGCTCGACTGCACAAGCGCCCGCTCGCACGCGAGCTCGCCGAGATGCGTGACCGCGCGCCGAGGGGCGACTCGAATCGCAAGTGGATCGGCCTCGCTCTCGCGCGCCTCCGCAACCTTTCCGCGCTCGAGCGAGCGCACCAGTCGCTGGACCTGCTCGTCGCCGATCTGCTGTCGCAGAACATCCGGCCGCGTTCTCCGCTCGAGGAACGCCACGATGAGCTGACTGACCCGGTGGATCACCCCGAGGTCGTGCGTCTGGCGGAGCGGCTCCGGAAGGCGCGGGAGCAGGACCGCTACGTGGATCTCCAACGACTCGATGGTGTGGAGATCGCGGTCGGAGCTCTGCTCGCTCAGGTTGGCGTCACGTCGCGTGTCACGACCGGCCCGACGCCCGACGGCGAGGCGTTGTCGCCTAACGACGCACCGGACCTCGGCCTCGTGCTCGCCGTGTTCAAGGCGGCGCAGCTCCTGGAGATCGGCAACGCGTCCGACGCGTTCCGCGACTTCACGGCCATCGACATCGAGACGACCGACAAGGATGTCAATACGGCCGAGGTGGTGGAGATCGCGGCCGTCCGCGTGCGCGATGGCCAGATCGTGGAGGTGTTCAACTCACTCGTGAAGCCCGAGGGACCCATCCCCGCCGCGGCGGTGGATGTCCACGGGATTCGGGACGCGGACGTGTCGATGGCCCCACGTTTCGCGGACATCTGGCCGAAGGTCGCCAGCTTTTGCGGCGACGACATCGTGGTCGCGCACAACGGCTACGCATTCGACTTTCGCATCCTCGACCGTGTGGTCCGCGTGCTCGGCAAGCGATTCGATCTCTGCACGTACGACTCGCTGCCGCTCGCGCGGGACCTGTTTCGCACGAGCCGCAAGCTCTCGGAGCTTGCCCGCGTGCTCGGTATCGACACCGGGAAGTCGCATCGCGCGCTCGACGACGCGCGGACACTTGCCCAGGTGTTTCTGGGGCTCGGCGGCCTCAGGGCGCAGCAGGCGCGCAAGACGGCGCTCGCCAACCTGCTCGATCTCGTTGGGCTCGGCCTCGCGCTCTGCGACCGGGCGACGCTGTGCGCCGAGGCGCTCGTCTTCCGGGACTTCTGCGTTCCCTACTCGTTAGGGCGCTACAGCTCCTGCCTCGAGATGTACGAGCGCGAGCGTGGCACCGACGAGTCGCTTCCCGGCGTCGACGAGGTCATCGAGGCGCTGGGCGGCACGAAGCTGATGGTGAAGATCCGGACGGAGAAGACGGCGCACGAGCGGTATCCGTCGACCATGCTGCGCCTGCGGCGCCTCATCGAGCACGTCGAGCCGGGTCCCCTCCAGGCGCAGATTCACACGTTCCTCGAGCGCGTCGCACTCTCGGCGCGCGGCGACGGGGTGGACGTCGACCGCGAGCGCGTGAACCTGCTGACGCTGCATTCGACGAAGGGGCTCGAGTTCTCCCGCGTGTACGTGGTTGGGGTGGAAGACGCGCAGATGCCGGGGCGACCGCCGTCAGGCGAGGAATCGCCGAAGTCGGAGGTCGAGGAGGCGAGGCGACTTCTCTATGTGGGAATGACGCGCGCGAAGGATCGGCTGGTGTTGTCCCGCGCTGCGGTGCGCCGAGGCAACCAGACTGGCGGGCATCGGTTCCTCGACGAGATGGGGTTGGTTCCGCGACGGGCATGACGGTGAACCGGCCCGCGCATACCGTAGGACTTCACTGCACCTGATCCCACGCCGATCTTTCGCGTAAGCGACGACCATCCAGGAGCGCTAGCGCGTGAAGTCTGTCTCGCCCTCCCTTTCCTACCGGCTCGGGCTCGCTGTCCTCCGTGGCGTTCCCGCCGACGAGGCGCCGCCCTGGCTGGTTTACGATCCCCGCCTCGACGCGCTCGTCGCGCCAGGACATCGGTTCAGCGAGCTGCGCGCCTGGGCAGCCGATCACGCAGTCGCCGATCAGGGAAGCGTAGCCGGCGAGCTCGACGCGCCGCTGCTCGATCCGCGCGAGCCGCGCCCCTACCAGACCGACGCCGTAAACCGCTGGCGGGCGTCGGGCGCGAGGGGAACCGTCGTCCTGCCGACGGGAGCTGGCAAGACACTCGTCGCCCTGCTCGCCATCGACGCGCTCCAGGTAGGTGCCTGCATCGTTGTTCCGACACGCGCTCTCGTGGCACAGTGGTTCACGCAGCTTGCCGATGCGTTCGGAGTCGAGCGCGTGGGTGCGTACTACGGCGATGAGAAGGAAGTTCGCGCGCTCACGGTCACCACGTACCATTCGGCGTTTCAGCTCATGGAGCGGTGGGGAGAGCGGTTCCCGCTGCTCGTGCTCGATGAGGTGCACCATCTCGCCGACGGGGCCGGAGGCGATGCGACCGCGTGGCACGACCATCTGCGGATAGCGCCATCGCCCTATCGGCTGGGATTGACTGCGACGTATCCGGACGGTCGTGACACCGAATTGCGGCGCCTCGTCGGAGGCGTCGCGTACCGCCGCACGATCGGCGAGATGACGGATGCCGAGCTGGCACGGTACGCGATCGTCCGGCGATACGTGCGCCTAACGCCTGGCGAAGAAGCCCGCTATCAGGCGTTGACCGACGTCTACGAGCGGCACTTTGCCAGTGCCGGGTACGGCGACCGTGCGGCGACGTCAGTCGATGCGTGGCGGATGTTCGCTGCCAGCGCACGGCGCTCTCCGGCCGCACGCCGCGCGCTTCGTGCGTTTCACGAACGGGAGCGTGTTGTCCGGCTGGCGGCGGGTAAACTTCGCGAGGCCGAGCGAATCCTGCGTGCCCATCCGGCCGAACAGGCGGTGTTGTTCTGCGGTGGCACCGACGCCGCGCAAACGGTATCCCGCGAGCTGGCGATTCCGATGATCACGGCGTCGACGCCGGCATCGGAGCGCCATGCGCTACTCGGGGCGCTCGCCCGCGGTGATGTCCGGGCCGTCGCGAGCGTTCGCGTGCTCGACGAGGGCTGGGATGTTCCTGGCGCAAAGCTCGGGATCGTGCTGGGCGATTCCACACGTGGCAGCGCACGGCAGCACGTCCAGCGACTCGGGCGTCTGTTGCGGCGGCAGGGCGACGCCCTCGCGTCGCTCTACGAGGTCGTCGCCGCGGGCACGTACGAGTTCTTCGCCGCGCAGAAGCGCGGGTCGGGCGTCAAGCGCGTGTCCGAGGGGCAACTGGGCTTTGGTGTGTAGCGCGACTGGCGCGAACCCGTGCTGAATCGCTCGCACGTCGCCCCGTTCCTGCGACGCGACGGCGCGACGGTGCGCGTCGAATACCTCGCCGACCCAGACGGGCGCGTCAGTGTACTCCTCGACCGTCTCTGCCAACTCGTCAGGCGGCTCGAGGGATGGCCCCGCGCGAGCGTCGTGGAGGCGCTGCGACGCCAGGAACGCCGCGTGCGTGACGTCGCACGCCTTTCCGGAATCGCGAAGACGCTGCTCGATCTCTGTCAGTTCGTGCCGCCCGGGAATGCCGCCCTGTCCCCGACGGTGCGTGACGCCGTCTTTCGTGCCCGCGGACGGCGGTGGCCACCGCTTCCGTTCGACCACGACGCGCCGTACCAGGACGCCGCGGCGGAGCTCGGGCGAAGCGTGGACGACGTTAGGCAGTTGCTTTACGCCGACATGCCAGACGAGCGCGTCCTACGGCACGCGCCGGACATCACGGGCCGGGCCCTGCTCGCGCGCTACAATCTCGAGCTTGCACGCGGTGTGCTGCTGGATGCCGATCGTCTGACGGTGACCGCGCGTGGCGGCTGGCGCGGTATCTTCCGCGCGGTCAAGGCGGCCCGGCTCATGTACGTCGTTAGGCGCCACGGCAAGTCCTACGAGGTCGACATCACCGGACCGGCCGCGGCCTTCATTGTCCGACGGTCCCGCTATGGAGCGAGACTCGCCCGGGTCATCCCGGCGCTCATGCGCGCTCCGCGGTGGCGCTTCGAGGCGCAACTTCGCGGGCCGGATGACACACCACTCCGGTTTCGTGCGCGAGGACGGCCGCGCGCCGCTGGACCCGCGGCACCGGTTGGCGGGCGCGCACGACGTCCCGGGTACGATTCGTCCTGGGAGCGCTCACTCGCCTCCGACTTTCGACGCCAGTTCGGGCGAGACGCACGGCACGGCTGGACGCTCGCGCGTGAATCGAGTCCGGTGGTCGCGGGCGACGAGCTCTTTCTACCGGACTTCACGCTCCACCACGCGGATGGCCGTGAGGCGCTCGTGGAGATCGTCGGGTTCTGGACGCCCGAATACCTCGAGGCGAAAGCGCGCAAGATTGCCGCGGCGGGACTGGGGACGCTGATTTTGGTGGTTTATCGAGGCCTTGCGGTCGGCGGAAACGCGGCAGCGCTCGAGGCCGCCGTGGGCGGCAATCGGATCGTGTGGTTCACGGCGCGGCCGCGCGCGGGTGATGTCGTGAAGGCCGCCGAACGGTGGGCGGCCGCCCCTCGGCGGCCGCCTCGCCGGCATCGCGGCCGGGACGGTGGCGTGAACTACAAAACCTAACGCGGATTTCGAACAGCGATTCCGCAAATGTTCGCAGATTTACTCCGTGCCCGGTGACGCCTCCGACGAGACGTCCGGTCGCTCATCTTTTGTTGTGAAAGACCTCGGGAAGCCTTCACCACCTGGCTCGTGGCGACAGGGACCTCACGGCCGAGGAGCGATCCGGAAGGCTCCGCAGCATCCGCAGCATCCGAACACCCTTCGTCTGTGGTGCCGGCCCTCTCGGGTCTGTCCAGGAGCCAGCGTGAGCCGCCAGGATGCTTCCACCTGATTTCGGCGAAGCTCCTTCGACAGAAACGGGCTCGTCGGGCGACGAACCAGCCCGTTAGGCGGTATCCGACAGGGTTCGCAAGATCTGCTTCATCGGTGTTCCGACAAGGGCTTGCCTCGTCAGCGATATCCGAGTGAGCGAAATCAGGCTTGTGCCTGCAAGGCCACGTGAGCAGGGAGGCTCGCCTCGGACGCCCGGACGCCACCGGCATCCGCGCCCATCATTCCGACGAAGCGCTCCACCGCCAGCGGCCCCGACCCGGCGATGTAGTCGTGCTTGAAGAACACATACGCGTCCGTCCACGACTGCGCGGCCACGCGCGAGCGCCATTCCGCGAGCATGTCGTCGTCGTAATCCTGGCGATGGAGCCGGAGATACCCCCACGACGCCGTCGCGACGTTCACGCCGGTGAACTCCTCGGACTCCGACACGCAGAGCGCTACCTCGTGCTCGCGCAGCGCGGTGAAGACGTCCTCATCGAACCAGCTCTCGTGCCGAAACTCGATCGTGAACCGGCGGTCGCGCGGCAGAAGCGCGAGAAAGCCCGTGAGCCGGTCGACGTTCTTCTGCATGTTCGGCGGGAGCTGAAACAGAATCGGCCCGAGGCGGCTGCCTAACGTCGACGTGTTCTTCAGCAGGAACTCGAGCGCGCTGGCCGAGTCGGGCTTGAGGCGGGCGTAGTGCGTGATGCGCTGGCTGGCCTTGATGGAGAACGAGAAGGACTGGGGCACCTGCGACGCCCAGTCCTGCAGCACGTGCTCCTTCGGGAGCCGGTAGAACGTGTTGTTGATCTCGACCGTCGGGTACTTGCCGGAGTAGAACCCGAGCATCGCGTCGTCCTTGAGGTCCTCGGGGTAGAACGGGCCCTTCCACTCCTTGAAGGCAAACCCGCTCGTCCCGACGAGCACGTTCATGACGCCTTACGCTCGGCTTCCTCTTCCGGGGCGGTCTGCGCGAGGCTCGCCTTCAGCGCTTCCATGAGGTCGATGATCTTGCCGCCGCCATCCGGTGTCACGTCGGCGGTGATGTCCTGCCCTTCGATCTTCCGCTGGATCGCTTCCATCACGCGCTCGCGCACGGTGTCGCGATACTTGGCCGGCTCGAACACCTCGGTGGCGGTCTGCTCGATGAGCTGCTTCGCGAGCATGAGCTCCTGGGCCTTCACTTCGCCGGCGGGTACCGGGACTTCTGCCGTCGAGCGGACTTCGTCGGCGTAGTGGAGCTGCTCCATCACGAGGACGCCGTTGAGGGGCCGGAGGAGGACGAGGTGCTGCTGGCCGCGCGCGGCGTACTGGCCTAACGCGGCTCGGCCCGTCTCCTGCAGCGCCTTGGCAAGTAGGCGATAGGCACGATCACCGCCCTTGTCGGGACCGAGGTAGTAAACCTTTTCCAGATACTCGCGATCGACCTGGGCGAGGGGGACGAACTCGACGACGTCGATCGTGCTGGTGGCCTTCTCCTCGAGCGCCTTGAGCTCCTCGGGAGTGAAGACGACGTACTGGTCTTTCGCGAACTCGTAGCCCTTGCTCGTGTCCTCGCGGCCGACCACCTGGTTGTTGTCCTTGGGACAGACGTACTGCTGCTTGAGGCGTGTGCCGCAGGTCTTGTGGAGCATGTTGAACGACACGCTCGACTTCGACTCCGACGAGGAGTACAGGTTGACCGGGACGGAAACGAGCCCGAACGAGATGGTGGCGGTTCCTATGGAACGAGCGGCCATGAGCGTTGGAGGCTAAGGGTGAAGCGGGGGGGCCTTCCGACAAGCTAGTAAACAGGCGTAGAGTTTTCCACCAAAGAAAACGCGACGCAATTTTTGTGATGCGGGCTCGGGTGACAGATGTCACAATTCTGACTCCCGCCGAATACCCACGGACTCGACTCGCCTCGAATGACAGTCTGACTCGATTGAATCGCAGAGGTCACAGAGATCGCAGAGGCCGCAGAGAAACAAAAACAACAGGTTTACTCTGTGCCCTCTGCGGCCTCCGCGGTTCAATTGCACGGTCGCCAACCAGTTCCTGAGCGCACGTCCCGACAACGTGGAGCACGACGACAGCCTCGGTACCTACCGCGCCAAACGCTCACCCGACAGCTCGCCCGAGCCCGTCGGGACCGTGTCGCCCATCCCGGGGCGACTCTTCGTCGTGCACAAACACGCCGCGCGGCAGCTGCACTGGGACCTGCGCATCGAGATGGACGGCGTGCTCCGATCGTGGGCAGTGCCGAAGGGGCCGTCGTATGACATGAACGACAAGCGGCTCGCCGTCAGGGTCGAAGACCATCCACTCGAGTACGGCGACTTCGAGGGCATCATCCCATCAGGGAACTACGGCGCCGGCGGGATCATCGTCTGGGACCGCGGCGAATGGGTCCCGCTCGAGGATTGGCGCGAGGGGCTCGAGAAGGGCAAGCTCCTGTTCGAGCTCAAGGGCTACAAGCTCCACGGCAAGTGGACGCTCGTGAAGATCAAGAAGAGCGAGAAGGACTGGCTGCTCATCAAGGAACGCGACGCGTACGTTAGGCAGCCCGGCGACGTCTTCCCGGAACAGTCCGTCCTCTCCGGCCTGACCGTCGAGGAGGTCAAGTCCGGTCAGACGCACGCGAGCACCGTGCGCAAAGCGCTGCAAGAGGCCGACGTGCCACGGACGCGCCTCGACCCGAAGACCACCCCGGTCATGCTCGCCGAGCAGGCCGACGACGCGTTCACACGCGACGGATGGCTGTTCGAGCTCAAGCTCGACGGCTACCGGCTGCTCGCCTGCAAGCGCGGCGGCGAGGCACTGCTCCTGACCCGCAACGGCAACGACTACACCGAAGTGTTCCCGGAAATCGCGCGCGCGGTGCAGGCACTGCCGCTCGACTCGTGCATCGTGGACGGCGAGGTCGTGGTCCTCGACGGCGGTGGAATTCCGCGCTTCTCGCTCCTCCAGCAGCGCGGGCGGATCTCGTCACCGCTCGACATCAAGCGCGCCGCGGTGGAGCTGCCGGCTGTGTTCTATGTCTTCGACCTGCTGTCGTTCGAGGACTTCGACGTCAGGCCGCTGCCGCTCACGCGCCGCAAGCAGCTGCTCGCGGAGCTCGTCCCGAAGCTTGGCGCCGTGCGCTACCTGGACCATATCGCGCGCGAGGGCGACGCGTTCCTGAAGCAGGTCACCACGTTAGGCCTGGAAGGCGTGATCGCCAAGAAGGCCGACGCACCCTACCGCGGCGGGCGCACCGACAAATGGCTCAAGATCAAGGCCGAGAAGACCGGCGACTTCGTCGTGGTGGGCTTCACGGAGCCTAACGGCGCCCGCCCGGGGTTCGGAGCGCTGCAGCTCGCGGACTACGTCGACGGCGCGCTGGTCTACGCCGGCCGAGCCGGCACGGGCTTCAACGACGGTCTCCTGCGCGAGCTGCGTGCGATGCTCGACCCACTCGTGCGACGCGATCCGCCGTGCCATGGGCCGGCGCTCAAACCGGGCGCAGAGCCTCTGCCGAGCGACGCGATCCCGGAAACGAAGACGACGAGATGGACGGAGCCCGTGCACGTCGTGGAGGTCCGGTTTCGGGAGTGGACGCCGGACGGCGTGCTCCGGCACCCGGCGTTTCTCCGCGTGAGAACCGACAAGCGACCGCACGACTGCGAACGTCAGGGATGGGTCAGTGCCGGAGCCTCGCCGCCGCAAACGGCGGTACCTAACGATGACGTGACGGCGACCGCGGCTATCGCGACGTCATCGGCGCGCGAGGTCCCCGCTCCGCCAAAGCCGCCGCAGAAGACCATCAACATCTCCAACCCGAACAAGATCTTCTGGCCGGCCGAGAAGTACACCAAAGGCGATCTGATCGACTACTATCGATCGGTCTCGAGGTGGATCCTGCCATACCTGCGGAACCGCCCGGTGGTCATGACGCGCTTCCCCGACGGGATCGACGGGAAATCCTTCTACCAGAAGGACGCGCCCGAGTTCGCTCCCGACTGGATCCGCACCGTCCCGATCTGGAGCAACGACACGCAGCGTGACATTCGCTACTTCGTCTGCGACGACGAGGATTCGCTGGTCTACATCGCGAATCTCGGGGCGATTCCGCTGCACATCTGGGCGAGCCGGGTCGGCACGCTCGAGCAGCCTGATTGGTGCGTGCTCGATCTCGACCCGAAGGAAGCGCCCTTCTCGGATGTGATCCGCTGTGCGCAGTCACTCCATCGCATCTGCGACGCAGCCGAACTGCCCAACTACGTAAAGACAACGGGCAAGACCGGCCTCCACATCATGCTTCCGCTGGGCCGTCAGATGACGTACGCGCAGTCTCGAACGTTAGGCGAGCTGCTCGCCCGGCTGGTCATCCGCGAGCTCGGCGACGTGGCCACGATTACCCGCCACGTCACGCGGCGCGGTGACAAGGTCTACCTCGACTACCTCCAGAACCGACACGGGCAGCTCATTGTCGCCCCGTTCATCGTGCGGCCGCTCCCCGGCGCCACGGTCTCGATGCCGCTCGTGTGGGATGAGGTGGATTTCTCCCTCGATCCTCGCGCGTTCACGATCAAGACGGCCGTCGATCGTATCGAGAAAATGGGAGCGGACCCGATGGTTCCGGTTCTGACGGAGTCACCGGATCTCGGAGCGGTGTTGGGAAAGCTGGCGGAATTGATGAAAGCGTAGTGTCATTCCGAGCGCCGGTGCCCGCGAAGCGGGCAGTTCAGGAATCGCTGTGTCCCATTGGAGGACGATGAAGAACTGGACCATACAGGTCGGCACCGAAACGACCAGCGCGATCTACGACCCGACGCCTGACGGCGACGCGTCGACCGTGTTCGTCTGTGCGCACGGCGCGGGCGGCAACATGGCCGACAAGGCGATGTCCACCGTGACACGCGCGCTGGGGGCACGCGGGTTCTCGATCGTGCGGTTCAATTTCCTGTACAAGGAGAAACGCTCGAGCCGGCCCGACCCCATGCCGAAGCTCGAAGAGACGACGGCCGCGGTGGTCGCGCGCGCGCGGACAGAGCTCGACCCGAAGTGGCTGATCATTGGCGGCCGGTCCATGGGCGGCAGAGCCGCGTCCATGCTCGCTGCGGACGGTTTCGACTGTTCGGGCCTCCTCCTGCTCGCGTACCCGCTCCACCCCCCCGGGAAGCCAGACCAGCTCCGCGATGCGCACCTGCCGTCGATCCGCGTCCCGGTGCTGTGTGTCAACGGCACTCGTGATCCGTTCTGCACGCCGGAGCTCATGAAGGGTGTGCTCCGGCGAATCACGGCGCCGTGGGACATGCTGTGGCTCGAGGGCGCGGACCATAGCTTTCACGTACTCAAAAGCTCCGGAAAATCCGATGCCCAGGTCATGACCGAGGTCGCCGACGCAGCCGAGAAATGGGTCGCAGCACGGGTGCGGTCGACTTGAGCGACCGGGCACAGGCCAACACCGAAGAGTCCGAGTGGACGGACCCACTCGATGTGCTCGGGCATCGCTACCCATTCCTGTTGGTCGATCGGCTGCGTGTCATCGAGCCCGGCAAACGCGCGCTGGGCCTCAAGCGCGTGACAACTGCGGATTGGTGGAGCGAAGCGGCCGACGCCGGGTTGTGGGAGATGCCCGGGATGCTCGTGGTCGAGGCGCTGGCGCAGACCAGCGCCGCCGTGCTGATCGGCTTGGTGAACGACACGACAGGTGCCGTGGGCTATTTCGCGTCCGCCGACCGCGTGCGGTTTCGGTCGCTTCCACGAGTGGGAGACACGCTCTCGCTGGCGGTCGAGCTGGTGTGGTACCGGCGCGGCGCGGCTCGGCTCCGCGGAGCTGCATCGGTCGACGGGCGGCTGGCCGTGACAGCCAACTTCACGACCATCGTCCGCGCCCGTACCGCCTAACGAACCGAACCGAGCGTCCACATGCCCGAACCTTCGACCGGAACTACGGCGCATCTCCGACCCGATGCGGGGCTCTCCCGACTCCCCGGCCCGCGCGGGGAGCGCTTCGCCGAGCTCTTCAAGCACGGCACGCTCGCGGTGGAGCTCTATGCGCCACGTGGCCGCGACCCGCAAACGCCGCACACGCGAGACGAGCTCTACGTCGTAGCGCACGGCCGGGGGACGTTCTTCGATGGGTCGTCACGCGTGCCGTTTCAGCCGGGCGACCTGCTGTTCGTCGCCGCTGGCGTTCCGCACCGGTTCGAGGACTTCAGCGATGACCTCGCGGTGTGGGTGATGTTCTACGGGCCGGAAGGCGGCGAGCCTGCGGGCTGATGATCGGCCGCCGCGGCGCGAAACTGCAGGCTCGTCACGTGCGACGCCTGGCCGTCGGGCGCCTAACGGGCCCTCTTGCGCCGGGGCGGCCCGCGGACGTGTCGCGGCCGTTGTGCGTTTTCCTGCGCTCCGACATTCGATGGTCTCCTCGTTGATGGCCCTGTTGGCTGGCTGCGGCGGATTGCCCAGCGGTGCTTCCGACGAGAAGCCAAGCAAGGTGCAGACCTCCGGACGAAGCCCTGTCTCACCGGTTCCGGCTCTGCCGAACGCAACGGGTGCGCCCTTGGCTATGGTGGACCGAGCGTCGCGATGTCATATGTCAATACGAGCCCGCCACCGCACAGATGGCATCTACCCGACACGAACTCCTCCGGCAGACCGGCCCGACCGTTAGGCACCGCCGGCGTCACCACGTCGATTCACCCATGCGAAGATCCTCGTCCCGCCTCGTTGGCCTCGTCGGATGCGCGCTCGTCCTGGCGACGGCCGCGACTGCCGCCACGGCCCAGGTCACGCACACGGCCCAGACCAGCAACACGAACGCCCTGCTGATCGCGGTCAGCGCCGTCAACGACCAAATTGTCTGGGTCAGCGGAGCACAGGGGACCTACCTGCGAACCACTGACGGCGGTACGACGTGGCACGCGGCTCGGGTGCCCGGCGCGGATTCGCTCCAGTTCCGCGATGTGCACGCGGTCGACGCGAACACCGCGTATCTCCTGAGCATCGGCAACGGCCACCAGTCCCGCATCTACAAGACCACGGACGCCGGCGCGACCTGGGTGCGCCAGTTTACGAATCCCGACTCCGCCGGCTTCTACGACTGCATGGACTTCTGGGACGCCCGGCGCGGCCTCGTCATCGGCGACGCGCTCGGCGCCGACCTCGCGATCCTGCGCACGTCCGACGGCGGCGCGACGTGGTCGCGGACTCCGGCGGCGAGTCTGCCGCGTGCGCAACCTAACGAGGGCAGCTTCGCGGCCAGCGGCACGTGCCTCGTCACGAAGCCCGGCGGGCATGCGTGGATCGTGGCCAGCAACGCCGATCACGGCCGCGTCCTTCACACCGCGGACTACGGCTCGACATGGTCAGTGGACACCCTGCCACTCACGACGCGCGCCGGCTCGGGCCCGCAGTCCATCGCGTTCCGCGACGCGCGGCACGGCATTGCGCTCGGCGGTGGAACCGCCGCCCAGCCGGGTGACGTGTTCACGGCGACGACGAGCGACGGTGGGAAGTCGTGGGTTGCGCGAACGAGCGTGCCGCTCAAGACGGGCGCCTGGGGCGGAGTCTACGTGCCGGGCGCCAAGCGCCCGACCGTGGTCGTCGTGGGCCCAGCAGGGTCGGTCTGGTCGAACGATGATGGCGCCACGTGGACGCCGATCGACTCGCTCAACTACTGGTCCGTCGGCTTCGCGTCGCCGCGCGCTGGCTGGGCAGTCGGTACGCAGGGCCGGATCACGAAGCTCTCGGGCTTCTGAGAGCCACCAATGCACCCTGACGACCTACCCGGCGTGCTCGCGTTTCTTCGAGCCGCGGAACGCCTCAAGAGCACGACGCGAACCGGCTACACATCCACGGGCCAACAGGAAAGCGTCGCCGAACACACGTGGCGCCTCTGCCTCATGGCACTCGTGCTCAGGTCGGCCTTCCCGGAGATCGATTTCGCGAAGCTCGTGAAGATCTGCATCATCCATGACCTCGGCGAAGCGGTTCACGGCGACGTGCCGGCGCCCGAACAGGCGCGCCGGGCCGCGGCCGGCGCCACGGCGGGCAAGGCCACGCAAGAGCGCCGTGACCTGCTCGAGCTCCTCACGCCGCTGCCGGCGATGGTCCGCGACGAAATCACGGCGCTCTGGGACGAGTACGAGGCCGCACAGTCGCTCGAAGCAAAGCTCGCCAAGGGCCTCGACAAGCTCGAGACCATCATGCAGCACAACCAGGGATTGAATCCGGCAGACTTCGACTACCGGTTCAACCTCGGGTACGGGCGCCAGCATACGGCTGACATTCCTGTCATTGCGCAGCTGCGTGCGATGCTGGACGAGGAAACCGAAGCGAGGGCACGCGAGGCGGACGCAAACGGCCGCCCGTGACGGCCATGCTCACGTTGCCCCGAGGCTAGACCGATACGAACCGGTACATCAACCGGATCAGCCGGTAGGCGTCGGCCATGGTTGGTGCGGTGAACTCCACCGTGAAGCCATCCACCTGCCTAACGCCAGGAATGGCCTGCAGGATCTGCGTGACGGTATTGTCGGACAACCGGAGTCTGACCTTGACCGGCTTCCCGATGACCCACGGCTTCGCGCTGGAACGGTTGGCGAGTGCTCGGCCGGCCGCAGCGGTCAGACGTTCCTGGACCACCTTGGGGTGAAGCAGCCGCGCGG
The DNA here is from genome assembly GCA_036274195.1 of Gemmatimonadaceae bacterium. Lineage (GTDB taxonomy): Bacteria > Gemmatimonadota > Gemmatimonadetes > Gemmatimonadales > Gemmatimonadaceae > JAJKIV01. Next base: position 8,567 of record DASUGD010000258.1, on the reverse strand, counting down.
ACTGCGGCGTCACCGCGTACTTGGTAGCCACGGCCTCGACCTTCACCGTTCGCGTGAACTGCTCGACGAAGGCCGAGTCACCGGCAGCCATGATCACGGGCACACCGACAGAACCGGCATACGCCGCGTTGAGCTCCCCTTCGCCAACCTCGATGTCGTTCAGCCAGAGTCCCTTCACCGCACCGGTGCCGGTGTGCGCGATGAACCCGTTCGGTGTGCCGGCGCGCGAGTGGTAGCCGAGGAAGAACGCGGCAGCGAAGGTCGAGTCGAGCCCTTCGACCATGCCGAATGGCTTGACGGCGCCCTGGATGTACGTCACGCGCGGATCGAGCTCGGTGTGCAGCAGGTTCTGCATGTCTCCGTGCGAGTCGTTCACGAGGATCTCGGCCGGCCCGCGCTGCAGGATCGCGCCGACCACGGCGTTCACTTCACCTGTCATCAGCTTCCTGCCCAACTCGTAGTCCTTGCCGTTGGCGCTCGTCATCGCCGGCGTGCCGATGCCGCCGATGCCTTCCATGTCGACCGAGATGAAGTACCGGGGCAGTCGTTGTGCCTGTGCCGGCGCGGCGGCCGCGCTGGCGACGAAAGCGAGGAGCGACAGGAAAGCAGATTGGCGCATGTCGACGCTGGTGGGTTGTGGCGGCCGAGCGTGGGCGGCGGAGAACATGTGCCACGGAGCCGCGTCGAGCAATGTCGGCACCGTCAGCGACCTGGCCGGGTTATTGGCCTTGGAGCGAACGCGCTTGAATGATGCGAAAGGAGTCTGACCCCATACGGAGCACTAGAACTCGTCGATCATCTGAATACGGCGGACGTGCCGCCCTCCCTCGAACGGCGTCGTGAGCCAGGTGTCCACGATGGCCTTCGCCTCCTCGGCCGACACCATGCGTTCGCCAATCGATATCACGTTCGCATCGTTATGCATGCGCCCGAGCCGGGCGGACTCGACATTCCAGCAGAGCGCGCAGCGCACACCCCGTACGCGGTTCGCGACGATCGCTTCGCCGTTGCCGGAGCCACCAAGCACGATCCCGCGCTCGCAATCGCGTGCGGCCACCGCCAGCGCGACCGGCCGAATGTACTTCGGATAGTCGACCGGCTCCGTCGAGTCGGTGCCGAAGTCCACGACCTCGTGGCCCCGATCGCGCAGCATGGCGATCAGCATCTGTTTGTACGTGTACCCGGCGTGGTCGGACCCGATGCCGATGCGCATGGAGACCTCGTCAGCTCGCGTTAGGGGTGAGACTACCTTCGAGGACCGTCGCGGGCTCGCGCGCTGCCCAGCGCCGCACGATCGCCGCCGCGGCAAAATCGCCACTTACGTTCGTCACGGTCGCAAACAGGTCGGGAATGGCGTCGACGGCGATCAGCAGCGCCACCCCGGCCGCCGGAACGCCGACACTCGCCAGCACGGGCGCGAGCAGCAGGAAGCCGCCGTTCGGCACGCCCGGCGTCGCGAAGCTGAGCGCGACCGACGAGGCTACGACGGTGAGGTACTCACTGACGCCTAACGGTACACCGTACAGGCGGGCCAGGAACATCGTGCCAGTGAGCCAGGCGATGGCGTTCGCCACCTTGAACGACGACACCGCGAGCGGCAGAACGAACCCCGCCTGCGACGGTGGAACATCGAGACGTCCGGCCGAGTCGACGAGCGCTGGCAGCGAGGCCAGCGACGAGCTCGAGCTGAATGCCACCGCCTGCGCTGGCAAGCCTGCCCGGAAGAATCTCGGCAGCCCCACGCCGCCACCTAACGCGCCGATGACGCAGACGACGAGGGTCATCACGAGCAGGAGACCGACGTACGCGGACACGTAGTACGCGAACGCGCCGACCAGCGATGCCCCGAGGCGGGCGGACGTCGACGCCACGAGCGTGAACACACCGATCGGCGCGAGCGCGATCAGCCAGCGCACGATCTCCAGCATCGCCGCGCCGACACCGTCGAACACCCGCAGTACGTGGTCGCGCCGGCCGGGCGTGATGCGGCGCAGCGCGAGCGCGAACAGGAGGGTGAACACGATCAGCGGCAACATTGCCCCGTCCGCCGCGGCGCGAATGACGTTCGCCGGTGCCAGCCCGGCGAGCCACTGCCCGAAGCTGGGCAGCGCGCGCATCTGCTCCGCCGTCGCCGCGCTGGCGGCAGATGCCTCCGCCTGCATTCGCGCCACGCTCACCGGATCGACCGGAACGCGCGCCATGACCGCCGGCACCACCACGAGCGCCACGACGGCGGCGACGACGTGGAGCGAGACGAACGTTCCGAACGCGACGCCGCCGAGTCGGCCGACGCTCTGCGATTCGCCTCCGCGAGCGACCGCGCCCAGCAACAGAGCGACGACGAGCGGGACGACCGTCATCCGGATGGCATTCACCCAGATCGAACCAACCGGCTCGAGCAGCGCGACCGCTCGACCGAGCCACGGGATCCCAGCGCGCGAGACGCTGATACCCACGACGAGCCCGGCGATGAGAGCGATCGCGACGCGCCCGACGCGCCGCGACCCGCCGTTCGCCGATGCGGAGGCTGGGTCCGTCAACGCTCGTTCGGGCGAACCCACGCGAGCGTTGCCGCGAGATTGATGGTCCGCTCCACGCGATGGCCGGCGTGGAGCCGGCGCTCGTGGGCCTCGAGAAGGTCGCTGCGTGAAACGATCCCGATCACTCGGCGCGGATTCGCGCGCGACACGACGGGGAGCCGTCCAACTCGCTCGTGCACCATGTGGTCCGCCGCCTCACGCGCCGAGCTGTCGTCGTAGATCACGACCGCCGGACGCTTCACGAGATCGCCGACCAGTGCCGTGAACTCGATGTCGAGATCGAGCAGGTCGCGTCGCGTCACCACGCCGACCAGATCGCCCCGCGCATTGACGACCGGAAACCCCTGATGCTGCGAGCCGGGGGTGCGCGCCGCGATTCGGTCGCGCACTTCCTCCACGGGCTCCTCCGCGGCGAGCGTCACGACTTCGGTGGACGCGATCTCGCGAACGAGCACCTGCTCGAGGAAGTCCGCGGCATACTCCGACCGAATGCGGGTGCCGCGCCGGGCGAGCTTCTCGGTCATGATCGAGTGGCGCATCCCGAGCAGCGACACGAGATACGCCGCGCTGCAGCCCGCGAGCAGCGGGAGGAGGCCGAGCGGCTGACGGGTCGTCTCGAAGGCGAAGACCACCGAGGCGAGCACGGCGTGGGACGCGCCTGCGAAGATGGCAGCCATCCCGACGAGGGCGGCGATGCGTGGGTCCACGCCGAGCGACGGGAACCACTGTGCGAGTGCGCCACCCGCAAGCGCGCCCGCGCCACCGCCGATCGTGAACAGCGGGGCCAGCGTTCCCCCGGACGTGCCGCTGCCCAGCGCGATGATCCACGACACGAGCTTGAGGGTGACGAGGATGAGCAGCGCGCGCCCCGCAATCGTGCCGGCCACCATCTGCTCGATGTTCTCGTAGCCGACACCCAAAGTACGCGGGGCGAAGTAACCCACGACGCCAACGGCGACCGCGCCGATCGCGGGCCACCACATCCAGTGGATCGGGAGCTGCTCGAACATGTCTTCGACGCCGTAGAGCCCGCGCGTCACGAACACGGCGACGACCCCGATCGCGGCACCTAACGCGATGTACGTGGCCAGCGCCTCCCCGCTCGGCGGGGCGATGTTCGGCATCGGGAACACCGGGGCGGGACCCACGAACGCGATGCGCACGCCCGTCGCGGTCGCCGCCGCGAGCGACACGGGGATGAGCGACCGCGGCCGATACTCGAACAGCAGCAGCTCGACCGCCAGCAGGACGGCAGCCACGGGCGTGCCGAACGTGGCCGCCATGCCGGCGGCGGCGCCGGCCGCGAGGAGCGTCTTGCGCTCGTCGGCCGTGATGTGAAACAGCTGTCCGATCACGGAGCCTAACGCGCCGCCGGTGGCAATGATCGGCCCCTCGGCACCGAACGGCCCGCCGGTGCCGATGGAGATGGCGGCGGACAGCGGCTTGAGGAACATCACCTTCGGCGAGATGCGGCTCTCGTTGAGCAGCACCTGCTCCATGGCCTCGGGAATGCCGTGGCCGCGAATCGCCGCCGACCCGTAGCGGGCCATGAGACCGACCAGCACCGCACCGACGACCGGCACGATGACGACGGCCATGCCTAACGAATTGCCGGACGGGGACACGAACGCCGTGGACCACCGCCCGTAGAACGCGACGTTCGTGATCAGCCCGATGAGCCGGGTGAGGAGCTGGGCCGCCACGGCCGCGAGAAACGCCGCGACGATGGCGAGCGCGCTGATGCGGAGCGTGCGGCGATTCGGCGCCTCGTCTTCACGAGGGGTGAGCACCGCATCGAGCACCGGCTCGAGCGACGGTGCAACCGGGACGGGATTGCCCATCACTCGGAGTCGGTCCGAACCACGACCGGCTTCGCCTTCGCCAGGAGGTCGCGAAGCTCCTGTTCCGGAGCCGCCGCCCAGTACAGTGGCAGGGGCGCCAGCCGGCGCCGATCCTCTCCACTCTGAAAGGCGAGCCACCCACCGTCCAGGGTGGGGCCAACCCACTGGCTCGGCACGACGTCCCACACTTCCCACTCACGCCCGTCTGAATCCTTGAACGTTCGATGCGCCATGCCTAATGGTACTCCCAACGCGTTTGCGACCGTAACCCTCGCCCCGGCGATCAATCAACGAGCTCGGGTCGGCCACGAACGGCCATCATCGTCCCCTGCATCGCGGTCACCACAGACTCCGCGCCCCCGGCCAACGCGATCACCTCGCCCGTGCAGACGAGCAGCGTTCGGCCAGGCTTGATCACGCGTCCGATCGCGCGCATTCGCTCGCCGACCGCCGGGGCGATGAGGTTCACCTTGTATTCCACGCTCAACACGGCGGACTCGCGATCCATGAGCGAGAGGGCGGCGTACCCGCACGCGCTGTCCACGAGGGCCGTGACGATCCCCGCATGAAGAAAGCCGTGCTGCTGGGTGAGATCCTCCCGAAACGGGAGCTCCAGCTCGACTTCGCCCGGCTCGACGCGGACGAGCCGAGCGCCTATCGTGTGCATGGCGCGCTGGCGGGCGAAGCTGGCGCGGACTCGCGACTCGTACGACTCGTCACGCGGCTCGAATTTCGTGGGGGGCATCGTGAAACCCGTGAAAACCCTGACTCTCGGAATGGCTCGTACCACGTCGCGATCACGGGCAAGTATACAGTCCGATTCCAGCCCGACCCAACGAGCCGAGTGACGCTTGCCCGAGCTCCCTGACGTCACCGTCTACATCGAAACGCTGCGAGCGCGGATCCTCGGCCAGGAGGTGCGGGGCGCTCGCGCCCTCAACCCGTTCGTGCTCAGAACCGTCGACCCTCCGCTCTCGACCGTCGTCGGCAAGCAGGTGCGGACGATCAGCCGGCTGGGTAAGCGCATCGTCATCGGCACGGACGACGCGCTGTACGTCGTCATCCATCTCATGATCGCTGGCCGGCTGCGCTGGCGAGAGGGAGGTAAGACGATCGGCGGCAAGCTCGCTCAGGCCGTGTTCGAGTTCGAGCGAGGGACACTCTACCTGACCGAGGCAGGCTCGAAGCGACGCGCGTCGATTCACGTCGTGAAGGGCGCGGATGCGTTGGCGCAGTTCGACCGCGGGGGGCTCGAGGTACTGGACGCGGACCTCGCGGACTTTGCCGCGCGCCTGCGAAGCGAAAACCACACGCTCAAGCGGTCACTCACGGACCCTCGGCTCTTCAGCGGAATCGGGAACTCGTACTCCGACGAGATTCTCCATCGCGCGAAGCTGTCTCCGCTCCTCCTGACCTCTCGTTTGACGGACGAGCAGATCGTGGTGCTGTTCGAGGCGACGAAAGCCACGCTGATCGACTGGACGAATCGCCTTCGCGAAGATGTGGGCGATGGGTTTCCGGAGAAAGTGACGGCGTTTCGGGAGGGGATGGCGGTGCACGGGCGGTACAAGCTTCCCTGTCCCGTGTGTGGCTCGCCCGTCCAGCGGATTCGCTACGCGGATAACGAGACGAACTACTGCGCTCGCTGTCAGACGAATGGTCGGCTGCTGGCGGATCGGGCGATGTCGCGGCTCCTCAAGCAGGATTGGCCGAAGTCTATCGACGAAGTCGAGTAATTGGGCACGCTGCCATCAGCCATCGGCTATTTGCTGGCTGTCATTCCGAATCCGAGCGGACCTCGGAATGACAGTGGCTCCGCCTGCGGGGCTCCACTCGGAATGACAGCGTCCGAGCGCCACGCCGGCATCCCGGCCGGACGGCGGCGTGAACGGCAACGCCTAACGCGGATTCGAACAGCGATTCCGCTGATGCTCGCGGATTGGCTCCGCGCGCGGCGACGGCTCCGACGGCACGGCCGGGCTCTCATCATTTTTGTTTGTTCAACGACCTCAGGAAACCCGTGCGTCCCGAGTTCGTCATTTCCCAATCCCCGGCTCGTTGCGAGGGGAGACGTGAGGGCCGAGGAGTGGTGATCCGAAGCATCAGAGGGATCCGCCGCATCCGAACCCCTTTCGTCTGAGGGGCTGGTCCTCTCGGGTCCGGCGCGGCCTCGGCGCCCTCCGCGGCCTCCACGGTTCAATTCGCGCGAGTCAGGAACGTCCCGAGCGGCCGTCCCCTTTTCGATTCGCTCGGGGGGAGAGACGGCGTCCCGGTAGAGTGGGATGGTCAGTGTGCCGCTCATCCCGCTCACGTAATACGGCCCTCCGTTCCGGATGCAGGCACGAGATGACCGATCGTCCCGAGCGAGGGCGATCCCCTCTCCCGGGACGACGGCGATTCCTCGCCTCCGCGCCTGCGGCGCTCCGCTCGGAATGACATAGCCAGGCGTACGGCGCTGCGCTCGGAATGACGCGCTCTTTCCGTTTCCCGTTTCCCGTTTCCCGTCTCCCGCAGTCCCCCGTCGTCCGTCCCCCGTCCCCGGCAGTCGCCAGTCGCCCGTCGCCAGTCTACGGCTTCGTCGCCTCGCTCACGATCAGCTCCATCGCGCCGGTCATCTTCGTCAGCAGTTGGTCGTGACCGGTGATCTTGTGTCTCGCCGCGATCGATTTGATGGGATCGTACGAGACGTGTGCCTTCCCATCCTCGCTCTGCCAGACGAGAAATCGCAGCGGGAGCTCGACCGCCATCGTCTGGTCGGCGACCATGAGCGGAGTTCCGGCCGCCGGGTTGCCGGCGATGATCAGCGTGGTCGGGCGCAGCGTCAGCCCTGCCTTCCGTGCGGCAGCGGCGTGGTCGATCTTCGCGGCGATCGTCAAGCCGTTGGCCACGGCGGCGCGCTCGAGACGTGCAACCGTCGAATCGAACGACGAAGCGCTCACCACCGTCTTGACTTCCGAGGCGTTCAGCAACGTGCCCTGGCTACGCGCGGTGCCGGTGAGGGTAAAGAGCGCGGTCGCGATCGTGAACGCCGCATGAACGCTCACCAGGTGGCGAGTCATCGAGAGGTGGGGCCTGGGTCGTGCGGGAATTGGCCCGCAGCACCATTGTTGATGCCGACGGCCGACGATTGGTTGCGGAGCTCCGCGAGGAAAGCGGCTGGTCCGGCCCCATCGGGGAGTGCCCGGAGGGCGCGAAGTGCTTCATCGGCTCGGCTCGTGAGACCGGCCACCATTTGGTCGGGATCGACACCGACCCGTTCCAGCTCGGTGACGAGCTGTCGAACAATTTCCGCGTGCGGCATCCGGCTCCTACCGGGGCTGGAAACGACGTCCTGCGGGCAGCAACTGTTAGGCGGCGATCCAATGGGATTTCATCGGGCTCTAAGCTGTTGCCTTGCGCGCCGTCGCACAACAGACGAGGCTCGCAAACTCCATGCGCACGCACGTGCTACGAGCGGACTCGAGCGCTGATGATTGGTACTCCATCTGTGCGCGCGGCCGTGTCGGCCGCTCTCGTCGTCGTTCTCGCAGCGCGAGGTGACGCGCAGCTGAGTCTTCAGCCCGAACACACTCGCTTCTGGGTGACGGCGGGCGGCGCGATCGCCGCCGCGGCGCTCCTCGACGAGAGTGCACGCACTTTCTGGCTCGACCGCCGCTCCACTTTCGCGAGCTCGCTGGCCGATGCCGGTAACTTCGCCGGAACTGGCAGGAACATCATCGCCGGCCTGGCGGTCACGTACGTCGTCGCCCGCGTCACTCACCACCGCCGGGCGGCCAACACCGTGCTTCGCATTTCCGCCGGGTATGCCGCGTCCAACGTCATCGTGGGCGTGCTGAAGCCGGTCGTCGGACGGCACCGTCCGGACAGCACCAACGACGCGTGGCGCTTCAAGCCCTTCTCGACTGAGGGGGAGTGGCACTCGTTCCCGTCGTCGCATGCGGTGCACGCGTTCTCCATCGCCGCGGGCGCCGCGATCGCCACGAGACGATCGTGGGTCGCGGCGCTCGGATACACCGGCGCAACCATAGTGGCCTGGTCGCGCGTGTACGACGATCAACACTGGACGAGCGACGTCACGACGTCGGCGGTCATCGGCATGAGCGCGGTCGCGACCACGATGGAGTGGATGGATCGTCGCTGGCCGCGATGAGGGAAGAGGGATGGGGATGGGGGATGAGGGATCGGG